>JAYUFR010000074.1:0-2001 GCA_043738625.1 Sterolibacteriaceae bacterium
CCGCGTGAGTTCGCAGCGCATCGCGCCGATGAGTCGCTGAAGAATGGCTATGCCCAGTTCGAAGTCGTCAACAACGAACTGAAGCAGTTGATTACCGAATGGCAGACCATCGAGGTCGCTGGCGAGCGGGTTCCCAACGACCACAGCGACGGCGAATACGACCGCAAGCTGATCGACCGCATCGCCACTCTGCACGAGCGTGCCGAACCGATGCTTGCCGCGATGGCGAAAAACCTGCCGCGTCTTGGGCGTTATGCCGATCGTCTCGGCGAAGCGCTTGACAAGGTGGATGACGGCCAGATCGAGTTTGTCAGCGGCGCAAAGGTGAGCTCGTATCACACTGTCTGGTTCGAACTGCACGAAGACCTGTTGCGCCTGCTGGATCGCAAGCGTGACGAGTGAGTAGTCCAATCGGCGGAGGAAGAAGATGAGCTACTGGACCTGCAAAACAGAAGGCGGCGTGGTGACAGCGAGCTACCTCAATCCGCCGATGAACTATTTTTGCGCAGAGGGCGCAGGCGAGCTTGGCGACCTGATAGAAACCTGGCGCGACCCCGCGATAAAAGTCGTCGTACTGGTCAGTGGAATCGACGGCAAATTCATCACCCACTACAGCGTCGAGGAACTGCTCTCCTATGCTGAAGATCGCGAAGCGCTGCGCAAGGCTGGTACGGCGCTGACCGCCGGCTACCATGCCTTGCTGCTGAGTCTGCGCAACCTGCCCAAGCCGGTCATCGTGGCGATGAACGGCGATGCCATGGGCGGCGGCTTCGAGCTCTGTCTCGCTTGCGACATCCGCATCGGCATGCGCGGCGATCATCGCTACGGGCTGCCCGAAGTCAAGCTCGGCATTCTTCCCGGCGGCAGCGGCACACAACGTTTGTCGAGATTGATCGGCGCCAGCCGCGCGATCGAGTTCATTTTGCGTGGGCGCATCGTCAAGCCGGAAGAGGCACTGACGCTGGGGCTGATCCATGAATTGGCCGACAATTCCCTGGCGCGTGCAACACAGCTTGCCCAGGAGATGGCGCGTCTGCCGCCGCTGTCAATCGCCATGGTCAAGCGTGCCGTCTATGAAGGGTCGGATACCAACCTTGCGAACGGACTCGATATTGAAAGTGACGGTTTTCTCGCCACCATGTTGTCGGACGACGCTGTCGCTGCCATGCGCGACTATGTTGCCCAACCCTTGGAACAGCGCCGGGACTGGTTCGAGCGCCCGCACCAACTGAAGTTTTCGGGGCAATGATGCAGCCCTGTCAAGGCGTATACGGAAGAAGGCTGGATGAATGAACGGACGCATTGAGCCTGCCGTGCTCGGCCTGATCCTCGACGGCACCAGCCTGCCTGATCGTCAACTCGTTGGCGGCAAGGCGTGGAGCGTGGCGCGCATGCAGGCGCTCGGTCTGCCGGTACCACCGGCCTTTGTGCTGACTACGGTTGCTTGTCGCGAATATTTGAGCAACGGCGGTGCGCTGACCGAGTCCATGCTGGCTTCAGTCCGTTCCGGCATCGCCCACATCGAAGCCGCCACCGGTCGCAAGATTGGCTGTTCGCAACGCCCGCTGCTGGTGTCCGTGCGCTCCGGCGCGCCGGTGAGCATGCCCGGCATGATGGATACGGTGCTGAACCTCGGCATCAATGACGCCACCGAAGTAACGCTGGCAAAGGAAACCGGCAGCGCGACTTTCGCACGCGATAGCCATCGGCGCTTCTGTGAAATGTTCGCTCGCATCGTGATGCGTTCATCGATCGAAGCACTGCCGCCTGACGCAGAGCCCGGCCAGTGGCGGCAGTTGATTGCGCAAAGCTGCCAGCGCGAAATGCCGACCGACCCGTTCGAGCAGCTCACGCTGGCCATCACCGCGATCTTCGATTCGTGGAACGGCCGTCGCGCCAAACGCTATCGCGAACATCACGGCATCGACCATGCAATGGGGACCGCAGTCACCATCCAGGCCATGGTGTTCGGCAACTCCGATGCGCGCTCGGGCACCGGTG
>JAYUFR010000075.1:0-6297 GCA_043738625.1 Sterolibacteriaceae bacterium
AAGCTCAAAGCCATCGTACTGGTCGTGCTGTGGCGCCGTCAGCATGAATTTGACGCCCTGATTCTCGAGGAATTGCTGTCCGAGGACGACGAGGCCGACCGCCTCTGCCATTGACTCACGCTTGCTTCTCACCGGCGGGGGCGCTTATCATGCGCCGCTCGTTCCACGTGGATAGCCCATGAGCAAGCAACTGATCATCGCGGAAAAACCCTCTGTCGCCCAAGACATCGCCAAGGTATTGGGCGGTTTCACGCGTCAGGGCGATTATTTCGAGAGCGACGACTACGTGCTGTCATCGGCCATCGGCCACCTGCTGGAGCTGGCGGTACCGGAAGAGTACGAGGTCAAGCGCGGTAAATGGACCTTCACCCATCTGCCGGTGATTCCACCGCATTTCGCCCTGAATCCGATCGAGCGGACGCAGGATCGGCTCAAGCTGCTGACGCGGCTGATCAAGCGCAAGGATGTAGGGGCCCTGATCAATGCCTGTGACGCGGGTCGTGAAGGCGAGTTGATCTTCCGCTATGTGGCACAGCACGCCAAGGTCGACAAGCCAGTGCGCCGCCTGTGGCTGCAATCCATGACGGCAACGTCGATCCGTGATGGCTTTGCCCACCTGCGCGACGACAAGGAAATGCAACCCCTGGCTGATGCAGCGCGCTGCCGTTCGGAAGCGGATTGGCTGATCGGGATCAACGGCACTCGCGCCATGACCGCCTTCAATTCTAAGGAAGGTGGTTTCTACAAGACGCCGGTGGGCAGAGTGCAAACGCCGACGCTGGTCATCCTGGTGGAGCGCGAACGCCGCATTCGCAGTTTCATCTCCCGTGACTACTGGGAAGTGGAAGCCGAATTCAAGGCTGTGGCCGGACCCTATAAAGGCCGCTGGTTCGACGAAAAATTCAAGAAGTCCGATGACGAACACAGCCGGGCAGAACGCCTGTGGGAGCCTGCCAAGGCCGAGGCGATCCGCAACAAATGCCTGGGCAAGCACGGCGAAGTCGAAGAAGAAAGCAAGCCCAAGACCGAAGCCTGTCCCATGCTCTATGATCTTACGTCGTTGCAGCGCGAAGCCAATGGCCGCTTTGGATTTTCTGCCAAGACGACATTGTCCATCGCTCAGGCGCTTTACGAGAGACACAAGGCGCTGACTTATCCGCGTACCGATAGCCGACATCTGCCCGAGGATTATCTCGGCACCGTCAAGGACACGCTGCGCTCGCTGGAAGAGACGGAATACGTCAACCATGCCAAAAACATTCTGAGCTCCGGCTGGGTACATCCCAACAAGCGCATTTTCAACAACGCGAAAATTTCCGATCACTTCGCCATCATTCCCACCGGCACGATTCCGAAGACTCTTTCGGAAGCCGAGCAAAAAATCTACGATCTGGTGACCAAGCGTTTTCTCGCCATCTTTTTCCCGGCGGCGGAATACAACATCACCACACGCATCACCCGTGTCGAGAAAGAAGCCTTCAAGACCGAGGGCAAGGTGCTGGTTAGTGCCGGCTGGCTTGCCGTGTATGGCAAGGAAGTACTGGGCGACGATGAAGCGCCCAGCCTGCCACCGCTGCAGCCGAAAGAACGCGTCTGGGCCAATGATGTGGAAGTGAAGGCGCTGGTCACCAAACCACCGGCCCGCTTCAACGAAGCCACGCTGCTCTCCGCCATGGAAGGCGCCGGCAAACTGGTGGAAGACGAGGAATTGCGCGAAGCCATGTCCGAACGCGGTCTTGGTACGCCGGCCACGCGAGCCGCCACCATTGAAGGGTTGATTGCCGAGGAGTATGTGCATCGCAACGGCCGCGAATTGCAGCCGACAGCCAAAGCGTTCTCGCTGATTTTTGCACTGGAAAAACTCGGTGTTGATGAAATCCGTTCACCGGAACTGACCGGCGAGTGGGAATTCAAGCTGCGGGAAATGGAACACGGGCGGCTGAATCGCGCCGAATTCATGGAGCACATCAGCGGTCAGGCGCGGGTGATGGTGGATCGCATCAAGCATGGCGAATTGCCCGACGAAGCCTTCAGTACGTTGAAGACGCCTTGCCCCAAGTGCGGCGGCGTGATTCGCGAGACCTACAAGAAGTTCGAGTGCCAGAAGTGCGAGTACAAGTTGTGGAAGGTAGTCGCCAGCCGGCAGTGGGAACCGGAAGAAATTGAAGAACTGCTGACCAAGCGTGTGGTCGGACCGCTGCAGGGTTTTCGCAGCAAGATGGGGCGTGCCTTTGCCGCCATGATGAAACTGAACGCCGAGGATATGCCCGAGTTCGACTTCGGGCAGGGCAGTGACGGTGATGCAGAGGAGGTCGATTTCAGCGCACAGGAAACACTGGGTCCATGCCCCAAATGTGCGGCGCGCGTGTTCGAGCATGGCATGGGCTATGTCTGCGAAAAATCGGTGGGCCCCGCCAAGACCTGTGATTTCCGGTCCGGGAAGGTGATCCTGCAACAGGAGGTGCCTCGTGCAGAAATGCAGAAACTGCTGGAGACCGGCAGAACCAGCCTGTTGAAAGGTTTCATCTCGGCGCGCACGCGGCGCAAGTTCTCCGCCTATCTGGTGCGCGACCCGGCATCCGGCAAGGTCGGATTCGAGTTTGAGGTCAGGACACCAAAGGCAGGCGCCAAGCCAGCGAAAGCCGCCAAGCCGGAAAAGGCTGAACCGGCAGCAACACCTGCGAAGGTAGCAAAGGCAGCAAAACCTGCAAAGGAAACGAAGCCGGAAGTACCCGCCAAGGCGAAGCCGCGCAAGCGGGCGGCGAAGTAACGAGCGGCGCCTGCTAGTCGGGCCGATCCTGGCTGCGTGATAAAATTTGCACGCAATGATCACGGTCACCGTCAACGGCAAAGCCAGCCAATTCCAGCATCCCCAAACTGTGAGTGGCCTGCTGCAAAGTCTGGGCTATGCCGGCAAACGGATAGCAGTGGAGCGCAACGGCGAGATCGTACCCAAGAGTCGTCACCGAGAAACCCCCATCGCTGACGGCGATCAACTTGAAATTGTCGTCGCAGTGGGCGGCGGCTAACCACACCCATCCATGAATACTGACGCGCTCGTTATTGCCGGCAAAACCTATCATTCCCGATTACTGGTGGGCACTGGCAAATACAAGGATTTTGCTGCGACCCGCGCCGCGATTGACGCTGCTGGCAGTCAAATTGTCACCGTGGCGATCCGCCGCATCAATATTGGCCAGGAGCCCGGCCAACCTTCGCTGCTTGATGTATTGCCGCCCGAGCAGTTCACGATTCTGCCCAATACCGCCGGTTGCTATAGCGCAGATGACGCGGTGCGCACCTTGCGTCTCGGGCGCGAGCTGCTGGACGGTCACAGCCTCGTCAAACTCGAAGTGCTGGGCGATCCGCAAACCTTGTTTCCCAACATGCCGGAAACCTTGAAGGCCGCCGAAATTTTGGTGAAGGATGGCTTCGACGTAATGGTGTATTGCTCCGACGATCCCATCCAGGCCAAGCTGCTGGAACAGATCGGTTGCGTTGCGGTCATGCCACTGGCCTCATTGATTGGCTCCGGCATGGGCATCCTCAATCCATGGAATCTCAAACTGATCATCGAAGCCGCCAAGGTGCCGGTGCTGGTGGATGCGGGCGTCGGTACCGCATCCGATGCCGCCATCGCGATGGAGCTGGGGTGCGACGGTGTGCTGATGAATACCGCCATTGCGCACGCGCAGAAACCGGTACTGATGGCCAGTGCGATGAAAAAAGCCGTCGAAGCCGGACGCGAGGCGTGGCTGGCCGGACGCATGCCGAAGAAGTTTTATGCCGCGAGCCCCAGTTCACCGACTGGCGGTCTCATTGGTTCCTGAACTTCGTCTGATCTTCGCGGTGCTGGCCGCGCTGACGGCAACGGTTGCCCAAGGTGAAAATGCTCTGCCGCTGGTCAGTGCCGCACCGCCTGGCTATGTCTTTGATCAACCACGCATCCTTACCCAGCAGCGGTTGTTCGGTCTGGCCCATGGCATCTCATTGCTGGCGGAGCGCTGCTTCGATCAGCCGGCGCATGGCGAAGAAGTGCGCCAGGCCTACGCGGCGTGGCAGCAGCAACAGGGAGCGACCATCGCGCTGGCGCAGGAAGAATTGGCGCGCTACTACTTTGGCGAACGCTCTGGTGAAGCGACCTGGCCGGATATCGTGACGGCGCTCGGGTTGCAAAATGCGCTGTCGCTCAAGTCAGGTTCGTCCAAACTCAGCGCTGCCTGTGCGACCCTGCCGCAGGCGTTGGGCCGCTATCACAACGACCTCGCTGCTCAATTCGATTTACAGGTGAAGCTTGATCGGCTTACTGTCGCCGCAGCCACCGAGGCGCAAGCAGAGGCTTGCAAGTCCATACTCACCGGTGATGCGTCTTCCGCGCTTGACGGCGGCATTGATGCGTGGCGGCAAAATTACAGCGCAGAGCTCGACCAAGCGCGTCAGACTGTGGAGCAACGCTGGCAGGAAGCGCAGCTCGAAGGAAGCTTCGATCATTGGCTGAATCAGGCGCGCAGCAGTGGGCGTCACCACGCAACCGCCGATCGTTGTGAAGGCCTGACCACGTGGCTTGCCACACCGGCGGCTGATCCCGGCGCCCCGTTCAAGCCCAAATCATGAGCGATTTGCACCCGGGACATATCCGCAGCTTCGTGCTGCGCCAGGGTCGCGTCTCCAATGCGCAGGCCCGTCACCACGCGACGCTGATGCCGGTGTGGGGCATTGCCTACGCACCACAGTTGCTCGATCTGGCTGTCGTATTCGGCCGTGTCGCACCGAAGATTCTCGAAATCGGATTTGGCATGGGCGAAACCACGGCGGTCATCGCCGCCGCGCATCCGGAACTGGATATTCTCGGCGTTGAAGTGCATACCCCCGGCGTTGGCTCGCTGCTCAAGGAAATTGTCGAACGGAATCTTGGCAATGTGCGCATCGTCCAGCACGACGCGGTGGAGGTAGTGCGCGACATGATCGTTCCCGGCATGTTGACGGGCATTCACATCTTCTTTCCCGACCCCTGGCCGAAAAAGCGTCACCACAAGCGCCGCCTGATTCAGCCAGATTTTGTGCGACTGCTCACCGAACGACTCGCGCCTGGTGGCTACTTCCACTGTGCGACAGACTGGGAAGAGTACGCGCAGCAGATGGTGGCGGTGCTCTCCGCGGAACCGTTACTGGAGAATACGGCGCCGGGCTTCGCCCCCCGCCCCGCCTACCGACCGCTGACCAAGTTCGAGCAGCGTGGCCTGCGCCTGGGTCACGGGGTATGGGATGTCGTATTCAGGCGTCGCGCAGAAAACTCTGCAACAGGGTGTTGAGAAAGCGCTGACCGCGCAGCGTCGGCGTGATGCGCTCGGCGGTGACTGCGATGAATCCGTCGCGCTGTGCCTGCAACAATTCAGCATGTACTGTCGCCAGCGGCAAACCGGTGCGCTCCTCGAACAAGCGCGATGGAAAGCCTTCAGTCAGCCGCAGTGCGTTCATCATGAATTCGAAGGGGAGTTCGGCGGCGGTGACATTGTGCCGCTCCTGAATGAAGTCGCCGCGCTTTGCGCCGTCCAGATAGTCACGCGGATGCTTGCGCCGCATCTCGCGCACCACGCCCAGATGCGAGGTGAGCTTGCCGTGGGCGCCGGCACCGATTCCCAGGTAGTCGCCGAAGTTCCAGTAATTGAGATTGTGACGGCAGTGCCCACCGCGCTTGGCGAAGGCCGAGGTTTCGTAATGCTCATAACCGGCTGCGGTGAAAAACTCTTCCACCATTAATTGCATATCGGCGGAAAGATCGTCGTCGGGCAGCGGCGGCGGCGAATGGTGGAACGGGGTGTTGGGTTCCAATGTCAGGTGGTACGCGGACAGATGTTCGGTACCCCGGCTGATCGCTTCTTTCATGTCGGCCTCGGCCTGCTTCATCTTCTGCTCGGGCAGCGCGTACATCAAGTCGAGATTAACCCGATCGAAATGCTGCAAGGCCAGGTCGATAGCGCGCCGCGCTTCATCAGCGGTGTGGATGCGGCCCAGGCTCCTGAGCTTGGCATCATCGAAACTCTGAATGCCGAGCGACACGCGGTTGATGCCGGCATTGCGAAAACCGGCGAACTTCGCTGCTTCCACTGTTCCCGGATTGGCCTCAAGCGTGATCTCGGCATCGGCCTGCAGGTTTACGCGTGCGCGCACCGCCGCCAGCAAGGTGTCGTAGGCTTCGGGCGAGAACAGGCTGGGCGTGCCGCCGCCGATGAAAATGCTGGAGACGATGCGGCCCCATATCTGCGGCAGCGCCGACTCCAGATCGGCGATCAGCGC
>JAYUFR010000076.1:0-6287 GCA_043738625.1 Sterolibacteriaceae bacterium
CATTTAAGCGCTTGGCCCCTCGGTTAGAATGGCCGCGATTGTAAGTCACGAGTCACTCATGAATGCCCAAACCCTGTTGCTGTGCGCGGTACTGATCGGTTATCTGCTCGGCTCGCTGCCGTTTGCGGTGATCGTCTCGCGCGCTTGCGGCCTGCCCGATCCGCGTACGGTTGGTTCCAAAAATCCCGGTGCCACCAACGTGCTGCGTTCCGGCAACAAACTTGCGGCGCTGCTGACCCTGATCGGCGATGCCCTCAAGGGTTGGATCGCGATGAAGCTGGTGGCACTGCTGGGGATGGATGCAATTGCGATTGCCGCAGCCGGCTTCGCGGCATTTATCGGCCACATTTTTCCGCTGTTCCTCAAGTTCAAGGGCGGTAAAGGTGTCGCTACCGCGCTTGGGGTTTTGGCAGGATTCAGCGGCTGGCTGGCACTGATTTGCGTTGGCGCATGGCTGCTGACTGCACTGGTGATGCGTTATTCATCACTCGCCGCGCTGGTTGCTGCGGCGGTGGCGCCTTCTGCTGCATGGTGGCTGAACCAGCCGGTTGAAGCGCTGATCGTGGTGTCCGCCATGTCGGCACTGCTGATCGTTCGACACCGCTCCAACATTCAACACTTGCTGGCGGGCACCGAGGGCAAGCTCGGCAGGAAATAGCGTCAAGCCAGCTCTTGCAACGGCCAGCGCGGCCGCACGCTGAATGTGCCTACAAGTTTGCCTGCAGAAGATTTGGCGAGGCCAGCCAGCAGGCGCTGTGCGCCACAGAACGCGATCATTGCGCCATTGTCAGTGCATAAATCCAGCTCCGGGTAGTGCACCCCAACGCCGGCTTTGGCCGCAGCTTTATTCAAGCGTTCGCGCAAACGATGATTGGCGCCCACCCCGCCGGCGACCACCAGCGTATCGAGACCGCAATGGCGCACCGCTGCCAGCGATTTGGTGGTCAGCACCTCGGTCACCGCTTCCTGAAATTCAGCGGCCAGATCGGCCTTGTCCGATTCGGCCATGGCCGACTGACGCACTGCCGTCAGCACGGCTGTCTTGAGTCCCGAGAAACTGAAATCGAAATCGCCGGAGTGCAGCATGGGCCGCGGCAGCTTGATCTTGCCTGGCACGCCGTGCTCGGCCAGCGCCGCCACTGCCGGTCCGCCGGGATAGCCCAGCCCCAGCAGCTTGGCGGTCTTGTCGAAGGCCTCGCCCGCTGCATCGTCGAGCGATTCGCCCAGCAACTCGTAAGTACCCACTCCGCAGACACGCATGAGCTGGGTGTGTCCGCCCGAGACCAGCAGGGCGACAAAGGGGAATTTGGGCGGATCTTTTGACAACAGCGGGGAGAGTAGATGGCCTTCAAGGTGATGCACCGGCACGGCTGGTACGTTCAGCGCCAGACCCAGCGACTCGGCAAAACTTGCCCCCACCAGCAAAGCACCTGCCAGCCCCGGCCCGGCCGTATAGGCAATGGCATTGATGTTCTGTTTGCGGGTTCCGCTTTCGGTCAGCACCCTCTCCAGCAGGGGAATCAGTCGCCGGATATGGTCGCGCGAGGCCAACTCGGGCACCACCCCGCCATAGGCTTCATGCATGGCCACTTGGGTGTGGACGGCGTGTGCCAGCAGACCGCGATCGCTGTCGAACAGCGCGACGCCGGTTTCGTCGCAGGAGGATTCGATGCCGAGAACGATCATGGGAGGCGCATTCTACCTTTGACATTGCCTGAGAAATGGATACAATGCGCGCCTTTCCCGCTCTAACCAAGGTAATTGCAATGCCGGGTATCCGTCTAAAGGAAAATGAGCCGTTTGAAGTTGCGATCCGTCGCTTCAAGCGCGCCATCGAGAAGACCGGTCTGTTGACCGAGCTGCGTTCGCGTGAGTTTTACGAGAAGCCCACCGCCGAGCGCAAGCGCAAGCTGGCTGCCGCCGTGAAGCGCCATCACAAGCGCATCCGCAGCCAGATGCTGCCGCCGAAGATGTTCTAAAAAGCTTCGCCCCGAAGTCCTGCCGAAACCGCCAAATATCCAACGATACTGGCGGTTTCGGCGTTTTCACTTGGAGGAATCGAATGTCTCTCAAGCTCCGCATCAACGAAGACATGAAATCCGCGCTGCGCGCCAGGGACTCGGCGCGCCTGGCCGCGATCCGCCTGCTGATGGCGGCGATGAAACAAAAAGAAATCGATGAGCGCATCGAGCTCGACGACGCGGCGGTGATCACCATCATCGAAAAAATGCTCAAGCAGCGCAAGGATTCGATCAACCAGTTCGAAGCTGGCAAACGCCAGGATTTGGCTGATGTTGAAAAATTCGAGGTGGAAGTGCTGATGTCGTACATGCCGCAAGCCTTGTCCGCCGCCGAAGTGGCCGCCATCGTCACCGCAGCCGTGACCGAGTCCGGCGCCAGCGCGCCTTCCGACATGGGCAAGGTGATCGCCCTGGTCAAGCCCCAGGTCGCCGGTCGCGCCGACATGGGCGAAGTGTCCAAACTGGTCAAGGCGAAGCTTGGTCACTGAGTCAGTTCCCAATTGAGCGCCCCCAAACCTGCCGCTTCGCGTCAGGCCCCCCAAGAGGCTTCAAGAACGCTTGGGACGGCCCGGCGCTTTCTTGAGAGCGGCGCATAATCGCGCCGTGATCCCCGAAAGTTTTATCCAGGAACTGCTTGGACGTCTCGACATCGTCGACGTCGTCGAGCGCTACGTGCCCTTGCGCAAGGCGGGCGCCAATTACAGCGCCTGCTGCCCGTTTCATTCCGAAAAAACGCCGTCGTTCACGGTGAGCCCGGCCAAGCAGTTTTATCACTGCTTCGGTTGCGGCGCGCATGGCAGCGCCATCGGGTTCGTCATGCAGTATTCGGGCCTCGGTTTCATCGACGCCGTCGAAGATCTCGCGTCGCATATCGGCCTGCAAGTGCCGCGCGAAACTTCCGTTCAGCGCAGCGCCGACAGCGCCCGCAAGGCGCCGCTAACCGAGTTGATGGCGCGCGCCGCCGGCTTTTATCGCCAGCAACTGAAAGCCTCGCCCAAGGCCATTGAGTACCTCAAGGGGCGCGGCCTGACCGGCGAAATCGCCGCCCGCTTCGGCCTCGGCTATGCGCCCGAAGACTGGCAGGGCCTGCAAAAAACTTTTCCGAACTACGACGATGCCGCACTGGTGGAATGCGGCCTGGTCATCGTGAACGAGCAGGGCCGCCGTTATGACCGCTTCCGCGACCGCGTCATGTTTCCCATCCTCGACCAACGCGGCAACGTGATCGGCTTTGGCGGGCGCGTTATTGGCGAAGGTGAACCCAAGTATCTCAACTCGCCCGAAACCCCGTTGTTCGAGAAGGGCCGCGAACTGTACGGCCTGACCCAGGCGCGGCAGGCGATCCGCGATGAAGACACAGTGATCGTGGTTGAAGGCTACATGGATGTCGTCGCTCTGGCGCAGCACTGCATCGCCAATGCCGTCGCGACACTTGGTACCGCGACTACCTCCAACCACACGCACAAACTGTTGCGCCAAGCCTCAAAGGTGGTGTTTTGCTTCGATGGTGACAGCGCCGGGCGCAAGGCGGCGTGGCGCGCGCTGGAAGCCAGCCTCGACCAGCTTGCCGATGACAAGTCGGTTGGCTTCCTGTTCCTCCCGACCGAACATGACCCGGACAGCTTCGTCCGCGCCGAAGGCGCCGATGCC
Organism: Sterolibacteriaceae bacterium; assembly: GCA_043738625.1. Taxonomy (GTDB): domain Bacteria; phylum Pseudomonadota; class Gammaproteobacteria; order Burkholderiales; family Rhodocyclaceae; genus JANYCD01. The sequence continues at coordinate 3,672 of JAYUFR010000076.1, forward strand.
TTCCGCCGCATGGTCGCGCACCCCGTGACCCTCAGCGAATTCCTGATGCGGCACCTTCAGTCGGATATCGACCTTGCCACCGCCGAAGGCCGCGCCCGTCTGGTGCACGTGGCCAAGCCCCACTTGCAGCGGCTATCGGCACCCGTGTTGCGCGTACAAGTGACCAAGGCCGTCGCTGCTGCTGCTGCCTTGAGCCAGGCTGAAGTTGAAGGCCAGTGTGGCCTCAAACCCTTGGCTCGCTACCGCACGCCACCGCGCGGCCAGAAACGTACGGTCGAAGTTTCCAAACTGCGCACCCTGCTGAAAGCCATTCTGGAGCGGCCCGAGCGCGCGGCGCGGGTGCCGCTCGATATCATTCCTGACGATCACCCGGACGGAGCAGCGCTGCACTTCATTGCCAGCGCTTTTGAACAAGGCGAACTGCCCACCGGCAATCATGGGGTGATGCTCGAGTTTTTGCGTGGATCTTCGCACGAGGCTGCGGTGATGGGGCTTGTTGAAGCCGTCGCGCGCGAAACCGACGAGGCCAGCAGCGAAAGGGAATTTGAGGAAACACTGGATAGCATCCGTATTCAGGAACTCAAATCCGAGATTGCGGCTCTTACTGCAATGGAACGGCAAGGCGGACTTCCTCCCGATGAACGGCGTCGGCTGGCCGAGTTGCTCGTCAGAAAAACAGGTGAAAGTCAGGGAAATTGACTAGTGTATAATTGCCGGTTCCCCCGAGCCTTGACTACCGGCTGCAAGGCTTTCCAGTCACGCAGCGTTTGAACCGAGGATTTGCCATGCCCAAGGAAATCGCAAAGCGCACGAAATCCAAAGCCGCTGCCAAACCCAGCGCAAAAAAAGCCGTGCCTGCCAAAAAACCTCCAGTCAACGCCAAGGCCAAAGTCGTGAAAAAAACTGTTCCGGTCAAGGCCAAAGCCAAGCCCGTAACACCTGCCAAAAAATCTGTTGCCCATACGGCGCCAGTCAAGAAACCCGCCGCCAAGCCCATGCCCGCATCTGCCAAATCTGCTGCACCCGTATCCCTGGCCAAGCCTGCAAAGGGCAGCAAGCTGGAAGCTGTCCTGACAGAAGTCATGGCACCCCCGGCCAAGCCCGTCAAAGGCGCAAAGGTCGAAGTGAAGGGCAAACGCGGCAAGATGGCGCTGATCGCACCCGCAGCGCCTCTGCCACTCGATATGGAAGCCAAGCGCACCCGGCTCAAGAACCTTATCGCGCTGGGCAAGGAACGCGGCTTCCTCACCTACACCGAAATCAACGACCACCTGCCCGACGACATGGTGGACGCCGAGCAGATCGAGTCCATCATCACTACGTTCAACGACATGGGTATCCAGGTCTTTGACGAGGCGCCCGCCGCAGAAGAGTTGCTGCTGACCGAGCAGGCCCCCGCTGTGGTCGATGCGGCAGAAGTCGAAGAACAGGCCGAACAAGCCTTGTCCACGGTAGATTCCGAATTCGGCCGCACCACCGATCCGGTGCGCATGTACATGCGCGAGATGGGCTCGGTTGAACTGTTGACGCGCGAAGGTGAAGTTGAGATCGCCAAGCGTATCGAAGACGGCCTCAAGCACATGGTGATCGCCATCTCGGCCTGTCCGACGACCGTTGCCGAGATCATGGATCTGGCCGGCAAGGTGGCACGCGACGAAATGCGTGTCGACGAAGTCGTGGACGGATTGATCGATCCCAATGCAGTGGCCGAAGACATCGAAGCGATGGCCGAAGCTGAAGACATCGAAGTGGTGGACGAAGACGAAGACGATGAAGACGGCGAGGCGCGTGCTTCAGCTTCGCTGCTCAAGTTGAAGCAGGATGCGCTGGAGCGTTTTGCACTCATTCACCAGTACTACACCAAAGCCCAGTCCGCGTTGTCGAAAAAAGGCTCGCAGGACAAGGGCTACCTCAAGACCCAGAAGCAGATTTCCGGCGAGTTGATGAACATCCGCTTCACCGCCAAGACCATCGAGCGCCTGTGCGACTCGGTGCGCGGCATGGTCGAAGCGGCGCGCAATCACGAACGCAAGATTCTGCACCTGTGCGTGGACAAGTCGCACATGCCGCGCCAGCACTTCATCAAGGTGTTTCCCGGCAACGAGACCAACATGGAATGGCTCAAGCACGAGGTGCAGGCCGGCAAACTCTACGCCGCGCAATTGATGCGCGCCGCGCCGGCCATCCTCGAAGAGCAGCAGAAGCTGATCGACCTGCAAACCCGCATTGGCATCCCGCTCAAGGAACTCAAGGACATCAACAAGCAGATGTCCACCGGTGAAGCCAAGGCGCGCCGTGCCAAGCGTGAAATGACCGAGGCCAACCTGCGCCTGGTGATCTCCATCGCCAAGAAATACACTAACCGCGGCCTGCAATTCCTTGACTTGATCCAGGAAGGCAACATCGGCTTGATGAAGGCGGTGGACAAGTTCGAATACCGCCGCGGCTACAAATTCTCCACCTACGCCACATGGTGGATCCGCCAGGCCATCACCCGCTCCATCGCCGACCAGGCACGCACCATCCGCATCCCGGTGCACATGATCGAGACCATCAACAAGATGAACCGCATCTCGCGCCAGATCTTGCAGGAGACCGGGCTGGAGCCGGACGCCG
>JAYUFR010000077.1:0-6267 GCA_043738625.1 Sterolibacteriaceae bacterium
TCCTGAATCATGACGTTCTGGTCGCCCTGGGCTATCGCCTCGTATTGGCTGATCAACTCTTGGACGTTTTGCACCGCAAAACCCTTCTTGCCTTGCGACACTTTTTTCATCATCGCACGTCGCCAGGTATGGGCTACGAGCGGTTTGATCACATAAGGATAATTGACCAATTTCGGAGCCAGTCGGCTCACGTCCTCAATTCCGGCGGGAAAGTAGGTTTCAGGAATTGGAATGCCGAGGCTCTGTGCTTGTTCGTATTGTTTTTTTTTGTCGAGGATGCGCTCCATGACGGATCCACTGGGCGCCAAGACTGAAAAGGTAGCGCTCAGGGCACCATGGTATTTTGAGACAAAATAGGCGCAATCATCACTTGCCGGAATGAGCAGGCGAGTCCCTTCGTAACGGTTCTGTAGCCCCAGCAAGAACGCGAGAAGTCTTTCTTCCGACTCGTAGAAATCCGGCGAGACTTCCACCTTCGAGCAGTATTTTGAAGAAAGACTTCGATCAAGGCCGTTGGGATGGACTCTGACGACCCGGACGCCGTTTCGACCCAAGGAACGCGTGATTGCCAGAGCGATCAGGCTCATCGACTTGTTGGTCCGCCGTGGATCCGACTCATGAGTCAAAACAAATGCCGTATTCATGGTTAAAAGCCCCCTCAGGAAAGACCTACACCCTCAACTGACTCATAGCGGTCGAAACGCGCTTTACATTACGCACCTCGTCTTCGCTCACGTTCGCGGAACGCGACGTTGCGATTGCAGGGTAAATATAGACCGTCCCGCGCAGAATGATTCGCGCGCTGATCTGAAGTTCCGTTGCATGAATGATGGTTCCATGGACCCCTTTGGACCAATGTGTGAGCAAGGGCAAGGTGCCGGATGGGTGGCCGATCCGCAGCGTGTAATGCAAATTTTGAGGACGGACAATTTCATTGACCAGTGTTCCCTGAATGGTGGCGGCTGCGGCGAGGCAAATTCCGGCGGACACGGCATAGGCTTTGTGGATTTTCGCCGTGTTAACCACTCTGGACATAATATCGACGCCGTCATGCTGTCGGTCGGGCGGGGAGATAACAGCCATCTTTACCTGCCGGGAAGTGATCACTGAAGCGCCGTTACTGCCATGCTGATTAATGCAGTCGGCAACTTTCAGGCGCAGCAGCTCCATTGTCGTGCGAAAGTGTGCATTGCCATCCAGCGCGGCCGCATCCTCGCTGCCGGTCAAACCCATGGCGTCGGCTCGAACAAATGCGTAAAGCGTACCGGCGTCCACAATGGAGACCGAGATGCTCTTGCCATTGTCCAGCGAAAGCAGGGTAGCCGGTTCGCCGGCAGGCAACAGCGTGCCGGTAATTGCGCCATCAGGATTGCAAAAAACCAGACTGACCAGTGTGTTCATGCCGGTCATCGTTGGCAACATTGAGTGGGTAGCATCCGCAAATGGAATTTTCGCGACGATTACCTTGCGGTTGTTAAGGCAATAAATATTGATCGTGGTCAACGGAAACTTTGGCCGCACCAGCCCTTCGGCGATGGCAAAGCAGCCAACGCCGGCCACAAGATTTCCGCACATGATTCCATGATTGACCTGAGCTTCGGCAATACCCACTTCGACGGACTCATACTCGACATCAATGCCTTTGCGGTGGGAGCGCGACACAATCGCCACTTTGCTGGTCAAAGGATCGGCACCTCCCAGACCGTCGATCTGGCGCGTATCCGGGCTTCCCATCAGCGCCAGCAGGACGCGGTCGCGTTGCCTTTGATCAGCCGGCAAATGTTCTTCAAGAATGAAAATGCCTTTACTGGTGCCGCCTCTGACAATTGCGCAAGGGATTGCAGTCATGTGAATGCTCCGATTACCGTTTTGGTGGAAAGCTCATTTGTTGCGATCAATCAGAGGCTTCTGGTAAGCCCAAAGGCTGACATCGGTAAGCCAGCATAGCGGGCGGCGAATAGACAGTGAGTCACAGGCGCTTGCCAGCCAGCGGCTGATCCGCATGGATTGCCTCTCGCTGAAAATATTTCTGCCGGCGAAACGGAACGGGCCGAATCCGATTCCGAAGAAGTCGACGCACCGGAATCCGCGCGCGTCCATTTTCGATGTGACTACCCGATGATCAAGAAAACGGCCAATCTCGAATCCTTCGGCAACAGGTGGGCCGAAAAGCGGGCTCAGCAGTGTTCTGAGCGCTGCCTTGGCCAATGCCAAGGGGTCTGAGAGGGTGGGATTGAATACATTTCTGAAGCTGATCAGCGCCGTTCCACCCGGTTTCAACAGGCGATGAATTTCATCCAGAACAGGATCGTAGTTTTCAATGTAGCTGATTACCCCCAGACATACGACGACATCAAAACACTCGCTTGGATACAGGGTTTTGCGGCAATCTCCCTGAAATAAATCGGATTCATCAAGCGCCTGCGACCGCAAGCGTGAGCGAGCATGTTCCAGCATGTCCGCGGAATCGTCGATACCAATGACGTTCACGCCATGGCGGCGCAGTTCACTCATCACCGGGCCGGTCCCGCAGCCCAGATCCATGACGCGTGATTCCGGAGTCACAATGCTCTGGACATAAGCGACGGCAATATCCCGCCGCAATCTGAAATTGGACTCGTCAAGACGTTCGGTATCGGTCTCATACATGGCGTTCCATTTTCCCGCTGCGTCGGCATCGGAAAATCGACGGCGAACGTCGGCCATGGATACATACTGCGCTGGCATCATTTGTCTACTCCCGGCTGTACTTGTTGTAATGGCGTTGCGAAAGTCATGCAACTCCTGATACTCGATTGAGGCCTGATAATCGATGGATCGGTGAACATGTCGATAGCATGGGCCGCGATGCCATGCGGCTGTTCGAGTGCCCCCATGATCCGAATGGAGGGTATGCGATGCGATGGGGTGAGCGTCGCGTCACGGCGGTGAACGATCCGCTTGGCCGGCCGGAAGGCTGCATACAGCTTATTGAGCGGTTTGCACGAATATTCAGTAAGCATTTTGTTTTTTCCATACGACGCATATCGTCTTCAGGATGATTGCCAGATCCCAGCGCAATGACCAATGACGCAGGTAATCAAGGTCATATTCGATGCGTTTTTGCATTTTTTCGAGCGTGTCGGTTTCTCCGCGCAGACCGTTTACCTGTGCCCACCCGGTAATGCCTGGTCTCACCTTGTGGCGGATCATGTAGCCTTTGATCAGCTTCCGGTACAACTCATTGTGGGCCACCGCATGGGGACGTGGCCCGACGACGCTCATATGCCCTTGCAGCACATTGATGAATTGCGGCAGCTCGTCAAGAGAGGTTCTGCGCAGGAATGCACCGAACCGGGTGACCCGACTGTCGTTGCGTGTGGCCTGCCGGATTTCATCGCCATCATCGAGAACGGACATGGTGCGGAATTTATAAACGAGGATTTCCCTGCCATCGAGACCATAGCGGCGCTGTTTGAACAGCACCGCGCCCTGCGAAGATCGTTTGACACCGATTGCGATGGCCAGCATCAGCGGGGCGATGAGTACGAGAATCATGCTCGCCAACACCAGGTCGCTGGCGCGCTTGAGCCACCCGTTGGTTCCGTCGAACGGGGTTTCGCAAACAGCAAAAACGGGAACGTCACCGATCGTGTCCATGCGTGCCTGGATCAGGTCGGACAGGAAGATATTCGGGGTGAAGTAAATTGAGGCCGTAGTGTCACGCAGTTCGTCGAGCAACTTGAGGATGCGCGGCTGTGAAGCCATGGGCAGTGTTATGTAGATGAGATCCACATGATGGCTTTTTACATAGTTGGCAAGCTGATCCAGCGTACCGAGGTCATCGACGGCTGCAACATTGTTGGCGCCTACGAGGTTGCGATCATCAAAATAACCCGAGATGCGGATGCCGAGAAATGATGAGGATTCAATGGCCGAGGTCAGTTTACGGCCCAGTTCTCCTCTGCCGACAATGACCGCAACCCTCTGCATGCCCTCGGCCGCCATCAGCCGCGGCAGCGCGATAGGCATCACGATATGGGCGGCGAACAGCGCAAAGGGTGTGGCCAGAATCCAGGCGAGAATCACGCGCTGATCGAAAGACGTCGTGGTGCGTGTGGTCCACCCCAGCACTATCAGCAGCAGGAGCAGCATGAGCCAGTCGGCCAGGATCTTTCCGGCCACGACCGGGATGCGATTGTCTTTCGGCCGCCGACCTGGGAAAGTGAATGAAAAGACGATGAGGGCAAGTATCAAATAGGCGCCTGTGAATGGCTGGTTGAATGCGGCAGCACATATGAGCAGGGTGGTGATTGTCACCACAGAGGTAAGCGCGGCATGTGCCAGCGCAACCGGCGTGAGTGAATATCCAATACCGTTTTTCTCGGCATGAAGAGCCTCACCAATGGTGGGCGGTGGTGACGATGAATCAACGGTTGACTCTGCCCTGGCTTCAGTGCGTGAACCGTTAATGGCAGTGACCGGCAGCGAAACAAAACGCCGGGGAAGCTGGGGCGCATGCTGTGCACTACGCATTCTGGGTGGCATCGCCGTGTGTCCTTTTTCGCTCGACATCCCCGACATCATCACAGTCAGCATCTTCAAAACGCGTCGGGATAATTAAATGGCGACGCCGAATCAATAGCTGGCGCTTGGAGATGTTGCCGCAGCCGATGCAGTCATTTGCAAAAAAATTATTCGACCAGAACCTGTTGGACTCGGTCACAGGCATCGTCACTGAACAGTTCATCAGCTCACTGGCCCTTCCTGCCTGGGTCGTCATCGTACTTCGCATTTTTCTCTCCAATGTTCTGCGCCTGGAACAAAATTACGCGATTCGATGTTCGATGATGATGAACTTGCGGGCGCTTGCGGATAGGTTAATCAGACTACGCGCTCATTTTTGCGCCGGCGGTCTGGCATGCTGGTAACGACGCTTGGGTCGCGGAAAGCGGGCGGGATATACCCATCAGTCGCCGATGCTGGCGCTTGGCGTATTCGGGGTGGATCTGTTTCGGGCGCGGCAGACTTATTTCGCCGCTACGGTCCATGTGTCGCATGGTCGTGATCGACGCCCCCTGAAAAGTCTTATGAAGCAATCCGTTAAATATTTTTCACACAGGGAGATATTTAATGATTGCTTAACATTCATTTGCTATCAATGCAGCATTCCTATTATTTGCGGAGTGCTTCATGCTAGTAGATGACAGCCGGACGGCCGTGCAAGCCATGTCGCGACCACCCCAACCAGAAGCGATGAGTGCTATGGATGACAGCATGGACGGCCACCCCAGCTTTCTCGACCCTTTGGAACTTGAGGCGCTGGCGCTCAACCTTGATGCTTCACTCAGGGTACACAGTTCGAACCATTTTTTTTGTTGGACTCAGGGGCTGCTGAAGAATCTGTTAAGGCACGAGTTGTTGATATGTGCCCTGCGTAAAGGCGACTCCATGTCTTTTGATGTCGACAGCTTTTCGACGGCTCCCCCAAGTCATGCATTATCAAGAACCTTGTCCGTCCACAACACCTCGCTGATCCCAAATCTTGTCAAGGTTTGGGCATCAAATCATTTTCGACCGGTGATTTGTGAGATGGGAAAAGAAAAACTGTCCGCTGGTAGCGAACTGGCTCGGGAACTCAACTTTATCGGTACCAATGACATCGTGGTGCACGGAACCTACGACACCATCGGAACCCCGGCCAGTTTGTTCATTTTTGTCTGTCGGTCGGGAACCATCTCGCCAAAATATGCCCGCCTTGTCGAATTGATGGTGCCATTTTTGCACGTGGCGTGGGTCCGTACCCAAATCAGCTGGCCGGAAGCAGGGGGAGGACCACCGTCCAGCGCTGCAGAACGTGATCTTCTCACCGTGCGCGAAAAGGAAATTTTGGGATTCATCTATCTGGGCAAGAGCAACATCGAGATTGGCATGATTCTGACCATCAGTCCCCTGACCGTAAAAAATCATGTGCAAAAAATTCTGCGCAAGTTGAATGTGCAAAATCGCACGCAAGCGGTTGGCCGAGCGCTGACATTACGCATACTCGGCGATTGATAGCGTTTCTCTTGACGCAATAGGGCATGCCGAATAGCGCAGACGAGTGGTCCGATTGGTAGGCTTATGTTGGCTGTCAAAGGTGTAATGGTTTAACACCGGGGTCCCAGAATCGTCAGTAATGACGGCGGCAACACTGTTCCGCTACGCCTTGTTGTTGAATACCTTTTGGGAATCTGCCATGAGCCCGCTATTCAGGAAATTGCTGATGTTATTGACCTGCACCGGCGT
>JAYUFR010000078.1:0-6239 GCA_043738625.1 Sterolibacteriaceae bacterium
GCGCCCTTCGGTGACTTCCAGTTTTTTCACCATGCGTTGTAGCAGTGCGCCGAATGTCGGGATGGAAAACGCGTCCTGATTACTTTCAAGAATTTCCACGAAGCGGGACATGTGGGTGCCCTTGACGTCATGCGCCAGGCGCACCGTCATGTCGAAAGTCGCCACCGTGTGCTTGATTTCGCCATTGCTTGCCAGCACGCGAATCGGGTGACGCAGCGCTTTGATGCCAACGCGGTCGATGGCGATTTCGCGGGTGTCGGCCATGCCTTGTACGTCGGCAATCGTGCCTGGATTCTGCGCGGCGAGTGGCAAATGGGGATCTCGTTGATTCATCACTAAAACATTTCAGTTTGACGGCCTGCCAGTATAGCGGTCGCGGACGTGTTGGGCAAAGCAAGCTGGCAGGATTAGGCAATTCATCCGGAGAGTTCTGGCGTAGATATAAAGGCGGTGGAAAAATCGTCATGGGCAAACTCCAAGATTGGTGCGGGTTTCAGGGCGTTTTCGCCACAGGAAGCCCGCCAAATGGCGTTCTATACATTCCATCCGGCAGTTCCGGGCGTTCAGCGCCGCTTTGCCGCATTTCATCGCGCGGGGTCTTGTGAGTCGGCTAGTCCGCTGGGATACTGCACCACTTCCAATCCACCCGGCATCCAAACCCATGAGCATGGAACTCGTTATCAACGGCCTTTCCAAAACCTATCCCAATGGTGTGCAGGCGCTGAAGAACGTCAGCCTGACCATCCCCACCGGCATGTTCGGCTTGTTGGGCCCCAACGGCGCCGGCAAATCCACCCTGATGCGCACCCTCGCCACCTTGCAAGAAGCCGATGCCGGCAGTGCGCGCATGGGCGATATCGACGTCCTCAATGACAAGGACGCGGTGCGCCGGCAACTGGGCTATCTGCCGCAGGATTTCGGCGTCTATCCCAAGGTGTCAGCCTGGGATCTGCTCAATCATCTGGCGGAATTGAAGGGCTTAAGCAACCAGCGCGAGCGCCAGCAGGTCGTGAACGGACTGCTGCACAAGACCAATCTGTTCGAGGTGCGCTTCAAGGCGCTGGGCGGATTTTCCGGCGGCATGCGCCAGCGCTTCGGCATTGCACAGGCGCTGATCGGCAATCCCAAACTCATCATCGTCGATGAACCCACCGCCGGCCTCGACCCGGAGGAGCGCGTGCGTTTTCATAATCTGCTGGCCGAAATCGGCGAACAGGTGATCGTGATTTTGTCTACGCATATTGTCTCGGACGTGAGCGATCTGTGCCCGAATATGGCGATCATCAACAAAGGCGAAGTGCTGCTCAATGGCCAACCCAATGAACTCACGCAGAGGCTGAACGGCCGCATCTGGGCGGCCTCGGTGGCGCGCAGCGATTTGGCGGGCGCCAGGCAACAATACCCGGTGATCTCGACGCGGCTGATCGCGGGCAAGACGCGGATTCATGTGATCGGTGAACGCCAACCGGGCAGTCACTTCGAGGCGGTTGAGCCGAGCCTCGAAGACACCTACTTCGCCGCCATCGGCGGCTATCTGCGCAATGGTGCAGCGGATGCTGCGGGTGACAGCGCGGCGGTAAGCGCATGAAGCTGTTGACCATCGCGCGGTTCGAGCTGAAGGCGCGCCTATCGCGTCTGTCGACCTGGGTTTACTTTCTGGTCTTTTTCTTCATTGCCCTATTGTGGATCGCGGCCGCCGGCGGTTTGTTCAAGGACGCGAATATCTCCTTCGGATCGGGCAAGGTGTTCGTCAATTCGCCGTTCGCGATTGCGCAGTCGGTAACGCTGCTGGGCATGTTCGGCGTCATCATCATCGCCACCGTGATGGGCCGCGCCGTGCAGCAGGATTACGAATACCGATCCCACTATTTCTTTTTTACTTCACCGATTTCCAAGCTCGATTATCTCGGCGGGCGCTTCATTGGTGCCTTCCTGGTGGTGCTGGCGATTTTTGCCTCGATCGGTCTGGGTGCCTGGCTGGCCACGCTGTTGCCGGGTATGGACGCGGAACGCCTCGGACCGAATCGCCTTGCCGCTTACTTGTGGCCCTATGTGCTGTTACTGCTGCCCAACGCGCTGCTGATCGGCAGCCTGTTTTTCGCCATCGCCGCACTGACGCGCAAGATGTTGCCGGTGTATGTCGGCAGTGTGCTGTGTCTGATCGGATACCTGATTGCGCTGCAGCTGCTGCGCGATCTCGACAATAAAACCATCGCTTCATTGATCGATCCCTTTGGCAGTGTGGCGATCGGCCGCATTTCCGAATACTGGACGGTGGCTGATCGCAACACACGGCTGATTCCACTGGAAGGTGTGCTGCTGTGGAACCGGTTGCTGTGGTTGGGCATCGCCGTCGTTGTTATCGTCAGCTGCTATCTGCGCTTTTCTTTCGCGCGCTTCGCCGCCGAGGGCAACGCGGCGAACACGCCGAAGCGGCTGGAGCCTGATGCGGCAACCGGCCTGGAAGCCGCACCAGTGCTAGTAACTGGACCATTCGTGCCCGCCCGGGTTAGCGGTTTGACACTATTGCCCAAGCTCATCTGGCTCAATCTGCGCGAGACCGTCAAGAACATTTATTTTGGAGTACTCGTGTTCGCCGGCTTGCTGTTTCTCGGGCTGGCCTCGACCACCTTGGGTAGCTTTTATGGCACCACTACCTGGCCGGTGACATACCAGATGACCGGTTTGCTCGGCGGCAGCTTCAGCCTGTTCATGCTCATCATCATCACCTTCTATGCGGGTGAGCTGATGTGGCGCGAACGCGATAACCGCCTCGACCAGATTGTCGATGCCGCACCGTCACCGACCTGGTTGCCGCTGAGCGCCAAACTGCTGGCGCTGATGCTGGTGCCAGTCCTGCTGCAAGCGTTGCTGATGCTGTGCGGAATCGTCATCCAGACATTCAAAGGTTATTACCATTTTGAGCTTGGCCTGTATGTGAAAGAATTATTTGTTCTGCAGTTGCCGGAATACTGGCTGATCTGCGCGCTGGCGATTGCCGTGCACAGCGTGGTCAACCAGAAATATCTCGGTCACTTCATCATGATCGTGTACTACATCGCGATCAGTTTTTCCGGCTTGCTCGGTTTTGAGCACAACCTTTACAAGTTCGGCTCGATTCCGCCGGTAACTTACTCCGACATGAATGGCTATGGCCACTTTCTGCCGCGTGCGTTTGTTTTCATGTCGTACTGGACGGCAGGTGCTGTCCTGCTGCTGATCGCGGCGTACCTGATGTGGACCCGCGGCACCGTCAGTGGCTGGCGCGAGCGGCTCAGCGTGGCGCGGGGCCGCATCAGCGGCGGTGTTGCACTGGCAGCTACCGCGTCCGCGATTTGCTTCGTGGCACTCGGCGGTTATATTTTCTACAACACCAATGTGCTCAATGAATACCTGACCACGGCGGCCGGGCAGAAGCAGCAGGTGGAGTACGAAAAACAATACAAGGCTTTCGCCAAAACACCGCAGCCGCGCATCATCGCCGTCAACGTCGACACGCAGTTGTTCCCGTCCGAGCAACGGGTGCGCATGGCCGGCACTTATCGGCTGAAGAATAAAAACGAGGTTCCGGTCAGCGAGGTGTGGCTGAATTTTTTGCAGGCCGACAAGTTGATTTACCACAAGCTGGAATTCGCCACCCCGGCGGAACTGGCGCAACACAATCAAAAAATGGGCGTGCGCCAATACCGCTTGAAGACGCCGCTGGCGCCGGGCGAGGAAACGACGCTGTCGTTTGACATTGAATTGCCGACGCATGGTTTCGCCAATTCTGGCTCGAATACCCAAGTGGTTTACAACGGCAGTTTCATCAATAGCAGCAGCGTCTTGCCGTTGATCGGCTATCAGGAACGCGCCGAGCTGGAGCGTGATCAGGATCGCAAGAAGTACGGCTTGGCGCCGAAAGAACGCATGCGTGACCGCGACGATCCGGAAGGGTTGAAAAACAACTACATCACCAACGATGCCGACTGGATCGATTTCGAAACCACGGTCAGTACCGAGGAAGACCAGATCGCGATCGCGCCAGGCTATTTGCAGAAGGAATGGAAGGAGGGCGGCCGTCACTACTTCAGCTACAAGATGGATGTGCCGATCCTGAATTTCTTCGCCTTCCAGTCGGCGCGATATGCGGTTAAAAAAGACCAGTGGCGCGATGTCGCCATCGAGGTCTATTACCAACCCGGCCATGAATACAACGTTGCGCGCATGATTGCCGCCGTCAAGGCGTCGCTGGCGTATTACAGCGATGCATTCGGCCCCTATCAGCACAAGCAATTCCGCATCATCGAGTTCCCGCGTTACGCCAGCTTCGCCCAGGCGTTCCCGAACACCATCCCGTATTCGGAAGGCATCGGCTTCATCGCCCGCGTGCGCGAAGGCGACGACAAGGATATCGATTACCCCTACTACATCACTGCGCACGAAGCCGCGCATCAATGGTGGGCGCATCAGGTGATTGGTGGCAATGTGCAGGGTGGAACGCTGCTGTCTGAAACGCTGGCACAGTATTCAGCGCTGATGGTGATGAAGCGCAAGTACGGCGAGGCCAAGATGCAGAAATTTCTCAGCTATGAAATGGATCGCTATCTCACGGGTCGCGCTTTCGAGCAGAAAAAAGAAGTGCCGCTGGGCCGCGTCGAGAACCAGCAATACATCCATTACAACAAGGGCAGTGTGGTGATGTATGCGCTGCAGGATTACATCGGCGAAGACAAGCTGAATCGCGCCATCAAGGCGTTTCGCGACGAGACCGCGTTCAAGGGCCCACCATATCCGAACGCGACCATGCTGATCAAGCACATCCGCGCCGTCACGCCGCCCGAGCTGCAATCCGTGATCGACGATATGTTCGAGAACATCATCCTCTACGATAACCGCACCACCAAGGCGAGCTACAAGGAATTGCCCGGCGGCAAATATGAAGTAACGATGAACATCACCGCCAAGAAACGTCGCGCCGACAAACTCGGCAAGGAAGAGGATGTGGCTTTGACCGACTGGATCGATGTCGGCGTGCTGGATGAAAAAGGCGTGCCGATCTTCCTTGAAAAGCGCAAGTTCGAAAAAGAAGAAAACGAAATCGTGGTGGTGGTCGACAAGAAGCCGGCAAAGGCGGGGATTGATCCGCTCAACAAGCTGATCGACCGGCGACCGAAGGATAATGCGGTGGCGGTGGAGAAAGGGGAGTAATCCTCACATCGCTGAAGCCCCGCGCCAATGTTGCAGAACGCCATTTGGCGCGGTGTTTGGGGCATAAATAAATGTTGCCGCGAATAGCCTCCAGTCATTGCGTTGAAAAAAATGGCATCTGCATCGTTACCAAAAGCACTTCGCGCGGGTTAGTTTCATCGCGCCATCATTGGTCACCAGTGTCGCGCCTTCGATGATTGCTTGTGCGGCGAGCATCCGATCAAATGGGTCGCGATGTTCGAAGGCGAAGCCGCCCGCCTTGACGGCATGCTGAAAGGAAACAGCAAGGTGCAGAAATCCGTCGGCGACGACGAGCTGGTTGAAATCCTTGACCGCGCGCTCGGCGCCGGACAATTTGCCGATGCGATGTTTGGTGGCGATTTCCCAGGCGCTCGCGGCACTGACCAGAACGGTATTGGTTTCATCAGCGATTGCCTTGGCCGCGCGTTTTGAAAGGCGCGGATCATCTTTCCACCACCACCACCACAGCAGCGCGTGCGTGTCGAGCAGAAGTTTCAACGCGATTCCCATGCGTCAAGTTCGGCATCGGGAAGCGGGTCGAAAAATGCATCGTCGACAATGGCTTTCACGCGCCCACGCTGGCGCTTCGGCGCAACAGGCGCGAGCGGCACCATGCGTGCATACGGCTTGCCCGCTTTGGCCAGAATGATTTCTTGCCCGGCGTGTGCTTGTTCAAGCAATTTTGAGAAATGCGTTTTTGCGTCGTGTACGTTAATGAGCATGGGTTAAAACCTTCAGATCGAAGGAGGCAATTGTGACTTAGTCCATTGACTTAGTCAATTAAGAGCGCCATTCGTCAGAGCAATAAAAAGGGGCACCCGAAGGTGCCCCAATCAAAGCAAGGTTTATGCGACGTGACTAATGATTGTATGCCGTCTCGCCGTGTGAAGTGATGTCCAGACCTTCACGTTCCTCGTCCTCTGGAACCCTCAAACCGACCACCATTTTGACGATGAACAGTGAGACTGCCGCGACCACGCCAGACCAGACGACAGCGATGCCGACCGCTTTGGCCTGAATCAGCAACT
>JAYUFR010000079.1:0-6200 GCA_043738625.1 Sterolibacteriaceae bacterium
TTCCCATCCGGGCTCGCATCGACTGGGAGCACATCCAGCAGGACGGTCGTGTCCGCTGTGCCGCGAATCAGGGCAACAGTATCGTCGAGACGCAGGCCCTGGATATCTGTCATGGTGCCGCCCTCGCCTTCGGCGACCCCCAAAATGCGGTCTCCGATCTTGAGTTGGCCTGAAAGGGCTGCAGGACCACCGGCAATGAGTTCCCGAATCGTAGTGTAGTCGTCCTTCTCCGCCAGCCCTGCGCCAATCCCGACCAGGGAAAGTTTCATCGATATGTCGAAGTCCTCAGCCGCTCGAGGTCCCATGTAGTTCGTGTGGGGCTCAATGGCCATGGTATAGGCGTTCATGAATGCCTGAAAGGCATCCTGGCTCTTTAGCTGGGCAATGCGTTTCATGGAACCCACATAACGCTTATCCAGAGTGTTGACGATGCTCTTGTCGTCTTTCCCGGCGAGTTTCAGACGCAGCCAGTCGTTCTTGACACGCTTCCGCCACACTTCGCGCATTTCGAACTCGGTTTTCGGCCAAGGTTCTTTTTCACGCTCGTATTGATAACTCTCATTCCGCCGGAAATCAAACCCCGTCTTGAGTAAGGTTCGGGCATAAGAAAAACGCTCGGATAATCGCTGCGCGTAGAGATTGAAAATGGTAAAGGGTGCCTTGAGATCCTCGTTGATTATCGCGTCGTCGAGCTGAGTGCGAAGACCTGTTAAACGATCAATGTCGGACTGAACGAAAAAGAGCTTCTCCGGATCAAGCGATTTCAAATAACGATCAAATATCTTCTCCGACATGGCATCGTCGAGTGGCATCGCCTTGTAGTGGTACCGGGTCAGCACGTCAGCCGCGAGGTGTGCCGCTTTAGTCTGTTGCAGCGTGGGCTTGAAGACCAGCGGAAGCGGCACGTTCGGATCAAGCGATGCGGCTTGCGCTGTAGTCACCAGCGCAACCACCAACCACAGAAACTTCATTTTCATTTGTACTCCATTACAAGGCTCCAAAAGACTTCAAGCGTGCCTTAACCTAAACCTTTTGGCGGTATAAATCTGCTGCCTCCATAAAGTGCTTGCGAAGAAAAAGCGGGGCAGAGATATTGTTGATGGGCTCGGAAGTCGATCCGGTGCCCCGTATGGTCACAGTGCCATAGTCCAGTATCCGGCCCAGGACAGTTTGCGACACATTCAGGCTTTCGACTTTATCCAGAAACATCTCAACGGTGTTGCGGGAGACCAGTCCGGTTTTCGCGATGAGCCGTTTGTCGGTGACTGCGAACTCCGTTGTCTTGTATGCGATATAGGCCCAACCCAGAAATATCAAACCCAAACCGAATGCTGGAAGCAGCAGGATACCAACGAAGATGAGCCAACCAAGGGACCACTTGCTCACATGGCTCCGATACAGGACCGTCTCGCCAGACATCAAATTACTATCTACATATGATGCCATGTGCTTCCCCAAAGTGATGGCTCAGATTCGAAGCAGAATAGTACGCTTTGAACCAAAACTGCACTCGCGTATTTATGTTTTGGGCGAGTTTACTACCAGTCAGCATAAAGATATTGTTATGAACCGACAGCGTCTGTGCGCCAGAGCACGCATTGATCCTGGTCAACAATATTGAGTAACCGCCATTGTGTCATCGGTCGCTATTTTTTTGCGGCGCAAACCAGAGGTATTTACAGACCGTTACACCAGCAATGGCTATTCCAAACATTGGAGCAAGCACTGCCGCGAATACAACGCTTGCGGCGAGCGCGTCTTCTTTGTGCAAGACAACTGGTACAGCCAGCATTACGCTCCGCGCGAGCACGAGCAACATCGGGAGCGCCACGACGATCATGATCACTAGCCCGGAATAAAAAATCCCGAATCAATTCAAAATGCCACCCTTGTAGTGGCATTTTTTACCTTGAACTTGCCGGAGCCGCAGCGGCCTCTGGTGGTGGAGCCGAAGTCTTTGCCGCGGCCATCACGTCCATCTTGAGCGGAATATCGTTATCGGTAGTGTCGACCTTTTGCGGCGCAAGCAGCGTAACGCGATCTGCGGGCGCACTGGCGGCTTTCATTTCCACCATCACCGCTTCGCCGCGTGCCTTGGCCAGCGCTTGCAGGCGCTCGTCGGTGACGACCTCTTTATCGCGCAGCCGCTGGTAAAGCACGGCATGAAAATCCGCGCCCTTGAGCCTGGCGACTTCGCTTTCAGTCAGGTCATGCTTGCCGCTGAACACGGTGCTGAGGTGCGAAATCAACTTGCCCGCCTTGCCCTCTTCCAGTTGACCGGGGTTGGCCGAACGGAAACCTTCCTTCAGCGCAACCAGTTCGCCACGACCGATACGATCGACAAACAAGTCTTCGAGCGCCGATTGTACTTTTGGCTGGCCGGTGGGCATGGGACCGGGGTCGCCATTCGGATCAACCTGATATCCGGCCTTGTCGGCCACCGCGCGGCGCAGTTGCAGATCCTGAATGGCGACACGGTCGGTATCGGAGTAAGTGCCATGCACGGCAATCGCGAGGGTGGGGCGCTTGCCCATGGATCCGGCGAGCTTGAGCACCTTCTCGCGTTCCGGTGGAGACAGCCGCGCGCGGCCGGCCTCAAAGGTGATCGCGTCAAAGCCCTGTTCGCTGCCAAACAAGGCGCCGAGTGCGCGGAATGGCGACGTAACCGCTTTGGTCAATACATTGACGATCACTTTCCAGACAATGCCGCCAAAACTGAACTGCGGATCATCAAGGCTGCCCGACACCGGCAGGCCGAGATCAATGCGGCCGTCGGAATCCTGCAACAGCGCAATGGCGAGGTCGAGCGGCAGGTCCCTGGCCGCGGGACTTTCGACACGTGCGCCCAGCACCAGCTGATCCATGATCACCTTGTTGTCACCAATCATCTGGCGGTGCTTGATCTTGTAATCGAGGTTGAGCGAGAGCTTGCCCGATTCGATCTTGCGGCCGGCAAAGGTGGCCGTGTATGGCGTCAACCGCATCATCTCGATATTGCTGAAGATGACTTTCAAATCCATATAATCGGTGGGATCAAACAGATTGACTTGACCTGCTGCATGGGCCACGCCGTAATCGTCGACCTGACCGTCGAGTTCGAGCTGACCCGGCGCACCGGGTCGCGACGAGAGGCCGTTCACCGTGCCATGCAAATGATGAATGCGCGTGCCGAAAGGCAGTGCCAGTGAGTAGTCGGCGAACTCCATTTCACTGCCGGCAATGCGCAGGCGATCAATGTCGACGCGGTAAGGTGGTGCACCGGCGGGCGGTGTGGCAGCGGGTGCCGGCGCCGCAGGTGCCATGGCAGCGGGCCGTGGTCGAACCACCCGCGAAAGATTGATTGTCTTGTCCTTGGCGATGATCAATTGCGTATCGAGGCCGATCAAGGCCAGATCACCGATCTGCAATGCTGTCGGCGTGGCTTCGATCTTGCGTGCCGTCAGCGACTTCCAGATCATGAAGTCGGCCTTGGTTCCATCTTCCGTCAACCGCAGATTATTCACCGCGAGCATGCCGCTGTAACCGGTGCCATCGGGTCCGTAGCGCGCGCGCCCTTCGCCCGACACGGCGCCGTTGACCAGCGTCAGCGTGGTGGCCTTACCGAGGTATGGCTGTACCGCCTTGAGCGACAGGTCGACAAGCTTGATCTGCATATCGACCAACAGCGTTGCGGCAACGACCGTACCTTCCGCTTCAAAGCGCCCGCCGTTGCTGGCATTGAACGATGCGTGCAGCGGCCATGGCGTATCGCGTTTTTCGCTGATGCCGTCGATGTTGATGGCGATGTCCTGCAGACCCAATTGCGCCGCCGGAGCAATTGTCTGGTCGTGAAAATCGGCGCGCAATCCGCTCAATGCCACGTGATCGACGCGGTAGTGCCAGCCAGTCGATACTGCCTGCGGCTGCGCTGGCATGTCTGTCTGCCTGGCCACCGGAGCAGCGTTTGATTCAGGCAGCGGCAGCATGTCCAGCACATTCAGCCGGCCGTGCGCGTCGCGCGAAAGATTCACATCACCGCCGGCGAGTACCACCGACCCGATGGTGACGTTGCGCTGGCGTGAATCGAAGCGACCATCCTTCAGCGCGATGCTGTCGAGCAGCAGCAGCGGCAACGTATCCTTTGCTGTGCGCAGCTTGAGACCGGCAAGTTTGGCTTCAAACTGATCGAGCACCAGATCAACCTGCCCGCCAGATTCGCTGAGTCGATAGTTGGCCGACAAGCCTGCCGTGCCTTCCGGTGGCGCCACGCGCAAGGGCAGTTTGATCAGCGGCGACAACTTGGCGAGCGACACCTCTTCGACATCGAAGTGTCCGCTGACGGCCAGCGGATTGAGTGTCATGTCGCCCTGCCACAATATCCTGGCGCCAAAGTCGGTATTGGCCGACAGCCGATAGCGCCCCTTGTCATCGGGCAATGTGGAAAGATCTTCGAGATGCAGATCGAGCGGCTGAATGCGGGTCGCAAATCCGGGATTGGTGCGGCGATCTGCAAGCGCGATACTGCCGCCAGTGATGGACAAACTGGCAACTTCCAGCCGTGTCATCGGCGCTGCCGGTTGTGGTGCGGTTGGCTTGCCTTGCAACGATTCAAGCAAGGCGCTCCAGTTGAGTTTGTCGCCGCGCAACTCAACGACATTGGCCTCAAGTCCATCCAGACTGATGGCATCGAACACCCAGGCGCGACGCACAATGCTGGTGGTGGAAAAGTCAACCAGCAGTTCCTTGAAGGCCAACAGCGGCGCACCGTCCGGCTGCACCAGATGCAGGTTATGGAGCGTCAGGCTGAGTTTGAAAGGATTGAACTCGGGCCGGTCCATGGTGAGACGATGGCCCGTTTTTTCCGAGACGAGCTTCTCCGCCTGCGACTGCAGCACGCGCGGCAACAACAGCCATGTGCCCAGCAGATAGGCAAGCGCCAGAACGATCAGCGCAATGAGGAAGGATTTTTGTGAAGGCAGGCGCATGGGCTAACCACGTCGAAACTATGGATGACGGATGCTATCAGAACACCCGCCCCATGCAGACACCGGCTAGCCTGCCATCTGGGCTTCGAATTCCTTCATGTCGAAATAGTCACGCCAGGCAGTGATTTTTGCGCCGGAGCATTCGAAAATTCCGACGACCTTGATGGCGAGTTTCTTGCCGTCTTTCAATACAAAGCTGTCGACGCGTTCATTCAGCACCGTGCCAGCAGCGTTCTCCGCAGAATGCAGAACCTTGAAAGCAATTTTGTCGGCACCATCCACAAACGGCTGGATGAATTCACGTATTTGCGCATGGCCCACCAGCTTGGGCATCGGCATGTTGTGATAGACCGCGTCAGGCGCGAAGAACGCCATGATCGCATCCACGTTGCGGGCTTCCCACGCGGCGATGAAACGGCTGACAATTTCAGTGTTGTTTGACATGGAATAGTCCTGATAAAAGTATTGAATCGATTGCCGACAAAGCGTCAATGATAAACGTGGATCAAGGCGCGTGATCCGCCGGACCATCCTCGGTCAGCCGAACCACCAGAATATGTTCGCAAGCCTTGAACAGCAGATAGAAAGCCAGGCTCAGATAACCGTAGCCGAGCAGTTGCAGCAACTGCAGCAGTGCCCCGTCCTCGATCACCATGTCGCCGTAATCGAGGAAAAGTTCGACGTTGGTCTTGAGCAGGTAGATCAGGTTCAGCGACAAGGCGCCGAATGCGAAGAACGACAAGCCCATCAAAACAAAAGTACACCCGTAGTGGCGATAGAGCCAGGGCTTCAACCGATTCAGCACGAACAAACCTCCCGACCATGTACCCAGGCACAGTAGAAAGGATCGCCGGCCTGTGGTCAACTGGGTCGCGCTCAGCCAAGGTCGAACAACAGCAGCTCCGAATCCTCATCGGCGGCGATGACGAGTTCCTGCTCCGCCTCAATTTTGGCCGCATCGCCGGTCGTGAGGGCAATGCCATTGATGCGAATGACGCCACTGACAAGGTGCACATACCCCAGCCGGCCTGCCGCAAGCGGGTGCGACAACTGTTCGCCCGGATTCAGCAGACTGGCATAAACATCCGCATCCTGATGCACAGTGACGCTGCCGTCGCGTCCATCGTGTGACGCGATCAAGCGTAGCCGGCCGCGCTTGTCTGCGTGGCCAAAAAACTTCTGCTCGTAGCTCGGCGCCATACCGCCCTGCTCCGGCTCCAGCCAGATCTGGAGAAA
>JAYUFR010000080.1:0-17631 GCA_043738625.1 Sterolibacteriaceae bacterium
TTGCTGCGTGAAAGCTTGTTAACCGCAATTGCTGCGACCTGGCGAAAGATTTTTCAATCCTACAGTACCTATGTCAACGCGCTGGCGATTGGACTAGTCCTAGTAATGGCGCCGACCTATTTCAGAAGTGCGGATATCGAAAGCCAGAGTCTGATGATCGATTGGCTACCTGGTGACAACGCACTCAAAGGAATTTTGATCTTTGGTGGCCTGGGGCTTGGCCCGCTCATATGGTGTCGCATCATTGCGCAGCCGTTGCTCCGAACCGCCATGACACTGCTTTTGATACCCGCTCTGGTGGTTGCGATCTTGGAATGGGATCACAGAGGGGCAGCGTTGCGGGAATGGGAAAGTTTTGCCTCATGTGGCGCACAGTCGGAGGCACTGCATTTGCCTATTCACAAGGGCGATGTAGTGCTCTGGCCGGGGAATTCCAATCGTGTACTGTTCGAGATACGTACGGCGAGTTATGCCAGCTCCCTTCAGGCTATCGGGATCGTATTCTCGCAGGAAAAAACCAGTGTACTGGCTTCAAGACTCCGGAGAGTTGCGATTGCTTCAATTGCCAAATCGTGGCCGATTGGGGAATTGGCGGAAAACGGATTATTTGCACGCTACAAAATCGGCATGGATAGCCTTGAAAGGAACGTCGAGAGCCTTCATGACTATGAACCGGTGCAACTCACTGGTTCTGGTATTCGCTATGTCTGCGATGATGCTGCTCTTGACTGGGTAGTCAGCGGAAATCCCGTATATGCGTCTGGGTTCAAACCCATTGTGATCCAAGATGGCTATCGACACGCCCCGATGTATTTCTATCGGTGCGGTTCGATGAACCAGGTAAGGAGTCGGTGAGTGTAAACAACCGCGATGAGGGATCAAAAGCGTGGTCGGGTGAGCCCATTGGCTGGCTGCTTCTTGCCGCACTATTCGTCTTGGTCATTTTCTGTTGGGTAAGCATTCAGGCCTTTACGTTCAACGGATTGTCGAGTCCGCTGTTCTTGGCACTGGCGGCCATTTTATTATTTCCCGTAATAATTTTAAAAGTTCAAGTTGGACGACGGTCCTTAATCTTGTATCTCTTGTGGGCTGGCTGGGTTGTTTTTGTCGATGCAATCTCCGGCGACTTTTTGCCAGCATTTGCGCGAGATGCTCACTGGCTTATTTTTCCGTTATTAATTAATTCGATATCAGAGTTGGTGAAGCTGCAGCCAATGACACCACGCATTTTCAGGTTGTCCGCAGCAGTCAGCGTTTTCCTCATTCTGGTCAGTTACTTGCTAAGTGCAAATGTTGTTGTTGATTGGTCTCACCCGCCGTTATTCGGCAACATAAGACATTTCGGAATGACGATGGGATTCTTCGTAGTGATTCTAAGCGGACGAGGTGATGCCGATAAATACGAGAAGATATTCATTGGAACTAGCAGAGTCATCGGCTTGGCGATGTTGTTGTGGTCAGGCAGTCGAGCCCCGGTATTAGGCTGGGTTGCAGCAGGCGCAATTTTCATTCGACTGCGAACAAATGCAGAAGTCCCGGTGCTGTTGGCTACAGAACTGCTCGCTGCGACTGCTCTAGCATTATTATTTGATCCGGGAGACTCAGGTTCGGTGGGCCTGTTGAGCATGTTCATACGCTCTGCGCATTCTTCTTCCCTCGACGAATTATCCGCGGGAAGAGGCGCACTGTGGAGTAATACAATCAAGGCGCTACTGGAACATGAACGATGGATTACAGGTGCGGGGGGCAATGGATTTATTCGGCTGGGTTTATCCGAAATAGGGCCGATTTTTCATCCACACAATATTTTTTTGCAATTGCTCACTGACTGGGGTGTAGTTGGATTGATTTTGTTTTCCGTGTTTATTCTCGGAAGTGGATTGATACGCACTTCATATTTTCCCCATGCTACAGAGGCATTAGCCATGATTGGATTTGTTCTGGTCAGTGGGCAGTTTGATGCGTCGACTTATCATCTTGAACACCTTGTCTATTTTTCCATCCCACTCGGAATGCTGCTTGCGACCGGGAAACAGGATCCAACGCCAATCAGTATCAAGTGGTTGGCTGTCATGGGCATCGCGGCATTTTCGCTATTGCATGTATATTTGATCGATTATCGAATTAACTGGAACACCCTGAAACACGCGCCCATACAACGTGGCCCCTGATGACCGGCATGCAAGCATCAATATATTCTGCTAATTGCTGATTTTTTCCTCGTGATAATCATCATCTACATTGATCTCCCACAGCGAGGACTTGTTCGGGCTGCCGACAAGTATCGCGTCAACGGCAAGTTTCGCAGTGAGCATGGAGTGATCCTGGTTGTTGTAGCGGTGCATACCATTGCGTCCAATCAGAAAAAGATTGGTAATCGTATCTGTGTAGGCACGTAGTATGCCGAACTGACCATAGCTGCCGAAATAGGCCGGGTATGCCTTGGGAACCCGCACCACATTCCAGTCAATGGCATCGGCGGGATCAATCAGTTCGATTTTGGCCAGTTCGTTGATGGCGAATCTGGCGAAATTCTGATCGCTCATCGACCAGAGTTCATCGTCTTCTTGGCAAAAGTATTCTAGCCCCATCCAAATTACATCCTTTACCGCGACCAGTGCCGGACTCCAGTTGTTAAATATTTGCAAACGACCGATTTTCACATCGGGTTCCTGGATATATATCCACGTGTCCGGCACTATATTGGTCGGGCCGCGACCGTCGCGCGTGGGCTTCAGTTTCTTGACCATTAATCCCATGGTAATGAAGTCCCGGTAGCAAAGTCCGTTGGCGACAATGGCAGCTTCGGCGGGAGGCGGTGGATCGCACGCCTGCATCAGGTCGCGAATTGCCATGGTGGAGATAAACCAGTCGCCGATCCATGTGTGCCGTTTCCCTTCGCAATCTTCTGTTTCAATGGAAGTGACCTTGTTGGCATCGAGCGATACTTTAACGACCCGATGCCCGTGATGGATTTCGCCGCCGCGGGCTTTTACTTCCTTGGCGACCACCTGCCACATCTGACCCGGTCCAAACTTGGGATACATGAAGCGCTCGATCAGGCTGGTGTTAGTGTTTTTTTGTCCGACATCGGCGCTTAAATGGCTGAACAGTTTGCCAACAGCGTGTTTGATAGCACCGATGACGGAAAGCCCCTTGATGCGCTGGGCACCCCAGTCGGGGCTGATTTCACTACAGGGTACGCCCCATACCTTTTCTGTGTAGTCCTTGAAAAAGGTGCGATACAGTTCAGTCCCAAAACGGTTGACAAAAAAGTCCTCCAGATTGCGTTCGGGTTCGCGCTGGAACACGCTCGCCCATGCAAAGGCGATAACAATTTTGATGAGCCGCCATGGGCCAAGGTTGGTCATGGTGCGTAGGGACAGGGACACCGGATAGTCAAAAAATTTGCGCAGAAAATAGATGCGCGAAAGCCGTGGCCGGATCAGCATGTGCCGGTCCTCGACGGGAATGAGGCTGAGGCCATCGGCAGTTTTTTCCGGCGCGATGGGAAGAACGGTGCGCCACCAGTCCATGACCCAATCTGACTTGGAAAAGAAGCGATGGCCGCCGATATCCATGCGGTTGCCCTTGTGATTGATGGTGCGCGAGATGCCGCCGACGTCATCAAGCGTTTCGAAGATGATGGGCTTGATATCGGAACGGCGTAACAGTTCCAGGGCAGCGGTTAATCCAGCGGGGCCGGCGCCGGCGATCAGTACGCGCTTTTCCTTTTCCATTGAGTCAGTTTGAGATAGTGAAGATGCCGATTCTAGCCAAGATCTACTTGCCGCTCCGAGGCAGAATGTCGTGCGCTGAACAGTATGCGTCGCCGTAGCGAGAAGTTGAATATTAGAATGATGCCGGCGGTGATAGCCTTGGACATCAGGTAATACAATCCCAGCCAATCCGTCAACGCATACAACAGGGCATTATTGAGCAGCAGGCCGACAATGCCGATGACACCAAACAAGGTGAATTCATGCAGTCGATTGCTCATGATGCGAACATCGAAGACCCAAGCAATACAAAGCAAATAGTTGATTACAAGACCGAGAAAAAAAGCGATGGTTGCTGATACTAGATAGTGAAAGCCGGCCTGTTCGGTCAACAGGTACAGTCCGGAAAAATCGACTACGAAGGCAGTGCCGCCTACCAAGGTGTACTGCAGGAACTGGCGCAGTGTTTTTTTTGCATCTGCATTGTTGGGTTGATGGGTTTGCAAGGCAAGAGGCAAAAAAGCTAAAGCATATCCGGATTGATTACCCTGCGTATCACCGTTTGCGGTTTTCCGATGCGAATCCGTCCCGACAACCACCATACCGCGCCTTTCTTCACCGACCAGTCCATTTCCACACCGGTCATCAATGAAGCCGCGACTTGTCCCAAGGTTGGTTGATGTCCGACCAGCAGCACCGTATCTACACCATTAGGCCACCCGGCTGCGCCAAGCAGGTCAGTGGGCGCGGCGCTTGTGCCTATAGCAGGTTCGATTCTGTAATCCAGCTTGAGCGCATTGGCTGTCTGAATGGTTCTCTGCGCTGGACTGACCAGAATGCGGGTTTTCTCGGGAAGTTGCTGGCGCAACCATGTCGCCATTTTTCTGGCCTGCTTTTCGCCGTGAGGGGTAAGCCTGCGTTCCTGGTCACTGATTCCGGGATTAGTATCCTCAGCCTCGGCGTGACGCCAAAGTATCAGTTCCATGCCTGATTTTAAAACGAGGGTGCTGCTTTCTCGACAAGCCAGTGGCCGGATTTACCGCCATCTTTTTCCAGAAGACGGATTCCTTCAATATGCATGCCACGATCCATGGCCTTGCACATGTCGTAAATGGTCAGAAGTGCGATGCTGACTCCGGTTAGTGCTTCCATCTCGACACCGGTACGCCCTACGGTTTCCGTTGTGACCCGGCAGGTAATTTTGCAATGTTCTGGGTCGGAATCAAATTCGACGAATACGTGTGTCAGGGCGATGGGATGGCATAACGGAATCAGCTCGCTGGTGCGTTTGGTAGCCTGGATTGCGGCGAGGCGGGCGATACCGAGAACATCACCCTTCTTTGAGGTACCAGCCCGGATTGCTTCAAATGTGGCCGCCAGCATGAAAATGCTTCCCTCGGCGCGGGCGATGCGGCGACTTTCGGCTTTCTCGCCGACATCAACCATATGCGCCTGGCCGGCAGCATCGAAATGGGTCAGTTTGTCAGTCATGATTCGTTATCGAGGAAGATCTTGTGGAGAAACCCGTTACGCAATGTAACACTACGACCATAATCGGAGCTCATTTCCGGGGCGGAACCAGACGCGAAAAACGTTATCATATTCACTGTGAAGAAAATCCTGACTATCCTGCTATTGGTCATCTTTCGGGCCATGTCGCCTGTGTGGGCCGACGGCTTGCCCGATCTGGGAGAGTCCGCTCGCGCCGACTTGTCGCCGCAGATGGAACGCCGCATCGGCGAAAAGGCGATGCAGGAAATCCGCGCCAAGGAACCCAGTTATGTCGACGACCCGGAACTGACCGATTATCTCGATCATCTGACGCATCGGCTGATCGCGGCCAGTGACGATCCGGGACAGGAAACATCAACCTTTGTCTTGCGCGATCCAACGTTGAATGCTTTTGCCATGCCCGGCGGTTTTATCGGCGTACATACGGGGCTGATTGTTGCCACTCAGTCTGAGTCAGAATTGGCCAGCGTCCTTGCGCACGAAAGCGCACACGTCACTCAACATCACCTGGCGCGACAAATCAATACGCAGAGTCAGGCGCAGATGATTACCCTGCTGTCGCTCGCAGTGGCACTTCTTGCTACGCGCAGCAACTCCGATCTGGCCCAGGGCGCCCTGATCGGTGGCCAGGCGGCGGGGGTTCAGACCCAACTCAATTACTCCCGCGATTTTGAGCGTGAAGCAGATCGGCTGGGAATGCAACGTCTTGAACGCGCCGGATTTGATGTCCGCGCCATGGGAAGTTTTTTCCAGCGACTGGACAAATATGGTCGTCTCTACGACAACAGTGCTCCTGCCTATCTGCGCACTCACCCGCTGACCACCGAACGCATCGCCGACATGGAAAATCGCATCCAGTCACGGCCCTACCGGCAGGTGGCGGATTCCCTGGACTTTCTGCTGATTCGTGCCAAATTACGCTCGCAAGAGGGGGCACCGCAGGATGCGATAACCGATTTCGAGACACAATTGAAGGAAGGAAAGTTTTCGTCCGCAGCGGCAACTCGTTATGGTTTGGTTCAAGCGCAAATGCGCGCGAAAAACTATGCGGCGGCAGACAGGGAAATGCAGGCCCTGCGCCGGTTGAAGCTGGCGTCGCCCATGTTTGAAACAGCGGCTGCCGAAATTCAGTTCAGGCTTGGTAACGCCGGGGAGGCGAACAGACTATTGAAAGTCGCACACATCAGCTATCCCCATCAGCGTGCAATTACCTACGCCCTGGTCGAAACGCAGCTGGACAGCAAGCTGGCCGGCGAAGCAATCCAAGCGACAGTCAGCGACCTGCAGAGCAACCCGGCGGATGCCAGAATGCATGCCCTACAGGCAAAAGCCTATGCGCAATTGGGCCGAATCCTTGCGCAGCATCGTGCCCAGGCGGAGGCCTATGTCCGAGAGGGGCAGTTGCCTTCTGCGATCGAACAACTGCATCTTGCCCAGAAGGCACCCGACGGTGATTTTTACGAGCGCTCCGAAGTGGACGCCCGCTTGCGCGAACTCATGGCGATTCAAGCAGAGGAATTGAAGTCGGAACGGCGATGAACTTGCTGCTCGCTATAATTGCGTCAAACCAATCCTTGGGAGCAAAAAAGTGAACTTCAACCGTGAACTTGATGCACGCGGCCTCAAATGTCCGCTGCCAATTCTGCGCGCCAAGAAACTCCTGAATGAAATGAAGTCAGGCGACGTGCTGCGCATTTTTGCGACCGACTCGGGCTCGCAGAAGGATTTTCAGGCTTTTTCCCGGCAGACTGGCCACGAACTTCTGTCCAGTACGCAGAACGATAAAGAATTCGAGTTCGTGCTGAAGCGCAAGTAATCGTTTTATCCCAGTCGCGCCAACTGTGAATTAAGTTTGTCGCGCAAAATTCCGAAGCCGTTCAAGCGTTCCTGCTCCTGCGCAACCACCTGAGCGGGTGCGCGTTCAACGAAGCTCGGTGTCGCGAGTTTCTTTTCGGCCTTGATGATTTCCCCTTCGATGCGTGCGATTTCTTTTGCAAGCCGCAGTTTTTCCGCAGCAACGTCGATTTCGATCTTCAGCATCAAGCGAAACTCGCCGACGATCTGCACCGGTGCATCGGACTCCGGCAAGGTTTCCCCACTGGCTGTGACTTCAGAAAGTTTGGCCAGCGCGGCAAGATAGGGCGCGTAGACCTTGATTGTTTCCGCATCGCCCGCAGCGATGAGCGGTACCTTCAGTGCCGGCGAAATGGTCATCTCGCCGCGCAGGCTGCGGCAGGCATTGATCATCTGTTTCAGTGTCGCCACCCAGGTTTCCGCCTGCTCGTCACATCGCGACAGGTCGGCCTTGGGATAGGCCTGAGTCATGATGGACTCACTGTTGTCTCCCTTGGATCTTCCCGCCAGCGGTGCAACGGTCTGCCAGAGTTCCTCGGTAATGAAGGGGATCAGCGGGTGGGCCAGGCGCAGTACTGTCTCCAGCACCCGCAGCAGGGTACGCCGGGTGGCGCGTTGTTGTGCGTCTGTGCCGATCTGGAGCTGAACTTTTGCCAGCTCGACATACCAGTCGCAATATTCGTCCCAGACGAATTCATAAATCGCCTTGGCCAACAGGTCAAAGCGATAGTCGGCGTAATGCTTGTCGACTTCAGCCTCGGTCTTTTGCAAAAGGCTCACGATCCAGCGATCGACCGGCGAGAAGTCGAGGTAGGCCCCATTGCAGGCGTCAGCGCCGTGCGGCGCCATGCCACAGTCCTTGCCTTCGCAATTCATCAGGACGAAGCGCGTGGCGTTCCACAACTTGTTGCAGAAATTGCGGTAACCCTCGCAGCGGCTCATGTCGAACTTGATGTCGCGGCCGGGGCTGGCGAGCGAGGCGAAGGTAAAGCGCAGCGCATCGGTGCCAAAGCCGGGAATGCCATCGGGAAACTCGCGCCGGGTACGTTTTTCGATTTTTGGCGCCTGCCGCGGATCCATCAATCCGGTGGTGCGTTTCTTGACCAGTTCGTCGAGCGAGATGCCGTCGATCAGATCAATCGGGTCGAGCACATTGCCCTTCGACTTGCTCATCTTCTGGCCTTCCGCGTCGCGGATCAGGCCATGGATATAAACGTGCTTGAACGGAATCTCTCCAGTAATGTGTTTGGTCATCATCACCATGCGTGCGACCCAGAAGAAGATGATGTCGAAGCCGGTGACCAGTACCGTCGAGGGGAGATATTGCTGGAGCACTTGGTTGGCTTCATCAGGCACTTCGCTGCCAGTCCAATCCAAGGTGGAGAAGGGCCACAGCGCCGAGGAATACCAGGTGTCGAGCACATCGTCGTCGCGCTTGAGCTTGCCGGTATAGCCATCTGCGGCAGCGAGTTTTTTTGCTTCAGCTTCATCGTGGGCGACGTAATAGCCGCCACCATCTGTGTACCAAGCGGGAATTTGGTGACCCCACCAAAGCTGGCGCGAAATACACCAGTCCTGGATGTTGTTGAGCCATTGGTTGTAAGTGTTCACCCAGTTCTCGGGCACGAACTTAATTTCACCGGAAGCGACGACTTCGAGCGCCGCGCTCGCGATGGATTTTCCATCTGCACCATGCTTGCTCATGGCAACAAACCATTGGTCAGTGAGCATGGGCTCGATCACCACGCCGGTACGGTCACCGCGTGGCACTGTCAACTTATGCGGTTTGACGCTATCGAGCAGACCGGCGACTTCCAGATCGGCGACGATTTGCTTGCGGGCATCATAGCGGTCCATGTCGGTATACCTTTCCGGCATTGGGCATCGGTCCATTACAAAGGTATTCAAGTACACGCCGTCGTGGTAACTACCATCTCCTTGCCTTAGTACTGAATACGATCCGTTACTGTTTTTCGGGAGAGCCAGCGAAGATCCTGGAGTCATTACTACATCAGCTAATTTTCGTATTCGCCCATCGAGTGCAAATACGCTAACCAGCGGTAATTTATTTCGGCTACCTACCGCATAGTCGTTGAAGTCATGCGCCGGCGTCACCTTGACACAACCTGTACCGAATTCCTTGTCGACATAACTGTCGGCAATGACGGGTATCTCGCGGTTGCACAGCGGCAGTAAAACATTCTTGCCGATCAGGTGTTGATAGCGCTCGTCCTCCGGATGCACCATCACCGCCACATCACCCAGCATGGTTTCCGGCCGGGTAGTGGCCACGGTCAAATGGCCGCTGCCGTCAGCCAGCGGATAGCGGATGTGCCACATGAAGCCGTCTTCCTCGGTGCTCACCACTTCCAGATCCGAGACCGCCGTACCCAGCACCGGGTCCCAGTTCACCAGGCGTTTGCCGCGATAGATCAGGCCTTCGTTATAGAGACGGACGAAGGTTTCGGTGACGGTCTTCGACAGCCCCGCATCCATGGTGAAGCGTTCCCGCGTCCAGTCGCAGGAAGAGCCGAGGCGCCGCATTTGACGCGTAATGGTGGAGCCGGAATGTTCCTTCCATTCCCACACCTTTTCGAGAAATTTTTCGCGGCCGAGATCGTGGCGGGAAACGCCTTGCGCATCAAGCTGGCGTTCCACCACGATCTGCGTGGCGATGCCGGCGTGGTCGGTGCCGGGCTGCCACAGCGTGTTGTCGCCGCGCATGCGGTGGTAGCGGGTGAGCGCATCCATTAGCGTCTGATTGAAGCCGTGGCCCATGTGCAGCGTGCCGGTGACATTGGGTGGCGGCAGCAGGATGCAGAAGTTGTCCGGTTTTGATCGGTCTGCACCGGCGGCGAAATAGCCGCGCGATTCCCAGACGGGATACCAGTGCCGCTCAACGTCGGCGGGCTCGAAGCTTTTGGCGAGTTCCATGGGGGATGCGGGGAAGCGCGAGGATTCGCGGAAAGCCGCGAATTATACCGGAGCACTTACTCCGGCTTGGAGCCTGATTCCAGCGTGCTCTTGAGTCTAGGCAAAAGCTCGAGGCGGGCTTGGGCGGCGACCTGGCTGATCATCTGGTCTGACAGGCCATCCAGAACCCGCAGCACTGCTGCGGGCAATTTTTCGTCGAGCCAGGCTTCCAGTTCGCGGGCGAGCGCGGCGCGCAACTCTGCCTGGATATCCGGTGTGGAATCGACAGATTCCGTAATGTGTCCTGTCTGTAAATCGACCACCTCGGTCAGCACGGGGATATCCTCGTCACCCTGCATCTGTCCGGCGGGCAGCGCGCGGTGGCGGTTGATCAGCGCATCGACCTGGTTAATGACGTCGCGTTCGCTCAACTCAAATGCCTCCGGACACATCCCGATTGTGCAACTCGTAGCCGCGTTCCCGATAGAAACGATAGCGATCACGTGCCGGAATTTTGTCGGACTCATCAGTACTGACGATCTCCACCAGTTCCTCGAAACGAGCAAATTCGGCGGGGACCTCGTTGCTGAGGTTAAGCAGGCGCTGATCCTGCACCAGTGAATCAAGACGTTCGGCAATCAGGATCGGTGTGTCTGTCGCCAATGGCGAATCTGCGCGGCAGTGAGGCAAAAATCCGGTGGCTGGTTGCAGCCACAGCAGCCGGTCAAGGCGATCGGCGACGTCGCGCTGCGGAGCAAATACCGTGGCTTGCTGTTTGGCCAAACAGATTTTCCCCAACCACTCTGCCGCCAGTTGCACCCGATCGGCGGCGCCGTGAAAGAAGAAAATCCGCGTCATGGCTTCTTCTTTTGGTTGCGGGATTTTTTGGCTTCGCGTTGCACTGCTTCGGCTCGACCCAGCAGGAAATGCGTCAGCAGTGGCACCGGCCGGCCGGTTGAACCTTTTTTCTCGCCGCCGCGATAGGCGGTGCCGGCGACGTCCAGATGCGCCCACTCGTACTTGCTCGTATAGCGGGCGAGGAAGCAGGCCGCAGTGATCGCACCGCCCATGCGTGTACCGATATTTGCCATGTCGGCGAAATTACTCTTCAACTGCTCCTGGTAGTCGTCCCACAGGGGCAACTGCCAGGCCCGATCATAGGCATTCTGGCCGGCGTCCAGCAGTTCCCGCGCCAGAGCGTCGTTGTTGGCGAAGAGGCCCGAAACGACGCTGCCCAGCGCGACAACGCAGGCGCCGGTCAACGTTGCGATATCGACCACACAGTCGGGCGAAAAGCGCTCGACGTAAGTCAACGCATCGCACAAGATCAACCGCCCTTCCGCGTCGGTATTGAGAATCTCGACAGTTTGTCCGGACATCGAGGTAACGACATCGCCCGGTTTGATGGCGCCGCCGCCGGGCATGTTCTCTGTTGTCGGCACCACACCGATGACATTCAGCGCCAACTTCATCAGCGCGGTCGCCTTAAGTGTGCCGAATACGCTGGCCGCGCCGGACATGTCGTACTTCATCTCGTCCATTTCTGATGGCGGCTTGAGCGAAATGCCGCCGGTATCGAAGGTGACGCCCTTGCCGACCAGCACGATGGGTTTCGCGTCGGACTTGCCACCTTGATACTTG
The DNA here is from genome assembly GCA_043738625.1 of Sterolibacteriaceae bacterium. Taxonomy (GTDB): domain Bacteria; phylum Pseudomonadota; class Gammaproteobacteria; order Burkholderiales; family Rhodocyclaceae; genus JANYCD01. The sequence continues at coordinate 11,640 of JAYUFR010000080.1, forward strand.
AGCACGATGAACTTGGGCGGCTGGCGCGAGCCCTGGGCCACAGCGAGCAAAGTGTTCATGCCCAGCTTTTCCATATCCGCGCGTTCAAGGACTTCGATGCCCAAGCCGAATTCCTTGGCCAGCACCTGTGCCTGTTCGGCCAGATAGGTCGGCGTGCAGTAATTACCGGGCAGGTTGGCGAGATCCTTCATCAGCTTTTGCCCATCCGCGATTGCCTGACCTTCAGCGAGAGCCAGTTCGGCGGCAGGCAACTCGGAGCGGCGAGCGACGCAGAAAGTCAGCTTGCGCAACGGACGGCGAACATCTTCCTTTTTCGATTTCAGTTGATCGAAGCGGTACAGGGTTTCCAGAGCAATGATGCTGGCCTGGCGAATGCGCCAGGTAACATCGCGCTTCTTGACTGGAAGTTCGGTGAGGAAGATCGTGCCGTCGAACCCGCCGGTTTCATTGAGCGTGCGTACCGCAGTGGCAATGGCGTTGCGGTATTCCTTTTCGCGAAACTCCTTTTCCTTGCCCAGGCCGACCAGCAAAACGCGATCGGAAAGGGTGCCCGGAACATTGTGCAAAAGCAGGGTGGAGCCAGCTTTGCCTTCCATGTCGCCGCGACGCACAAGGTCACTCAGATGCTGCTTCGCCGATTGGTCGATGACCTCGGCCGATTCGGAGAGTTTGCGTGGTTGAAATACGCCAACGACGATGCAGGCGCTGCGCTGCTTTTCCGGACTGCCACTCTTTATGCTAAATTCCACTCACCACTCCTCATTGTGTCGCTGGGAAAGTATTCGTTTCAGGGTTCCAAGAACTCCGGACGATTATCTCCCTTATTTTTGCCAAAAGTCAAAACATAGATGATCTTCCAGCGCGCCTTGTTACGGGAGTTTTCCCAATTGGCCATGGCGCTGTTTGTCGCGCTTTTCGCCATTCTGCTGACCACACAGTTGATTCGTTTGCTGGGTGAAGCGGCGGGGGGCAAATTGGCCTCCGATGCGGTTGTCGCCTTGCTTGGTTTCAGCGCCCTGAATTACCTGCCCATCCTTTTGTCGCTGACGTTGTTCGTCTCCATTCTGATGACGCTGTCGCGGTCGTACCGTGACTCGGAGATGGTGGTCTGGTTTGCCGCTGGCCTGCCATTGACGGCATGGGTCAAGCCGGTGATGAAGTTCGCGTTGCCGCTGGTCATTGCAATAACAGTGCTGTCCTTGTTTTTGTCGCCGTGGGCGTTGATGAAAAGCGCCGAGTTTCGTCAACACATGGACAAGCGTGATGATGTTTCGCGGGTCACTCCCGGAGCTTTCAACGAGTCCGCCGGATCGGATCGCGTGTTTTTTGTTGAAGGAGCCGTTGGTGATGAAGGACGGGTTCGCAACATTTTTATCAGTTCCATGCAAAACGGCAGACTGGGTGTGATGGCTGCGGCTCAGGGGCATACCGAATCGATGCCGAATGGGGATCGTTTTCTGGTGATGGAAAACGGGCGACGCTATGAGGGTATTCCCGGTTCGGCGGAATACCGGGTCATGGAGTTCCAACGCTACGCGGTGCGCATCGAAGTGGCCGAACTGCGCGGCATCAGCGAGAGCCCGAACAACATGCCGCTGTGGGAACTGGTGCGAGATCCCAGGCCGGAGAATCTGGGGGAGATCGTGTGGCGACTCGGAATTCCCATTGCCGCCATAAACCTCGCGTTGCTGGCAATTCCGCTGTCCTTCGTCAACCCGCGTGCAGGGCGGGCCAACAACCTGGTATTCGCAATTCTCACCTTCATGATTTACAGCAACATGATCAGCGTCAGCCAGGCGTGGGTCAGGCAGCAACGGATTCCCTTTGAAGTGGGAATTTGGGCGGTTCATGTCTTGATGTTTGTGATTCTGCTGTTGCTGTTCTGGCGCCGTCTCGGCGTGTTTTCATGGAGTCGTTTGTGGCGCTGAAGATATACGAGCGCTATCTGGCGCGGGAAATCTATTCGGCGACCGCTTTGGTGTTGTTTGCCTTCCTGATGCTGTTTGCCTTCTTTGACCTGATCGGCGAGATTCAGAATCTCGGGCGCGGGGGTTATGAGCTTTACCACGCGGCGCTTTACATTCTGCTCACCCTGCCGGGGCGAGTCTATGAATTGATTCCGATTGCCGTCCTGATCGGAACGCTGTATGCGCTGACCCTGCTGGCACGCCATTCAGAGATCACTGTGCTGCGCACATCGGGATTGTCCACCGGGGATCTGTTGAAAACACTTTCCAAGCTGGGAATGGTCTTTGTGGTGTTGACTTTTCTGATCGGTGAATATGTTGCGCCTCCGGCCGAGAAGGCGGCGCAGCAGTTGCGGTTGCGGGCGATGAGTTCGATGGTGGCGCAGGAGTTTCGCTCGGGCCTCTGGGTCAAGGATGAGCATTCGTTTGTCAATGTTCGCAATGTCGAACCCGACGCCACTCTTCGTGGTATTCGTTTCTATGAGTTTGACGATCAGTACCGCCTGCACTCCATCACTGAAGCGGAACGCGGAGACTATACGTCGCGCGAGGCATGGCACCTGGTCTCGGTAGTGCGAACAGTGTTCGATGGCACGCACGCGCGAGTTGAACATTTGCCGCAGATGACATGGAAATCTTCGCTGACGCCCGACCTGCTCTCGGTGATGCTGGTCGTCCCGGAGAAAATGTCGTTGATCAACCTCTACCTGTACGTTCGGCATCTGTCGGATAACCAGCAAAAAACCGACCGTTACGTAATCGCCGTCTGGAAAAAACTCATTTATCCACTCTCCGCGCTGGTGATGATGATTTTGGCCCTGCCATTTGCCTATTTGCAAAGTCGCATGGGTTCGACCAGTGTCAAGGTGTTCACCGGCATCATGCTCGGCATTGGTTTCCACCTGCTGAACAGCTTGTTTTCGAATCTTGGCGTCATTAACAGCTGGACGCCGTTCTGGTCGGCAATCACGCCGAGCGCAATGTTCCTGGTCGGCGCGGCGGGAATGCTGTGGTGGGTTGAACGGCGTTGATTAGACCGAAATGATGCGGGTACCGGCCAGGCGGTCGTGCAGGAATTGACCGTCGCGGTCGAAAATTGCCCAGATCACGCCCACGCCGTAAAGCAGCAGACTCGGCCACGTAAGCAAATAACGCAGCCATAGCTGGTTCCAGGCTGGCGCTGATCCATCTACTGATACCAGCTTCAGTTTCCATGTCTGCATGGCCAGCGTTTGCCCACTATGGCGCCAGTACCAGAGGAAGTAAAGCGCCAGAACTGCAAATACATGTGCGAACAATACCGGACCCGGCAGAACGACATGCCAGATGACCGCGAGTGGTAGGTAGGGCAACAGAAATGTTGCCGCTAATACGCCAATTTGCAGCAATGCTTCATACAGCATGCTGGCAAGTCTGCGACGAATGCCGGGGAGAACACTATTCACGCGCTGCTATGGCGTTGCCGGCGCGGCAAGTGTATTTGGCGCGGGACTGATCGGAGTGGCGGGCTTCGGTTGAAGGGGTAGCGGCCGTGACTTGCTGGCTGGGTCGGTGATCTTGCGCTTGCGTGCCGCCTGTTTCAGCTTGAGCTTTTCGCCATCGGGAAGCTTGTCGTACTCCTGCCATTTTTGTTTGACGGCGTCGCGCTTTTCGGGCGGAGCACGTCGCAGTGCCATGTATTTTTCACGGGCAACGCGTCGTTCTTCAGGGGTCAGAGCCGCCCAGTCTTTCATGTTCCGCTGCACGCGCTGCTGTTCTTCGGGCTTCATGGTCGGATAGTGATCTGCAATAACGAGCCATTTCTTGCGCCGGAAGTTTTCCATCGCACCCCATTCGCCGGCAAGCGGCGCGAGCGCTTGCTGCTGCTGCGGGTTCAACTCAGACCACGTTGGCTGGGCAGTGGGTACTCCGGCGTAGGAGCGCGATATCAGCAGCAGCGCTACTGTGATGAAGATGAAGAGCGATCGAGCCATGCGTGAAAACCCTGATCGGTGTAGGCAGCGACGGGGAGGTCATCGGCCAGCAGGGCGCTGTCGATCTCCGCATAGTCATCTGCATCTTCATAAGTGTTCCAGTAATAAGTGCCGATCATGCCCAGCATCAGCGCAGTAATTGCAAGCGCGGAGCGGGCGTGTGACCAGAGGGAATTTGTCGTGATTGGCCCGAAATTTCCCGCCAAACCCAGGCTGCTGACTTGATGACGAGCAACAGCCTGCTGACGAATGTCATGCAAGCGGATCGCAAGCCGGGGTTCGATGTCTTCACAATCCTGATCGAGTATTCGCCGGATCTTTGAAGCGAAGCGATATTCCTGGTCGTTCATAGTTCGATACCTTTTGCTTTCAGCGATGTTGCCAAGGCATGCGTTGCGCGGGAACAGTGGGTCTTGACACTGCCTTCCGAGCACCCCATGGCCAAGGCAGTCTCGGCGATATCCATGTCTTCCCAGTAACGCATCAGGAACGCTTCGCGTTGACGTGGTGGCAGCTTCTCGATTTCTTTCCCAATGATAGCAAGGACTTGAGACTGCTCAAGGCGCCCGTGCGGGGTGTCGGCGGGGTTGATGCTGTTATGTGCCTGTAGCGTCTCCAGCGGGTCGGATTCGTCGTCGTCGCCAGAGGTCAATGATGACAGAAGCGTAGTCCATAACGAACGGACTTTTTGCCGGCGGTAGTAATCCCGGATGGTGTTTTGCAAGATTCGCTGAAACAGCATCGGAAATTCTTGTGGCGGTTTGTCGCTGTATTTTTCCGAAAGCTTGAGCATCGCATCCTGGACGATGTCCAGGGCTGTCTCTTCCACACGGACGGCAAACATGGCCTGTTTGAAGGCCCTGCGTTCAACGTCTTGCAGAAAGCTTGAAAGTTCGGTACGGGTAGCCAAAGCCGGCTTTCAGCGAGTGTCCGCGCGCATGATGGAGGCGCAGGATACCGAAAAAACCTTGACCAATCCTGAGCGAGACGCTAAGGTTTTGGGTTTTCCAGCGATTTTAGAAAACTTTGGATCCAAATGGTGGTGACACGATGCAATTGACGGGAGCGGAGATTCTAGTCAGATGCCTTCAGGAAGAAAAGGTCGAATATGTGTTCGGCTATCCTGGCGGTGCGGTGCTGCATATCTATGACGCGTTGTTCAGGCAGGACACAATCAAACATGTTCTGGTACGCCACGAACAGGCAGCAGTACATGCGGCCGACGCGTTTTCGCGCTCATCCAACAGGGTAGGCGTTTGCCTGGTCACCTCGGGCCCGGGCGTCACCAATGCCGTGACCGGCATTGCCACCGCGCATATGGATTCCATCCCGCTGGTGGTGATCACTGGCCAGGTACCGACGGCCGCGATCGGTCTGGATGCTTTTCAGGAATGCGATACCGTCGGTATTACCCGTCCGTGCGTGAAGCACAACTTCCTGGTCAAAGACGTGAAGGATCTGGCGGAGACGATCAAGAAAGCCTTCTATCTGGCGAATACGGGACGCCCCGGACCTGTGCTGGTGGACATTCCAAAGGATGTCTCGGCTCAGCTATGCGAATTCCACTATCCTAAAACCGTCTCGATCCGCTCGTACAACCCGGTGGTCAAGGGGCACCCGGGCCAGATCAAGAAAGCGGTGCAGTTGCTGCTGGAAGCCAAGCGCCCGATGATTTACTCCGGCGGCGGCACGATATTGTCTGATGCCGACCAGCAGTTGATCAAGCTGACGCGCATGCTCGGCTTTCCAATTACCCAAACGTTGATGGGGCTGGGTGCCTATCCGGCGCCCGACCGCCAGAATTTGGGCATGCTTGGCATGCATGGAACCTTCGAAGCCAACATGGCGATGCAACATTGCGATGTGCTGCTTGCCGTCGGTGCCCGCTTCGATGATCGCGTGATCGGCAACCCCGAGCACTTTGCGCAAAACCCACGCAAGATCATTCACATCGATATTGATCCGTCATCCATTTCAAAGCGGGTGCGGGTAGATGTGCCCATTGTCGGCAGCGTTCCCGATGTGCTTGGGGATATGATCAAGCAACTCGAA
>JAYUFR010000081.1:0-6108 GCA_043738625.1 Sterolibacteriaceae bacterium
AGGTCGCGCGCGTTATGCGCCTTGAACGTCAAACCGTTTTCGAGCGAAAAATCGGCGTAGTTTTCGGGGCAGGGCAGATGCATTTGCGAGTCGAGATGATGGATCTGCCACGGGTGAAAACTGAAGCCCTTGTGGATTTCGATGGAGCTGTGGCACACCCCAAGGTTGGGGCGCGTCAAGACGTACGTGGATGCACTGATGTTGGCTTCCGGCACCGAAAAAATCACGAACAGGGTTTCGGTCCAGGTGCGATCCTTGAGGTCTCGCGCGTGAAACTTGTAGTCGTCCGCCGTAATCATTTTGCCTCGTCCTTAATGGTGGTTTATATTTTTTGGTGAGCCGCCGAAGTGTTGGCGCGTCCCGGAATTTTTGCAACCGATTCATGAGCGCAGATCGTGATGTCCACGCCGCCTGTCAAACAGTAGCGGAGTCGATAAGCTGCAACTCTCAAAAGCTAGCGAAGGGTAGCAGAAGTGCGAAATTGCTGCAGACCCTTGTCCAGTCGTCGCGTTCTGCTGGTGCGGGACTGCGGCGAACGACCGTCTTATCAGCCCGGCAGCGGATCAGCGTTACCCATGGCGGTGGTATTGATGCCGCCATCGACGTAGAGAATTTCGCCGGTAATGGCGCTGGCCAGGTCGGAGAGCAGGAAGGCGGCGGCGTTGCCGACTTCGTCAATGGTGACATTGCGCCGCAGCAGCGCGTGGTGCGCGTTGTAGGCCAGCAATTTGCCGAAGTTGCCGATGCCGGATGCCGCCAGGGTCTTGATCGGGCCGGCGGAGATGGTGTTGGCGCGGATGCCTTGCGGGCCGAGGCAGAAGGCCAGGTAGCGGGTTGCCGCCTCAAGGCTGGCCTTGGCCAACCCCATGGTGTTGTAGTTGGGCATGGTGCGTTCGGCGCCGAGATAGGACAGCGAGAGCACTGATGCATTGTTGCCCTTGAGCAGCATGGGGCGTGCGGCTTTGGCCAATGCCGGAAAACTGTAGGAGGAAATGTCATGCGCGATGCGAAAGGATTCGCGCGAAATGCCGTCGAGGAAGTCGCCTTCGATGGCTTCCATCGGCGCGAAGGCAATGGCATGCACCACACCTTCGAGGCCGTCCCAGGACTTGGCGAGTTCGGAAAAGACCGCGTCGATCTGTGCGTCGTCGGCGACATCGCAAGGGAAGATCAGCTTGCTGCCGAATTCCTCGGCAAACTTTGAGATGCGCTCCTTGAAACGTTCGCCCTGGTAAGCGAAGGCCAGCTCGGCTCCTTCCCGACGACAGGCCTTGGCGATGCCGTAGGCGATGGAACGGTTGGAGATCAGCCCCGTGATCAGGATGCGTTTGCCCGCGAGAAAGCCCATCGTTTAGCCCTTTCAAATGAACGGCGGATTATAGCGGATCGGATAAACTCGGCCGATGCGCAGATTTCCCCTCATCCTGCTTGTTATCGCGCTTGCGGCCTGCAACCGCCTCGATGGCAGGGCCTGGAACGACCCCTATCCGGCGAGCGATCACGGCAGGAATATTCTCTATAGCGCCTTTATCGAGCGGCCCAAGCATCTAGATCCGGTGCAGTCCTACAGTGAAAACGAAATCGCTTTCACCGCACAGATTTATGAGTCGCCCGTGCAATACCATTACCTCAAGCGGCCCTACGAGGTCATCCCGGCCACGGCAACTGAAGTGCCGCGGCCCCTCTACTACGATGCCCATGGCAAGCAGCTGTCGGACAGCGCACCAGCGGTGCAGATCGCCTACAGCGACTACATCGTGCATATCAAGCCGGATATTCGCTATCAACCGCATCCCGCATTTGCGGCTCAACCATCGAGCCTGAACGGCTTACAGGAGCTGCGCGATTTCCCGCAACGCGCCACGCGCGCGTTGCTTGCCGACGATTACGTCTACGAGATCAAGCGCCTGGCCCATCCCCGTTTGCATTCGCCGATCCTTGGTCTGATGGGCGACTACATCATTGGCCTCAACGATCTGGCGCAACGCCTGCACCAATACGAAAAATCGCTCCCGCCACAACGCAGGAATGATTGGCTGGACCTGCGCCAGTTTCCATTGTCGGGCGTCGAGGTCATCGATGCGCACAGCTACCGCATCCGCATCAAGGGCAAGTATCCGCAGTTTCTCTATTGGCTGACGATGCCGTTCTTTGCGCCCGTCCCGTGGGAGGCGGACCGTTTTTACAACCAGCCCGGCATGGCGGAAAAGAACCTCACCCTGGACTGGTATCCGATCGGCACCGGGCCTTACATGCTCTCCGAGAACGACCCGAATTCGCGCATGGTGCTGGAACGCAATCCCAACTTCCACGGCGAGGCCTATCCCTGTGAAGGCGAGGCGGGCGACCGCGCAGCCGGGCTGCTGGCCGATTGCGGCAAGGCCATGCCCTTTATCGACAAAATCGTGTTCACCCGCGAGAAGGAGCAGATTCCCTACTGGAACAAATTCCTCCAGGGTTATTACGATGCCTCGGGAATTTCGTCCGACGCCTTCGATCAGGCGGTGCAGGTCGCCGGCAGCGGTGACGTGACACTGACCGATGACATGACGCGGCAGGGTATACGCCTGTCGACTTCGGTGTCCACCTCCACCATGTACATGGGCTTCAATGCGCTCGATCCGACGCTGGGTGGAACCGATGTGAAAAATGCGGAGCGGGCGCGCAAGTTGCGCCTGGCGATTTCCATCGCCATCGACCAGGAGGAGTTCATTTCCATTTTCCTCAATGGCCGCGGCATCGCTGCGCAGAGCCCGATTCCGCCCGGCATATTCGGCTATCGCGAAGGCGCCGCCGGCATCGATCCGCAAGTGTACGACTGGGTGGATGGCAAGCCGAAACGCAAGAGCATCGAGGAAGCGCGTCGCCTGCTGGCCGAAGCCGGTTATCCCAACGGTCGCGACGCCAGGACCGGCGAGCCGCTGGTCATCAACCTCGATACCACGCTTTCCGGCGCCGGCGACAAGTCGCGCATCGACTGGCTCAACAAGCAGTTCCAGAAAATCGACGTGCAACTGGTGGCGCGCAACACCGACTACAACCGCTTCCAGGAGAAGCTGCTCAAGGGCAACGCGCAACTGTTCTACTTCGGCTGGAACGCCGATTATCCTGATCCGGAGAATTTCCTTTTTCTGCTGCATGGCCCACAGGGCAAGGTAAAAAGCCAGGGCGAGAATGCCGCCAATTATTCCAGTGCCGAATACGACCAGTTGTTCGAACAGATGCGCGCCATGGACAACGGGCCGCAACGTCAGGCCGTCATCGACCGCATGCTGACCGTGCTGGATCATGACGCACCATGGATCTGGGGCTTCCATCCCAAGGACTACACGCTGGCGCACCAGTGGTTGAGCAATCGCAAGCCGACCAAGGTCGGCAACAACACCCTCAAGTACCAGCGCGTCGACCCGGCACTGCGTGACCGGCTGCGCGCCGAATGGAACCCGCCCATCCTGTGGCCGGCGTTGTTGTCGCTGCTGCTGCTGGCGGCGCTGGCCCTGCCTGCGGTAATCGCGTGGCGACGGCGCGAGCGCGGCTTGGCGAAGTCGGCTTGAGCGCAATGCAGATCGATAACACGGATTATTGGCAGGCATGGTTTGATGGGGCTGCGCTGCCCAATCCGGGAAAAATCGGTATCGGCGCGCTGGTGCTTTCGCCGGCCGGTGAGCGCTTTGAAAAATCGCAACTGGCCGATTGTTCGGGCTGCAGCAACGAAGCCGAGCTGCACGCGCTCTGCGCGGCGCTGGAACTGGCCCATGGTGCCGGCGCCAGACGACTGGTGGTGCGCGGCGACAGCGACATCGCGCTACGCTATGTGGCCGGGCCGGACTCAACGGAGATCGAGCGACTGGTCACGCTCGTTGCACGCGCGCGCGATTGGCTGCGGCGTTTCGATGATGTGCAACTGATCTGGATTCCACGTCACCGCAATGCCGAAGCCGACCGTTTCTCACGCCAGGCACTGGGCCTGCAGCACAAGCCGGCGCTTGCCGCAAAACGCAAGCCACGACGGCGCTAGGGCGCGAGGTTTGCCGCTATCATTCGTCTGCTCCCGACAAGGGGGTTCATCCACAAGATCAGGAGTCAGATTGAACCTACTCACCAACATCATCGCCGCCGACGAAGACGAACTCGAAGCGGTCGCCGGATCCGAACATCCCGTCGAGGAATGGAGCGGCATCGAACGGCGCGGCATCGACACCGGCAAGATCGTCATGCTGCACTGCCTGCTGACCGGCGACGAGTTCGATCTGGCGGCCAGCGCTTACGAACCGGTGTATGTCGACGACGAGGGTGCGGTGGTGTTGCGCATGTCGGACGCGGCGACGGAAAAACTGGCCAACCTTGACGAAGAGTTTCTCGAGACCATCGCCGAGGAGCTGGCCGCGACCGAAGAGTTCGAAAAGGAAGATTGGGATTTCGAGGAAGTGCAGTCGCTGGTCATGGACCTCGCCGACCTGGCACGGCTGGCCGACTCGCAGGGGCAGGTGCTGTTCGTCTGGATCCATCCGGTCAAGACCTGAAGCGCATGAAGAGCGCCATGACTTACGAGACCTACCTCAATGAGGTCACCACGTTGATCACGGAAAAGTTCGATCTCGCCGACGAAGCGGCGATCGCACTGGTCATGCAGGCACAGGCGGCCGACTATTTCGTGCTGCATGACGATGATCCGGAAATGCGCACGCTGGATCGCGCCCATCGCGATGCCAGTGCGATCTTCAAGTGCAAGGGTAAACTCTGATGGCCAACGGAACGCGCCATGACTGAAGCCGAAGCCATCAAGTTGGCAACTCATCGACATTACAAGGGTGGCCTCTATCGTGTGATTGGATCGGCCAAACATTCCGAGACACTGGAGCCCATGACCGTGTACGAACATCTCTGGCCGCATGCACAGGGCCTGTGGGTGCGGCCCGAAGAAATGTTCCATGGCACGCTGGCTGACGGCTCATTGCGTTTCACTCCACTCTGACGATCTTGGTTTCCGATTTCAAACCCAAAGACGAAACGCCGGCGCCGCTGCCGCTTGATCTCACCACACGCAAGGCACTGCTGTTTGCCCTCGCCGCCGAGCGCCTCTCCGCCTTCTACGAACACAACCAGTGGATGACCGAGGCGCAGGGTGCGACGCTGGCGTCGCAATGGCTGTCGCGTTCAAAGACGCGCTGGGAATTGAAGGAGCGGCGATTGATCTCAGACCTCAGCGATACCTTGGCGCGCAACATTGCAGCAACGCTGTCGCGGGAAGCCGGTTTGTTCACAGCGCACGAGATGATGGAATCGCTGGACCCGAATCATTTTTCGGAGATGGCCCCCGGTCTGCTCGATGAATGCGAACGACTGCTGCGCGAGGCTGGCGTGAGCGAGTAGCAAGCCTCGCCAGCTTCAACGCTATACTGACAAAAAAATCCATAACGAGGAGAGACACATGAAAGTTGCACCGATTTTCGATCCCGAAGTTTACGCAGTGGCCTCGCAATTCCCGGCAGTGAATGTCGCCGATGCCATCGGCACACGGGCGCTGTTCGCCGCGATGTTCGCCGCGGTAGCCCCGCAAGGCGGGCCACCGGCCGATCCGCGCGTCACCCAGAGCGAACGCAAGATACCCGGACCGTCCGCTGCGCCGGAGATTCCGCTGCGCATCTACACGCCCAAGGGCGCCGCCGGTTTACGGCCGGCCTTCGTCAACTTCCACGGGGGTGCGTTCATCCTCGGCGACCTCGAAACCGAGCATGCGCGCTGTCTCAAAATGTCGGCTGAAGCGGGCGCCGTATCGATCGGTGTCGACTATCGCCTCGCGCCGGAACACCCGTTTCCTGCCGCTCCCGAAGACTGCTACGCCGCGCTCAAGTGGGTAGCGGCCAATGCTGCGACATTGGGCATCGACCCGAAAAGAATCGTAATCGGCGGTGGCAGTGCTGGTGGTGCGCTCACCGCCGCGGTGGCGCAAATGGCGCGCGATCGGGGCGGGCCGGCACTGGCTATGCAGATGCTGATCTACCCGGTGATCGACGACCGCTGCGAGACCGAATCGATGCGCGTCGGGCGCGATGCATTGGTGTGGAATTCCAAGCATTCGCTGGACATGTGGAACCACTATATCGG
>JAYUFR010000082.1:0-6075 GCA_043738625.1 Sterolibacteriaceae bacterium
GACCTTTCTATTACACACATCTCGAGCGATTTTCGCTGACTTTTGATGTTCTCGAAGAAAGTGCTGGACACAGACGTTGGTGTTGCGTAGTCTGGCCTTTGCCGCGCCGTGCGGCGTGAACTGGCGGACGGCTTGGGAAAGTCTCGGCGCTGCGAGGATGCGGAGGTGCAGGCTATCATGGAGGCTGGCACAGAGTCGGTCGAGTGGGTGACGCAGGAGTTTGTCCGTGCCGATCTGTGCGACAAACGTCTGGACCGTCGCTTGCTCAAAACCGCGGAACAACTGGCTAAGTCGCCGTCCTCGCCGATCAACGAAGCGTGCGGCAATTGGGCGAGCACGCAGGCGGCGTATCGACTGTTCAACAACCCGAAGGCGAGTACGGCGGGGATTCTCAAGCCGCATCGGGAGGCGACGGCTGCGCGCATGGCCGGTTGTGGCGGGCCGGTGCTGGTGATGCAGGATACGGTGTTCTTCTCGTACGGGACGCATGTAAAGACCCGCGGCCTGGGACCCATCGGCAAGAGTAACGCGGCGCATGATCGGGGCCTGATCATGCACAACGCACTGGCGTTCACGACCTCGGGTGTGCCGCTGGGGATCTTGAGCCAGAGTATCTGGGCGCGGCGTGAAATCCCTGAGGAGGACTATCAGGAGAAGATCGAGCGCCTGCAGGTCACCGCGATCGAGGAGAAGGAGAGCTCGAAGTGGCTGGTGGCGCTGCGCGAGACGGTGCAGCGCGCCCCCGCAGGCGTGCCGGTCATCACCGTAGCGGATCGGGAATCGGACTTCTTTGAGTTCCTCACGCAGGCCCAGGAGCTGCGCGCAAAGTTCCTGATCCGTGCCCGCACCGATCGCAAGCTGGTGCCCGAAGACAGCGCAGGCTGCGCCAGCATGCTTGAGGCGCTGTCCGTTGCCCCCACGCTTGGATCCATCGCCGTGGCGGTGCCGAGCAACGGCAGCCGCAAGGCGCGTACGGCGAGCATCGAGGTGCGCGTCGCCGAGGTCGTGATCCAGCCACCGCAGCGACGCGGAGCACACGCCAAGGCGTCCGGTTCGAGCGAACCGGTGCTTGTGACCGTCATTGGTGCAACCGAGCCATCGCCCCCTGCGGGGAGCGACTCGATCAGTTGGGTGTTGTTGACGAATCTCACCGTCAAGGACTTCGAGTCCGCCGCCGAGAAGGTGCAATGGTACGGGAAGCGCTGGGGCATTGAGATCTGGCACAAGGTGCTCAAATCGGGGTGCAAGGTCGAGGAGTGCATGCTCGAGGAGGCCGAGCGCCTGAAGCGCTATTTGACCCTCTTCAGCATCATCGGCGTACGCCTGATGCACGTGGCATTCTTGGCTCGCGCACACCCGAACCTGCCGGCGACCGACGTGTTCTCGGTGGTGGAGATCCAAGTGCTGCATCTGCGCGTGACCAAGGCGCTGCCGCCGGCCGCGCAACCGCTCAACCTGCGCGAGGTCGTGCGCATGCTCGGCAAACTCGGCGGCCACCTGGGGCGCAAGGGCGACGGGGAACCCGGCGTCCTGATCCTGTGGCGCGGCTGGATGCGTCTGTACGAATCGGTCGAAATGCTGCACTCGCTGCAATCGGCCGGCCTGGTCGAGGCGCACTGACCTATGCGTTACTGCGGTCGTCACTTCGAGCAAATCGAGATCGAGCTGATCCGCGCGTTGCTCACAACCCCACAGATCAACCGTGCCCGTCTGTCGCGGGAAGTCTGCGAAACGCTGGGCTGGCGCCGCGACAACGGCGGCCTGAAAGACATGAGTTGTCGCGTCGCGCTGCTGCGCATGCAGGCTGATGGGCTGATCAGCTTGCCGCCACCGAGAAACGCCAAACCGCTCGCCTATCGGTCCTATCCGCACATCGAGCAGGCGGTCCTCGAGCCCGCGAGCATCCCGGCCATCGAACTCGCCACACTCAGCGTCGATCTGGTACTCACTAAAGCCGACTCGTTGCTGTGGAACGCGTATATCGAACGCCATCACTATCTCGGGCATCAACTCATGCCCGGGGCGCAGTTGCGCTACTTCGTGCGCGCCGCAGGCCACATCGTCGCCGCGCTCGGCTTCGGCGCGAGCGCCTGGAAGGTCAAACCCAGGGATCAGCACATCGGTTGGACGGCCGAGCAGCGACAACGCAACCTGCATCTCATCGTCAACAACGCCCGCTTCCTGATCCTGCCGTGGATCCGCTGCAAAAACCTCGCCTCGCGCATCCTTGCCTTGATCAGCCGACGATTGCCCGACGACTGGCATGCCCGCTACGCCTATCGGCCGCTCTTGCTCGAAACCTTCGTCGAGAAGCAGCGCTTTGTCGCCACCTGCTACAAAGCCGCCAACTGGCAACATCTCGGCGACACCCAAGGCCGTGGCAAGCTCGATACCCTGCATCGAAACGCTCAGCCCATCAAAAGCATCTGGATCTATCCGCTCGTGCGCCACTTCCAGCGTCACCTCTGTAACGGATAAATACGCCTTGCCCTCGGTCATCTTCGTATCGCTTGCCGTTCGTCAAAAGATCTGTGTAATAGAAAGAGCTTGACATCTAACCACGCCTATTGCGGAGGCATTGTGATCATGAGCACGTGGCGGATGACGCTCGCAGTGTGTGTTCTGACGCTCGGAGCACCAGCGGCCCACGCGGCGGGTGCCTGCACCATTGGCATTCTCACGGAGTTGCCGGTGACCATGACCGATCTGCGGCCAGTGATTGCGGCCACCTTTAACGGTGCTGAAATCCGCTTGATTGCCGATAGCGGCGCGTTTTTCAGCATGGTATCGGAGCCCATCGCTGCGCAGTTTAAGCTCCGGCTGGCGCCGGCGCCCTACGGCCTGCGCGTAACCGGTGTTGGTGGCACTGCAGTTGTGTCGATGACCAAAATCAGGGACTTTGGGTTAGCGGGTCGCAAATTTCCCAACGTTGATTTTATTGTTGGCGGTAGTGAGGTGGGCGAGGGCGCCGAGGGAGTGCTGGGGCAGAACATGCTGGGCATAGCGGACGCTGAATATGATTTGGCCAACGGCATCATTAGACTCATACATCCCCATGACTGTGACAATAGTTCACTAGCCTACTGGGACGCTGCCGCGTCCTATTCCACCGTCGACGTCGAGCGCTTGAAGCAGGCGGGCTTCCACAATGTCGGCACCGCTTATCTGAATGGCGCCAAGATTCGGGTCATGTTCGATACTGGCGCAGCCGCTTCTGTCTTGTCATTGCGCGCGGCCGCGAAGGCGGGCGTGCGACCAGACGATGCGGGTGTGGTGGTCGCCGGAGAGAGTCGCGGCATCGGCCGTCGTACCGTGAAGACCTGGATCGCACCGTTTGCCAGTTTCAAGATTGGGCAGGAGGAGATTCGCAACACGCATTTGCGCATTGGCGATATTAATGACGATGAAGCCGATATGCTTATCGGCGCAGACTTCTTCCTGTCGCACCATGTTTATGTGGCAAACTCTCAGAACAAAGTGTATTTCACCTACAGCGGCGGATCGGTATTCAATCTGACTACTACGTCAGGGCCGGCTGCGGTTAAGGTAGATGCAAATGCCGCCGTGGCAAGCACCGACGACAAGGCGCCGCCCATGGACGCGTCGGCGCTGGCGCGGCGTGGGGCGGCCTCGGCCGCGCGGCATGACTATGAACACGCTCTGGCCGATCTCACGCGCGCTTGCAAGCTGGAGCCAAACGAGGCGAAGTATTTTTTTCAAAGAAGCCAGATATACGAGCAAATTGGGCAACGTGAGCCGGCGCTGGCGGATGTGGATCAGGCGCTGAAGTTGCATGTCAATGACCCCGAGGTGTTATTGCACCGTGCAAATCTGCAGTTTGCCGAGGGGAAGAAGTTGGCGGCGATTGCTGACCTTCGGGCGGCCGACCAGGCGGTGGCGCGCGAGGCCGATATTCGTTTTGACATTGGTCATGCGTATTTGCGCGAGGATGAGTTTACCGCCGCAATTGAACAGTTGGACCGGTGGATCAATAATCACCCGAACGACTCCAAGTGGTCGGATGCACTCAATAGCCGTTGTTGGGCCCGAGCTCTGTGGGGCAAAGAGCTGGACAAGGCCGACAAGGATTGCAGCGCAGCATTAAGGCTGCGCTCGAAAGCAAGCCCGGGGTACGCCGCTATGCTCGACAGCCGCGGTCTGGTGCGGTTCCGGCAAGGTGACCTTGCCAAAGCTCGCGCCGATTACGATGCTGCCCTAACGCAGCAGCCGAAACTGGCCTGGGCGCTTTATGGACGCGGATTGTGTAAGCTGCGTTCGGGTGATGCCGCTGGGGGCGATGCGGACATTGCGGCGGCAACGGCCGTGCACGCTGATATTGCAGAACAGGCTAAGAAATACGGGATCGGTCCGTAGCCCTTGGTGCCGCTGGCCGTTGAAGTTTCAGAGGGCAATAAATCCGGCGACAAACCGAGAATGCCGACTAGGGAACGTCTGATTTATCGACGTTGATGAATAAAATGCTCCTAGTTGATGGAATAAATAATCGTTCGTCAATTATTCGTCGCGAGTCGCCAGGGACACGGACCCGACCAAGTACTCACGCACGAGCTCGCGTGCGCGGTGCAAGCGGCTCTTGACGCCGGGCACCTGCATATTCAATTTCTGAGCCAATTCGGAAATCGTGAGTTCGGCGAAATCGCGCAGCAGAATCACTTCCAAGTAATGGGCCGGCAGCGACTCGAGTGCTCGGATCAAATCCAGGTGCAGACCTTCATCCGTGCGTGTCGCCAGTTGCGCATCGGCCAGGTCTTCGATCGACACACCTTGTCCAAACATGCGCCTGGACAAGCGCTGACATTCCCGGCGCACGATCGTGAACAGCCACCCCGAGAAGGCGGCCGCAGCCTTCAGCCTCTTCACTTTCCGCGACAGGATCAGCAGCGCTTCCTGGACCGCATCATCCACGTCGCTGGCGGCACAGTGTCGGCGGGCGTAACGTCGCGCATCGGTCTGGCACACCGCCAGCAGGCGGTTGAGGGCGACCGTGTCGCCCGATTGCGCCGCCAGGATGAGGCCTTCTTGCTGCACGGACGGTCACCTGCGCTTAAAAATGCGGGAAGGCTAAGGTTACTGTTTGGATTCGAGCTTGCGGCCCGCCATGGCGCACATTGGGCACCAGCCGATCAGTCCGCTCACCGCCGCCATCATGCCCATCGCACCCACCACCCAGCCCTCGGTCGTGGCCCCCAGCCAGACCAGGGCGCCGCCCAACAAGGCGACGCCCATCATCACTCGGATCACCCGTTCCGCCGTCGGCACGTTTTTGACGTAAAGCATGGTTCTCACTCCTCGTCCCGGCGCCGAAATTGTCCGGGTTCGTAGACTAAGAGGGGCGTCAGGGCCAAACGGATTCGCGGCCGCGGAGGGGAATTTCTACCCCCGTGGTGCGATGCGGGACCGCGGGGCTCAACAGCTCTTGCAGCCGCCCGATTGACTGAGCTGAATGGGTGGGCAGGGGACCGACCCATAGGAACAAAAAACGCAGCAGTCTCCCGCCTTCGGCCGCAGCAGCGCCTTGCACTGCGTGCATTCGTAAAAGAACTGGCAGGCATCGGTCGGCATCGTCTCAATGCGGGCGGTACCGCACTGCGGGCAGGTGATCGTGGATTCAAGTACGGGGTCCATAAATGTCCTCGACGCTCAATGCTCTCCGTGGAGTCTACCGACCCTCCGCCGGCCGGTTTAATTATTTCAATTGCTTCCGCGAATCGTTTTGGCGTCTGGGCGCCTCTATACTGTAGAGCACGCGCTCCCCTCACGAGGACCCTGTTATGAAGATCACGAGGCAAATTGTCGCGCTGGCGGCGTTGATGGCCGTTTCGGCGCTGTCACTGGCCAGCCCGCTGCAGCCGTTCGACGCCAAGGCTTTCGACG
Source organism: Sterolibacteriaceae bacterium (assembly GCA_043738625.1). Taxonomy (GTDB): domain Bacteria; phylum Pseudomonadota; class Gammaproteobacteria; order Burkholderiales; family Rhodocyclaceae; genus JANYCD01. The sequence goes on from JAYUFR010000082.1 coordinate 5,896, forward strand.
CCCTGACAGCGAGCGGGAAGCCAGTAGTTGTCGCCGTACACGCGAGCTGGTGCCCGACCTGTAAGGCCCAGAAGCCGATCCAAACGGCGCTGATGCAGAGCCCCACATTCAAGGACTACACGATGTTTGTTGTCGACTTCGACAAAGACACCGAGGCGCTGAAGCGATTCCACGTCATCA
>JAYUFR010000083.1:0-6069 GCA_043738625.1 Sterolibacteriaceae bacterium
TCGTGGCGCTGCGAATGCCGGCCACATCGCCCGCGGTTTCTTCCATCACCTCGGTCTTGAAGCCCTTGCGCTCGCAGTACTTCAGGTACTGGCGCAGCAGCATGCTGGCCCAGTCGCAGGCCTCGGTGCCGCCGGCGCCGGCCTGGATGTCAATGAAGCAATTGTTGGGGTCGGCCGGGTTGGAGAACATGCGCCGGAACTCCATCGCCGCGACCTGTTGTTCCACGGCGGCGAGGTCGGTCTCGATCGACACCAACGTGTCGTCATCGCCTTCATCGCGGGCCATTTCAAACAACTCGCCGGAGTCAGTCAGCGAGTGCCCAAGATTTTGCAGGGTGAGCACCACGCCTTCGACGTTCTTTTTCTCGCGGCCCAGCGCCTGCGCGCGTTCCGCGTCCTTCCACACGTCCGGGTTTTCCAGCTCGCGCGAGAGTTCCGCCAGTCTCAGTGTCTTGTCATCGAAGTCAAAGATACCTCCGCAGATCAATTCCACGCCGGGAAAGATCGGCAAGGTGCGCGGCGATGAGGTTGATGCGTTCTGCTTCCATGATGGGATGGGCGTAAAAATCGTCAATTATACCGGCCGTGCGATTGAGGCCCGCAGGGTTTTTCGCTATCATGCGGCTTTCCAGCACCTGCAATTCCATGACCAAATTTGTCTTCGTTACTGGCGGTGTCGTGTCTTCTCTGGGCAAGGGCATCGCCGCCGCGTCGCTGGGGGCGATTCTCGAATCCCGCAGCATCAAGGTGACCCACCTCAAGCTCGATCCCTACATCAACGTCGACCCGGGCACCATGAGCCCGTTTCAGCATGGCGAGGTCTTCGTCACCGAGGACGGCGCCGAGACCGATCTCGATCTTGGCCACTACGAGCGCTTCACCAGCGTCAAGATGGGCAAACGCAACAACTTCACCACCGGCCAGATCTACGAGTCGGTGATCAAGAAGGAACGCCGCGGCGAATATCTCGGCAAAACGGTGCAGGTGATTCCCCACATCACCGATGAAATCAAGCTCTACATCAAGCGCGGCGCCGAGGGTGCCGATGTCGCCATCGTCGAGATCGGGGGCACGGTGGGCGACATCGAGTCGCTGCCTTTCCTCGAAGCCATCCGCCAGATCGGCTTCGAAGAAGGCAGGAACAACGCCTGCTACGTGCACCTCACCCTGCTGCCTTACATCCCGACCGCAGGCGAGCTGAAAACAAAACCGACCCAGCACTCGGTCAAGGAGTTGCGCGAGATCGGCATCCAGCCCGACGTGCTGCTGTGCCGCGCCGACCGCCCGGTGCCCGACGAAGAGCGGCGCAAGATTGCGTTGTTCACCAACGTCCAGTCCGAGGCGGTGATCTCGATGACCGACGCCGCGAGCATCTACAAGATTCCGGCCATGCTGCACGACCAGATGCTGGACGAGATCGTCTGCCACAAACTGGGCATTCTCGCCCGCGCCGCCAACCTGTCGGTGTGGAAAAATCTGGTCGACGCGCTAGAGCATCCGCAGCACGAAGTGAATGTCGCTTTCGTCGGCAAGTACGTGGATCTCACCGAGTCCTACAAGTCACTCACCGAGGCGTTGATCCACGCCGGCATCCATACCCGCAGCAAGGTGTTGGTGCACTACCTCGATTCCGAAGAGATTGAGAAAAACGGCTGTGACATCCTCAAGACCATGGATGCGATCCTGGTACCCGGCGGCTTCGGCCGGCGCGGCACCGAAGGCAAGATCGCCGCGATTCGCTACGCGCGTGAAAACAAGGTGCCCTATCTCGGCATCTGCCTCGGCATGCAGCTCGCGGTGGTGGAATTTGCGCGCGACGTGGCCGGCATGGCCGGCGCGCATTCAACCGAATTCGTCAAGGACACACCGTTCCCGGTGATTGGGCTGATCACCGAGTGGCTGGCGCGCGACGGCCACATCGAAAAACGCGACGAAGCCGCCGATCTCGGCGGCACCATGCGCCTCGGTGGCCAAGTCTGCAACCTGGCCGAAGGCAGCGTGGCGCGACAGATCTACGCCAAGGCCGAGATCGTCGAACGCCACCGCCACCGCTACGAAGTGAACAACACGCTGCTCGGTCAACTCGAAGCCAAGGGCCTGCGCGTTTCCGGCCGCGCACCGGGTACTGACCTGTGCGAGATGGTGGAACTGCCGGATCATCCGTGGTTTGTCGGTTGCCAGTTCCATCCCGAGTTCACCAGCAACCCACGCACCGGGCATCCGCTGTTCATTGCCTATGTGAATGCGGCGTTGGGGTTTAAGTCCCGGCAGGCAGCGTGAAATCCAAGGGGGGGGTTATGAATTTGATTATCACCTACATGAAGTGGATCATGATCGTGTCCGGTGTATTGACATGCACAATGCTCTATGCGGCGATCGCGCCGCAAGAGACGCTCCGCTCCACATTCGGCGCGTCGATGGAGGGCCCACTTGTAGAGATCGTTGTGCGCAACTGGGGTGCGCTGATTGCGCTCGTCGGAGCCATGCTGATCTACGGCGCATACCATCCGCCGGTCCGCCCACTAATTCTGACCGTCGCCGGACTAGGCAAACTGATCTTCATTAGCCTTGTTCTCACCTATGGGACTCAATACCTCGGACATCAAGTCGGACTTGCCATCGCGATCGATTTTTTTATGGTGGTGCTCTTCATCACCTACCTCGTAGGCATGCGCCGTGGCCGGGAGTAATGGGCGATAGACCACGATTTTCCTTGAGCTATCATGATGACAACATCTAACGATCAACAGCCGATAATAGAGTTCAAAGGGGTCAGGTTCGATTTATTTTCTGAGTAACTGACAAGCAACAAGTAGACGACAGGAGCAGTCTAGGTTCATGGCCACGCAATATGACGTTACACCTGACGATCAGCAGCCCATTGGCCGTACGGTCGGGTCACGTCGTGTGCGCAGGTTGGGTGACGGTCTTCCCAGCAAGGCAGAGCGTGATGCGATGTCGGCGCTCGTTGCCAATCGCCGCACACGAGCGCCGAAGGGCGTATTCATCTATCACAGCCGGGAGGAGATGGAAGCGCATCGGTTTCCAGCACAATGGCTTCAAGCGGCAGGCGTATTCATCTATCACAGCCGGGAGGAGATGGAAGCGGACCGGTTCAAGTGGCAAGTTGATGCGATGGTAGAGGTGGCTCGCAATATGGTGAAAAGCAAATGAAACTCTGTGGTTTCGACGTCGGCCTCGATAAGCCCTTCTTCCTCATCGCCGGCCCCTGCGTGGTCGAGTCTCGCCAGATGGCGTTCGACACCGCCGGGCAACTCAAGGAGATCTGTGCCGAGCTGGGCATCCCCTTCATCTACAAATCCTCCTATGATAAGGCTAACCGCAGCTCGTCAAAGTCGTTTCGCGGTTTGGGCATGGAGCAGGGGTTGGATATTCTTGCCGATGTGAAAAAGAAAATTGGCGTGCCGGTACTGACCGACATCCATGCCGAGGATGAGATCGCCGCTGTCGCATCCGTGGTCGATGTGCTGCAAACGCCGGCCTTCCTTTGCCGCCAGACCGATTTCATCCAGGCTTGTGCTGCGTCGGGCAAACCGGTGAACATCAAGAAGGGGCAGTTCCTCGCGCCTGGTGACATGAAACAGGTGGTGGCAAAAGCCCGGGAAGCCAATAACGGTGCGGACAGCATCATGGTCTGCGAACGCGGTGCGTCGTTCGGCTACAACAATCTGGTGTCCGACATGCGCTCGCTGGCGATCATGCGTGAGACCGATTGCCCGGTGGTGTTCGATGCGACGCATTCGGTACAGTTGCCCGGCGGGCAGGGCGACCGCTCCGGCGGCCAGCGCGAGTTCGTGCCGGTGCTGGCGCGGGCGGCGGTGGCGGTGGGTGTGGCGGGCCTGTTCATGGAAACGCATCCTGACCCCGCCCAGGCGTTGTCCGACGGGCCCAATGCCTGGCCGCTCGACCAGATGAAGTCGCTGCTCGCTACCCTGAAGGAAATTGACGCGCTGGTGAAGCAGCACGGGGATTTATAATTCAAAAACGTTTCACCACAGAGGACGCAGAGCACACAGAGGAAAGCCTGAAGTTGTTTTGATTCCCTCTGTGTACTCTGCGTCCTCTGTGGTAAATCTTAATTTACTTCTTATTTTGAAAGTCATGTCATGAGCGCAATCGTTGATGTCATCGCCCGCGAAATTCTCGATTCGCGCGGCAATCCCACGGTGGAAGCCGACGTGCTGCTGGAGTCCGGCATTATGGGTCGCGCTGCCGTGCCATCGGGCGCCTCTACCGGTTCGCGCGAGGCCATCGAACTGCGCGACGGTGACGCCGGCCGCTATCTGGGCAAGGGCGTGTTGCAGGCAGTGGAGAACGTGAATACCGAAATCTCCGAGACCATCATCGGTCTCGACGCGGAAGAGCAGGCCTTCGTCGACAAGTGCATGATCGATCTTGATGGCACTGACAACAAGTCGCGGCTCGGCGCCAATGCCATGCTGGCGGTGTCGATGGCGGTGGCCAAGGCCGCGGCCGAGGAAGCCGGCTTGCCGCTGTATCGTTATTTCGGCGGTTCCGGACCGATGCAGATGCCGGTGCCGATGATGAACGTCATCAATGGCGGCGCGCATGCCAACAACAATCTCGACATCCAGGAATTCATGATCATGCCGGTGGGGGCGACGAGCTTTCGCGAAGCTCTGCGTTGCGGCGCCGAGGTGTTCCATCACCTGAAAAAACTGGTGGACAAAAAGGGTTACCCGACCACAGTCGGCGACGAGGGTGGCTTCGCGCCGAATGTCTCGGGCAACGACGAGGCCATCGAAATGATCCTGCGCGCGATTGAAGCCGCCGGCTACACGGCGGGCCAGGACGTCGTGCTGGCGCTGGATTGCGCCAGTTCCGAGTTCTACAGGGACGGCAAGTACATTCTCGCTTCGGAAAAAATGGAGCTGACCTCCGCCGCGTTTTCCGACTACCTGGCGACGCTGGCCGACAAGTACCCCATCGTCAGCATTGAAGACGGCATGGCCGAAGGTGACTGGGATGGCTGGAAGATCCTGACCGACAGATTGGGCAAAAAAGTGCAGATCGTCGGCGATGACCTGTTCGTCACCAATCCGAAAATTCTCAAGGAAGGTATCGCCAGGGGTATTGCCAATTCGATCCTGATCAAGATCAACCAGATCGGTACTCTGAGCGAAACTTTCGCTGCGGTGGAAATGGCCAAGCGCGCCGGCTATACCAACGTGATTTCGCATCGCTCCGGCGAAACTGAAGATTCGACCATTGCCGACATCGCCGTTGGCCTCAATGCCGGCCAGATCAAGACCGGCTCGCTGTCCCGCTCCGATCGCATCGCCAAGTACAACCAGTTATTGCGCATTGAAGAAGATCTTGGCGATTCCGTCAGCTATCCGGGTCGGGACGCTTTCTACAACCTGCGCAAGTAAGTCGTTCGATGCGCTGGCCCACTCTGGTGCTGGTTGCCCTGATCGTGCTGCTGCAGTACCCGCTGTGGCTGGGCAAGGGCGGCTGGCTTCGGGTGTGGGATATGGATCGGCAGTTGCAGGCTCAGCGCGAGATCAATCAGAAACTTGAACAGCGCAACGCCGCGCTCGATGCCGAAGTGCGCGACCTCAAGAATGGTTACGACGCGATTGAAGAGCGGGCGCGTTACGAATTGGGATTGGTCAAGGACGGCGAAGTATTCGTCCAGGTGCCGCAGAAAAAGTAAGACTCGTCGCTGATAGCGACGTATCGGCGGCCGGTTACTTGCCGAACAATCCCTTGATCGCCTTGCCCACGCCTTCCGTTGCGCCGCTCAAGGCACTGCCCAGCGAGCCGGCGCCTCTGGCAATGCCTTCGAAACTAATGCCAAGGGTTGACGCGATGGACGATCCGAGCCGGCTCGACAGGTTCTCATTCAGCTTGAACTGTGGATCGTCCAGATTGCCGGCCAGTTCGAATTTGACGGTAATTTTCCGCGCGTGATCCTGCATCATTGCCACCACCGCCTTGCGCGGCATGCCCATGAAGGTACTGCTGCCTTCATTGAGTTCCAGATCGCTGAGCGTGACGGTACCCGGCGCAAGCAGTTGCTTGTTG
>JAYUFR010000084.1:0-6040 GCA_043738625.1 Sterolibacteriaceae bacterium
GGCAGGCGACTCACTCTATTGCTCGTGCAATAAAGTAAGCAAACAAGCACGCCCTCGATGGAGACACCCGGACGGGTGCGCCGCCCCGGCCCTGACGGGCTTCCCTTGCTCCGGACTATCCAACCGGCCGGCTTCTAAACTCGCCTTCGGCTCAGACAACGAAGCCGGACTTCCCCGGTCGGACAGTCCTCCACTCGGCGGGTCCGAGGGGGATGGGCGCGCGTTGATTTCACTGGCCGATGAATTACTTGCCTAGACAAACAAAAACCACAGATTGATTGGCGCAAAGTTTGAGTTAGGCCGCATTCGATGCGTCTAGCGATTGAGCTTGAATTGCGGGTGTTTCAGCGACAAGCTGTTCGAGTGCCAAGCCAAACGATGAGAAAGGGCAGATCGCGAACGTTCTACTTGGTGGATACCATGCACTTTGCACGCCGATCACACCGTATAACCATTGCTCCTTGACCTTTTTCAGTATGAACACCGGCCCTCCACTCATACCGTCCGCATCCTCGAATATCTGAGCAGAACCATCAATCGGCTTTGCGTAGAACTGATTATTCGCCTTATGGCCAGCAAGAGTTGGCTCATCGGCTGGAACCAGCGGCAACATCACTACGCGGCCAGTAATGACCGTCTCGCCGTCATACTCGATGGTTTCCGACGGTATGCCAAATAGAACCCAGTGATCGTACTCAGTGACGTGATCACTCCATGCTTTTCTTGCGATCGCTGTTACCCCTCCCACTTCCAGTTGGCGACGGTAGAAATCGCTAAGATGAACAGCAGCGTAATCTAATCCCGTACTCGCATCTTCGAGTACAAGCCAGTCTTCAGAAACAAAGTCATAAGGCACCGCCTTTCCATTAAAGCGATTGCCGGCTGTTTGGTCATCAAGGCGCCATATGTCGAACGATGAACCCGATGAGAGAGCCGTGCGAATCTTACGAAGGATGTGACCCGCTGTGACATAGAACCATTCTCCAGACACATCAACCATGAACCCGGAGAACACCAGCACCTTAGACGGTGAATCTGCTGGGGGGTATTGAATGCAGGAGAGCGTTACGAAGTGCTTGCCTACCGTCTGGGCAACGCGACGCGTGAAGTCTGACATTGGGGCTCTCCAATTCGATGTAACTAAAGAGGTCTGGCTCGATTTGATTTCAAGCAGCATATCTATTCGATATGACAATGTCTATCGCACAGCGCCCATCCCCCTCGGACCCGCGGAGCTCCGGACTGTCCGACCGGGGAAGTCCGGCTTCGTTGTTTGAGCCGAAGGCGAGTTTAGAAGCCGGCCGGTTGGGCGGTCTGGAGTGAGGGAAGCCCGATAGGGCCGGGGCGGCGGGGCGCGATTCTTTGGATACTTTCTTGCCGCGCAGCAAGAAAGTATCTCGCCTGCCGGGGCGAATTCCCGGCGCGGACGTTATTATTCAAATACTAGTTGGAATGTGCTTCGAGGGGATAAACACAAAACGACACTGGGTCCCCGCTGTCGAGGGAGACACCCGGACGGGTGCGCGAGGACGACAAACAAAAGGCCTGATCAAAACACCGAATCCCGCCACACCCCATCCCGCGCCAACTTGCGGCGCAGGCTCTTCAAGGCCTCGATCTGAATCTGCCGCACACGCTCGCGCGTGACGCCGAGATCGGCGGCAATGACTTCCAGCGTTGCTGCATCACGGCCATTGAGTCCATAGCGCCGCTCGACGACCTCGCGCTGACGCCCGCCGAGATCGGCCATCCAGTCAACCATGCGCAGTTCAATTTCCTGGTGTGCCAATTGCGCTTCGGGGCCGGATTCGTGCTCGTCGGCGATGATGTCGGCCAGCGAAAGATCGGGATCGACACCGAGCGGCATATCAAGCGACGTGGTGCGTTCCGATAGCGTGAGAATGTGGCGAACTTCTTCGACCGGCTTGTCGAGCAAGTGGGCAACCTCTTCCGCACCAGCATGCACACTCTCGGCGCCGGACTCAAGCTGCCGCAGGGTACGCAGCACAAGATTGAGTTCCTTGATCACGTGCACCGGCAAGCGTATGGTGCGCGCCTGATTCATGATCGCACGCTCCACGTTCTGCCTGATCCACCAGGTGGCGTAAGTGGAAAAACGAAAACCGCGCTCCGGATCGAATTTTTCCAGGGCATGTATCAGGCCCAGGTTGCCCTCTTCGATCAAGTCATCGAAGGCAACGCCGCGGTTCTGGTAGTGCCTGGCGATGCTGACCACCAGCCGCAAATTTGATTCGATCATGCGCTGGCGTGCGGCAAAGTCGCCAGCGACCGTTGCCCGCGAGAGCATCAATTCTTCGGCGGCAGTCAGCAGCGGACTGGCGCCAATCTCGTTGAGATAGAGTTGGGTGATGTCATCGAGGAAATCGGACCCGGCGTTTTGGGCCGGATCATCGATTACGGACGGAGGGAGACCCTCTTTATCTTCGTCAGGCGCTGACTCTTCGCTCACCGAACGTCCTTAGTGTTTGGGCAGAAATTGCGCGGGGTCAACCGGTTTGCCCTGGCGCCGGATTTCGAAGTGCAACTGCGGCTGGTCCGAATCCGAACTGCCGACCTCGGCAATTTGCTGACCCTTGGTTACGCTGTCGCCTTCCTTGACCAGTATCTTGCTGTTGTGGGCATAGACGGAAAGATAGGTCGTGTTGTGTTTGACGACCACCAGATTGCCGTAACCGCGCAAGGCACTGCTGACCAGTGTCACCTTGCCCGCGGCGGCTGCGAGTACAGGCTGTCCGCTCTTGGCGGAAATGTCGATGCCTTTGTTGGTGCCTTCAGCGTAGGGCAAAATGACTTTTCCTGACACTGGCCAGGACCAGTCGATCGAATCGTTGTTCCCCGCAGGCGGCGTCACTGTAGTCTCGGCGGAAGGTGGCGTGCTCGGCTCAGGTGGTGCAACAGGCAGGGCAGGCTTGATCGTTGCTGGTGGCGACTCCGACTGCTGTGCCCATGCCTGGTCCGAATAGGGCTGAGTCCCCGCCTTCGGCTCACGCTTGTATGTTTCCGTATTGATGCTGGCGCTACTGTTAGTGGCAGTGCTGCTTTTACTGGTAGCCGACAGCGGTCGGCTTTCCACCTCGGGCGGCGCACTGACAGGCCGGGTTTCCGCCACTGGCGCGCCTTCCGCCGGTTCTACGCGCAATTGCTGGCCAATTTTGATCAGGTTGGGATTGTCGAGACTATTCCAGGCGGAGATGTCCTTGTAATCCTGGCCATGCTCCAGCGCGATGCTATACAGCGTGTCGCCTTTCTTCACTGTATAGAAACCGGGGCGAACCTCATCTGCCGCCGGCGCAGCGCCGACCGGCTTTTCGCGAACGACAGGTGAACGCTCGATCAACGGTGCCGGGGGTCTGTTGGCGCACGCAGCCAGCAGCAGGGCCGTGATGAGGACAGATGTAATGACGCGAGAACTCATTCGACTCCAGCCAACAGCGGCACGAAACGCACCGCATCGAATTTTGTTTCGACCAGACCATCGGGTCCTCGTTCGATGAGCAGCAAGACCTGATCACTTTTGCCCAACGGCAGAATCAGCCGCCCTCCCTGGGCCAATTGGTCGAGCAGCGTTTTCGGCACACTTGCCGCTGCTGCCGCCAGAATAATGGTATCAAATGGCGCCGCCTCGGGCAGCCCCAGATTGCCATCCGCGTATTTGATGCGAACATTGAACAGTCGCAACTGACGCAAATTTTCGCGGGCACGGTCTAGTAGTGGCGCGATCCGTTCCACCGTGAATACTTCTCGCGTCAGCTTGGCCAGCACCGCCGCCTGATAGCCGCAGCCGGTGCCGACCTCCAGTGTCTTGCCCAGTTCGCGGCCGGCCCTCAGCAGTTCGATCATCCGCGCAACCACGTAGGGTTGCGAAATCGTCTGCGAAAATCCCAGCGGCAGTGCCGTGTCTTCATAAGCACGTTGCGCCAGTGCCTGCTCGACGAAAATATGACGCGGAATTGCCGCCATCGCTGCCAGCACTTTCTCGTCGCGAATACCCTGCTCACGCAGGCGCTCGATCATGCGCTCACGCGTACGCTGCGAGGTCATGCCGACGCCATGCAAGGCAGAGTTCATCGCTGCAGCCAGTCTTTCAATACGGGAACCTGGGCCGCGTAGGTCAAGTCGATCTGCAAGGGTGTGATCGAGACATAACCGTTCGCGATCGCGTGAAAGTCAGTGCCCTCCCCGGCGTCAGCAGCCTGGCCGGCGGGGCCAACCCAATACACCGTGTCACCACGCGGACTGACCTGTGGCATCACCGGCTCAGCCTTGTGGCGACGGCCCAGGCGCGTCGCCCGCACGCCCTTGAGTTCGCCATAAGGCACATCCGGCACATTCACATTCAGCAGCACCGGCCCATCGAAACCACCTGCCTGAAACCGCTCTACCAGCTCGCAGGCAATGCGCGCGGCAGTGTCGAAATGCTTGCCCGACTTGGTCACCAGGGAAAAGGCAATGGAAGGCACACCGAGTAAATACCCCTCTGTTGCTGCTGCCACGGTACCGGAGTAAATCGTATCGTCGCCCATGTTGGCGCCGAAGTTGATGCCCGAGAGCACCATGTCAGGCTTTTCTTTGAGCATCCCTGTGACAGCCAGATGCACACAATCGGTCGGTGTGCCGTCCACGAAGTGGAAACCATTGGGGGCAGTACGCAACGACAAGGGCCGATCAAGGGTCAGGGAATTGCTGGCGCCGGTGCGATCCCGCTGCGGCGCGACGACTTCGATTTCCGCCAGACCGGAAATCGCCCTGGCAAGTGCCTCAAGACCGGGTGCAAAATATCCGTCGTCGTTGCTCAGCAGTATGCGCATGACGGCGAATAACGGTCGCGGTTAGTCCGGAAAAAACGATGGGAAATTGCGCGGGGCGGCGCGATTCGAACTCGCGACCCTTTGCCTTGAATTTATGGCGCTGATCTTACCACGCGGACCCGATGCCTTGCCGATCTAAGCAAGGGGCCGCCAATGTGGGTCGGTTGCCAGCAAGGTGGCGAATTTTTCCGCAGCCAAGGGGCGGCTGAAGTAGTAACCCTGTCCTTCGATGCAGGAATGGGCTTGCAGGAAGGCGAGCTGTTGTCGCGTTTCAATACCCTCAGCCACCACCCGCTGTTTGAGACTCTTGCCGATCGCAATAATGGCGGTGACGATAACGGCTTCCTCGGTAGCGCCGCCGATGTCGTGGACGAACGACTGGTCGATCTTGAGCGTATCGATCGGAAAACTCCGCAGATAGCTCAGACTGGAATAGCCGGTGCCAAAGTCATCGACGGCAATCTGTATTCCGAGGTCCTTGAGCGCGTGCAGGATCGCCGTCGTCTGATCCGTGTCCTGCATGAGCCCACTTTCGGTCAGTTCAAATTCGAGGTGGCGCGGGTCCAGGCCGGTGTCGCCGAGGATGGCACGGACCCCGGCGACAAAATCCTTGCAGTAAAACTCCTTGGCCGAGACATTGACCGCAATCTGACCAAGGTTGAGGCCAGTTTGCAACCAGGCTTGGGTCTGGCGACATGCTTCGCGTAGTACCCAGCTCCCGATTGGCAGAATCAGGCCGCATTCTTCGGCAATGCCCACAAACTGTTCCGGACCGACCAGCCGATGATCGGGTTGCTGCAGGCGGACAAGGGCTTCGGCCCCTGTAATGGCGCCAGTCAGCAGATTGACCTTGGGCTGGTAATGCAATACAAACTCGCTCTGGTCGAGCGCATGGTGCAGCGCCTGCTTGATGGATTGCCGCGCGACGGCACGAACGTTCATGTCCGGCGTAAATACCTGGTATTTGTTGCGCCCGTTTCTCTTGGCTTGATACATCGCGGTGTCGGCATTGCCGAACACACCTTCGACATTCTTGCCGTCGTCAGGGTAGATACTGATGCCGATGCTCAAGGTGACGTGGAGTTGATGTCCGTTGATGACGTAGGGCTCGGCCATGGTCTCTATCAACTTTTCAGCAGTGAGAACAGCGTCCTGCACTTCGTTGACTTCGGCCAGCAGCACAACGAATTCGTCGCCGCCATGGCGGCTGA
>JAYUFR010000085.1:0-1895 GCA_043738625.1 Sterolibacteriaceae bacterium
ATCATCGGCTATTCAGGCAATTCCGGAAATCGCCAAACAGGCTGCGCATCTGTATGTTTTCCAGCGAACCGCCAATTACAGTATTCCGGCGCACAACGCACCGCTGGAGCCTGATCACGTGCAGAAAATCAAGAACGACTACCCGCAACTGCGCAAGAAGGCTCGCGCATCGCCGGCAGGCGTTGCGGGTTTCGGTGTCCCTGACAAGTCGGTGCTTGCAGACGAACCCCAAGAGCGGGAGCAAACCCTGCAGAAGCGGTGGGAAGTGGGAGGCGCTGGTTTCCTACGGGCTTACAACGACGTGGTTATCAACGAAGCCTCCAATCGAGTCGTTGCCGATTTCGTGCGTGGGAAGATTCGGCAGCGTGTCCGGGACCCCGAAGTGGCCGAACAGCTAATCCCCACTTTTTTCATCGGCACCAAACGGGTTTGCGTAGACACGCAGTATTTCGAAACCTTCAACCGCGAGAACGTAACTCTCGTGGACGTCAAGCGAGCGCCGATTTTGGAGATCACGGCCCACGGGGTGCGCACAGAAAATGAGCAATACAAGCTGGACGCCTTAGTGCTCGCCACCGGCTTCGACGCCATGACCGGCGCCCTGCTGGCTATCGACATACGTACGACGAACGGTATTTCCTTGCGCCGACTCTGGGACCATGGGCCTCGCACCTACCTGGGGCTGATGACGGCCGGACTACCAAATATGTTCATGATCACCGGCCCGGGCAGTCCCTCGGTATTGAGCAACGTGGTCGTCTCGATAGAGCAACACGTCGAATGGATCGCCGACTGCCTGGCCCACCTAGGCGACAAAGGCATCACGCGCATCGAAGCCGAGGAGAAGGCGCAGGAAGACTGGGTTGCCCACGTCAACGAAGTGGCTGACAAGACCTTGTTGCCCAGAGGAGCATCCTGGTATGTCGGTGCGAACATTCCGGGCAAGCCACGCGTATTCATGCCCTACATCGGCGGCGTTGGCGTATACCGCGCGAAATGCGATGAGGTCGCCAGTGAAGGATACAGCGGCTTCCGGCTTTCAGTCGCCTCTGCGGGTTCATCAATTGGTCAAGTTGGAGATTGAGTAATGGCCTTGCATCCGGTCGTCAAGACCATGATCGACGCGATTCGCCAAGCCGGGCGCCCTCAGTTGTCCGATGGCACACCGGAGGATGCACGCGCTCTGGTTGCCGCTGGGCGTAAGGCGCTTGGCAGCGGCCCTGCCGTAGGTGCGACAAGTGAGGTATCCATTGCAACCCGCGACGGCTCGGTTCCCGGTCGACTGTATAGAACCGTTGATCCTGAATCAGGCCTCATTATTTATCTGCACGGCGGCGGGTGGGTGGTCGGCACGCCGGACGACTTCGACGCAATGGCCCGTGTGCTGGCAGTACGCAGCGGCTGCGCGCTGCTGATGGTCGATTATCGTCTGGCACCGGAACATCCTTTCCCGGCCGGCCTTCACGATGTTGAAGATGCCATTCGTTGGAGCGCAGCACATTGCGCTGACTTGGCGGGAGGAACAGTGCCCATCGTCGTGGCAGGTGACAGCGCTGGTGCCAACCTTGCCGCGGTTGCAGCGCTTGCTCTGAAGAACGAAATGAAGCTTGCATTGCAGTTGCTGTTTTATCCCGTCACAGATTGCGACACGGATACGTCGAGTTATCGTTCCTACGGATCGGATTACCCTCTGACTCGGAGAGACATGCAATGGTTTTTTGGCCACTATGCTGCGGAGCACTTGATGCGCGATCCGCGCATCGCTCCACTGCGCGCAACAGATTTGAAGGGCGCCCCGCCTGCCTGGATCGCAACCGCTGAATATGACGTATTGCGGGATGAAGGCGAGGCCTTTGCAACGCGCTTATCGGAGGCTGGCGTCTCTGTGCATCTGC
>JAYUFR010000086.1:0-1893 GCA_043738625.1 Sterolibacteriaceae bacterium
AGCTTCTTGAAGTTGAAGCAGAAGCCCTCGCCCGCTGGCAGGGGCGGATCCGTCATTTGCTGGTGGACGAGTATCAAGATACCAACCGCTGCCAATACACGCTGATGAAGTTGCTGGCCGGGCCACGCGCCGCGTTCACCGCGGTGGGCGATGACGACCAGTCGATTTACGCCTGGCGTGGCGCCGACCTGGAGAACATCAAATTGTTGCGCGAGGATTTTCCGCAACTGCAGGTGATCAAGCTGGAACAGAACTATCGTTCCACCACGCGCATCCTCAAGGCCGCCAACGCGTTGATCGCCCACAATCCCAAGCTGTTCGAAAAGCGTTTGTGGTCGGATCTTGGCCACGGCGACGCGATCCATGTCCAGACCTGCCGCGATAGCGCGCATGAGGCCGAGTGGGTGGTGGCACGGCTGACGGCGCATCGCTTCGAGCATCGTGGCAAGTGGTCCGACTACGCCATCCTGTATCGCGGCAATCATCAGGCGCGCGCCTTCGAACAGCACCTGCGCGAGCAGAACATTCCCTATGCGCTCTCGGGTGGGCAATCGTTTTTCGAGAAGGCCGAGATCAAGGACATCACCAGCTATCTGCGCCTGGTCGCCAATCCGGATGATGATCCGGCCTTCATCCGCGCCGTCACTACGCCCAAGCGCGGCATCGGCAGCGCCACGCTGGAAGCACTGGGTGCCTATGCCGGGCAGCGCCACGCCAGCCTGTTTACCGCCGCTTTCGAAGCTGGCGCCGAGCAGCACGTCAATGCCAAACAATTGGCGGCGGTGCGCGAGTTCGGCCAGTTTATCAACCGTCTGGAGTTGCGTGCGCCACGCGAACCGGCGCGTCAGTTGCTGGAGGATTTGCTGCTGGCCATCGGCTACGAGGCCTGGCTGTTTGAGACTTTGGATCCGCGCGAAGCGGAATCCAAATGGAGCAACGTGCGCGACTTTGTCGAATGGCTCTCGCGCAAGGGCGAGGAGGACGGCAAGAATCTGCTGGAATTGACCCAGACCGTCGCGCTCATCACCATGCTCGACAAGAACGACCGCAGCGCCGATGCGCTGCAACTGTCCACACTGCATGCCGCGAAGGGGCTGGAGTTCCGCCACGTGTTCTTGGTCGGAGTCGAAGAAGGAATTCTGCCGCACCGTGAATCGACCGAAAGCAGCCGGCTGGAAGAAGAGCGACGCCTGATGTACGTCGGCATCACGCGCGCCCGCCATAGTCTGCACATCAGCTACGCGATGAAGCGGAAAGCCGGCAAGGAATGGCGTGCGTGCGAACCTTCACGCTTCATCGCCGAACTCGGCGACGATCTCAAGCGTGGCGGCGGTCAGACTGAGGCGCCTTCAGACAAGCAGGCCGGGCGGGAAAAGTTCGCCCGCTTCAAGGCCTTGCTGGGCAATACATAAAACACCAAGCCTGAAAACAAACAGGGCAGCCTGAGCTGCCCTGTCAGCAGTGTTCCGGAACGATTACTTCGGCTCAGGAAAGCTTGCCCCCGACTTGTTGGTC
This sequence comes from Sterolibacteriaceae bacterium, assembly GCA_043738625.1. GTDB lineage: Bacteria > Pseudomonadota > Gammaproteobacteria > Burkholderiales > Rhodocyclaceae > JANYCD01. The sequence continues at coordinate 1,516 of JAYUFR010000086.1, forward strand.
ATGTACACAATCGCGCGCGTCAGCTCAGCTTCCGTCGCATCACCGACACCCCCCTTGGGCGGCATTGCGTTCTTGCCCTTGGTGGCCGATGCGACCAAGCCTTTCAGACCCTGCGCGATGCGCGGTGCCCAGGCAGCCTTGTCGCCAACCTTGGGGGCACCGGCGGCGCCGGTGGAATGGCACGCGGTGCAAGCTGACTGGAACAATTGTTCGCCAGTACGGGCTCCAGCCTGGGCAGCCCCGGCGGCGGCAATCTCAAGCTTGGCAACGGGCTGGATGCGCGCATTGACGGCTGCGGGATCCTCCGGCTTGGCGGCATGGCCGACGATGTAGTAAGCGAGCGCGATGGCGAAAGCGGCAAAGGCGAAACTGCCGACA
>JAYUFR010000087.1:0-5966 GCA_043738625.1 Sterolibacteriaceae bacterium
GAAATCCGTCGACCTGGCACTCGCCCCGTTGCGCGAGCTGTTGAAGTCGGATGATCCCCTGCTTGGTGAATTCGCCATCGGGTTGGTCGAGCAGATGGAAGTCGTCAAGAAAAAACTGACGCGCGTGGTCGGTCTGATCGGCGATGACAGCATGTCCGATCATTCAGCGACGACAGGAAAAGCCTTTGATTTCCTGAACTGATCAGGCGGCGTCGAACGCCATTTGCAGTTCTCTCAATCCTAGCGCCACATCAGTGCCGAGATGCACGCGCAACACGCGGCGACCACGCTCCGTGAGCACCGCCAAATCACCACTGGCCTGCGCCGATTTGACCACGCCGAAGCTGTAAGCGCGGCCGGGTACGGCGATATCGCTGGCGTCGTCGCAGGTGATTTGCAGGAATACGCCGTTATTGGCCCCCCCCTTGTAGAGCTGGCCTGTGGAGTGCAGGAAGCGCGGCCCGAAACCGAGACAGGTTGCAGTCCGGCGTGTGTCGCGCACCCGGGTACGAATCGTTTGCAGCACATCAACATTCGCGGCGTTCATGTTCAGATAAGCGAGCAGTGCAAAGTAGTCGCCGGCCTGCAACTGGGCCAGCAGCGCTCTCACCACGCTGCTTGCAGTGCTGCCGGCACCATTGGCCTGTAGTCGCTGTGCATTGCCAGCATCGGCATACAAGCGCAAGTGAGCGTGCTCGAGCAGCGCGACGGGCTGCGGCAAGGGCTTGCCCTGTTCGTAGGCAGCGATGATGGCTTTGGTTTGTATCTTGGCGGCTTCGACATCGGGCTGATCAAAAGGATGAACGCCCATGATCGCTCCAGCGACCGCCGTCGCCATTTCCCAGCGGAAAAATTCCTGGCCGAGTTGGCCAACTTCGGCAACCGTCAGGGTCACTACCGGCTGTCCGGATGTGATGAGTGCCGCGACAGATTCGTCGTATTGGTGGTCGCCATCGATTTGAAGATGAATGAACAAACGATCATCGCCATAGACCGAGGGGGATCCGATGGATTCTGCATCAATTGGCACGATGCCGTAACCATGTTTGCCAGTGGACTCGGCCACCAGTTGTTCGATCCATGCACCAAACGGGGCCAGCGCTCCTGCGGCGAGAATTGTGAGTTTGTCGCGGCCCAGTTTCGCCGCGGTGCCGAGCACTGCACCGAGCAGTACACCGGGATTTTGTTCCGGCGCAATGTCCGGCCCGCATTGCTGCACCATGCGTTCGGCATGGGCAAGCAGTGTGGCTACATTCAGGCCCATCACAGCAGCGGGCACCATGCCAAAGTTGGACAGCACCGAGTAGCGTCCACCGATGTTCGGGTCGCCCTTGAAGACGCGGCGGAACCCATTTTCTGTGGCATAGGCTTGGAGCTGCGAGCCCGGATCGGTGATTGCGACGAAGTGCGAACCGGCCTTCACGCCAAGTTTGTTTTTGGCGCGATCGAGAAAGTAACGACAGAGAATGTCCGGTTCCAGCGTGCTGCCGGATTTGCTTGCGACGATGAAAATTGTGTGTTCGAAATCGAGTTGCGCTTCGCAGGCGGCAATTTGTGCCGGGTCGGTTGAGTCCAGCACCAGCAAACGCGGTGCCCCGTGCTGTGTGCCGAACACTTGCAGCAGCACTTCCGGCCCCAGGCTGGAGCCACCCATGCCGATCAGCAGTGCATGGGTCACGCACTCCTGGCGCAGGCCTGCGCCGAATGCGTTGAGATCAACTGCTGTGGTACGGCTGTTGTCAATCGCGTCCAGCCAATTCAGCCAGTGTGCTTCATCGCCACCGGTCCATACGCTTGCATCACGTGCCCAAAGTCGGCGACAGGTTGCGTCTTCGCGCCATGTGTCGAGAGTGGCTTGAACCGCACGGGCCAGGTTGTCGCCAAGATGACCGGCTCCGGGAAAGGCAGGATGTCGAGTTTCCATGTTCGCTTGGCTATGTACCGCCCTAGGCAATGCTCGCTTCGCGCTTGATCAAAAGCAGGTTCTTCTTCACCCGGGCCAGCATGTTGCCCAGCGCAAAGCGTTGATCCACATCCAGTCCGTCCAGAATGCGCTCGCTCATTGCGTGGCACTTTTGCTGCATCTCTTCGACCATCTGGTTGCCGGTCACAGTGAGATGGATGCGCTTTACGCGCCGATCGGTTTTGTCGAGTTGCCGTTCGATGAAGCCTGACAATTCGAGCCGATCAATCAAGCCGCCAAGCGCAGCCTTGCCCAGATCAAGGATGTCGGCAAGGTCGCTTTGAATCATCCTGTCGTGACGTGACAGGTAGGCCAGAACCCACCACTGCGAGCGGGTCACGCCGAGGGGTTGCATGAAGTCGTCGAAAACGATGCGCCGGAACCGCGACACATCGTGCATCAGAAACCCGAGCCGCTGATCCCAGTTTTCTTCAACCGATGACCGATGCGCGGGCATTGCTTTCCGATCACGGCACCGGGCTTGCGGTCTCGCTGGTTCTTTGCCGCTGCCCGACGCATTGGCCATGCCGAATCAAACCGGATCCCAGGTGAACACGTCGCGTGACTTGTCCAGCGGGAAGAAGGAACCCTGCAGCATCGGGATGGCGCGTTCGACGCAGGTCTCGACGGTCCAGCCTTCACCGTTGTGGGCGGTGCGGATCGGGCGCGGCTGCGAGAACAGATAGATTTCGTTATTGCGCACGCCGAAGATCTGGCCGCTTACGCTTTTGGCGCCGTCGGTCAGCAAGGCACAGGTGAACGGCGCGATCTTGTTGGCTTCCATGCGCGAATTGACGCGATAGCGTTCTTCGCCCTCGGGCGTGTCACGGGGAATGGAATCCACCAGGCGGGTGAAAGCGAAAGGTGCGATGCAGTTGGAACGCACGCCGAACTTTTCCATGTCCAGGGCGATGGACTTGGACAGCCCGACGATGCCCATCTTGGCAGCGATGTAGTTGGCCTGGCCGACGTTGCCAATCAGTCCGGCGGAGGAGGTCATATGCACGAAGGAACCACTGGCCTGGGCCTTGAGATGCGGCGCTGCGGCGCGCGACGTGTTCCAGCTGCCCTTGAGGTGAACCTTGATCACGGCGTCGAAATCATCTTCGGTCATCTTGTGGAAGATCACGTCGCGCATATTGCCGGCGTTGTTTACCACGCTGTCGATGCGGCCCCACAGATCCATTGCCTGCTGCACCATTTTCTCGGCAGATTTGAATTCGGCCACGCTGTCGGTGTTGGCAGCGGCGTCACCGCCGGCAGCCTTGATCTCATTCACCACGGTTTGGGCCGGTCCCGCGTTGGCGCCACTGCCGTCAATGGCAACGCCCAGATCATTGACAATGACCTTCGCGCCCTGACGCGCCGCTTCCAGCGCAATGCCTTTGCCTACGCCATTGCCGGCGCCGGTGACGATGACTACTTTTCCTTCAAGAAGACGTGACATTTCCTTGATCTCCAGTGATTGAGTTTGTTGGGTTTATCGGGTTGAAATCTTTAGCCACGCGCCTACAGTCGTGCGGCAATGGTACTCCAGGCGCGTTGCAGCTCTTCGCGAAACTCGGGCGCGGCAACGGAAATGATCGCCTGCGCACGTTCATGCACGCTCGCTCCGGTCAAATGGGCGATGCCGTGTTCGGTGATGATGGCATCAACGTCGACACGGGGCAGGCTGGTGATGGCCTTTTCCGTCAGGCAGGGCAGGATGCGTGATCCCTTGCTGTAGCTGGCGTTCAGGGCGACGATGCTGCGGCCGCCGCGCGACAGCCGCGCACAGCGCGCGAAGTCGGGCGCGCCGCCGGCGCCGCTGACGGCACGGCCGTCGACGAACTCAAGATTGCACTGGCCGAACAGGTCGACTTCCAGCGCCGAATTGACGGCGATGAATCCGTCCAGACCCAGCAGCGTGCGCGGGTCGTGGGTGAAATCGCAGCCAAGGATGCGCAGTCCATCGTAGTCCGCCGCCCAGCGATAAAACTTGTTGGTGCCAACCAGCACGCAGGTGGTCGGTGCAAAGTTGGGGTCCAGTGCGCCGGCTTCCGCCAGTTCGATCATGCCGTCGGAAAGCATGCCGGAGTGGAGACGCAAATTCTTGCGATCACAGAGCAAGGTCGACAATGCCGCCGGGACCTTACCCAGGCCGATCTGGAAAGCGGCGCCGTCAGGGATCAGTTGTGCAATATTGCGCGCGATGGCCTGGGTGATATCGTCGCCGCTGACGTTGTATTCCGGCAGCGGCGTATCCACTTCACAGACGTAGTCGAGTTTGTCGTAAGGCACCGAGACGGCGCCCGGAATACGCGGCGTGCGCTTGTTGATCAGGCCGAGCACGCGGCGGCTTTTTTGCAACGCGACCGGCATGAACTCCACCGCCGGACCGAGCGAACACTGGCCGTTCGCATCGGGTGCAGACAGTTGAACCACGGTCAGGCCGATATCCACGCTATCCCGCAGGTAGCTCACAAATCCGGCGTAACTCACCGGCAGCCCGCGGAAGCGGCCGTCGCGTTGGGCACGGGTAAAACCCGGCTGGGTAAACATGCAGGTGAGGCGCGCGCTCGGATCGAGTTTGTCCATCTCCAGCGTGTTGATGCCGGGAATGAAGCTGGTCAATAAGTGTGCGTTGCGGCTGCATTCCGGCTTGCGCAGCAGGTCGTCAATGAAGGCCAGCGGGGCGCCGGCCGAGCCCGGGATAAAGGTGGTTTCGTTGGGCGCAACGACGCCGGCCAGGCACTCCTCGGTGAGCTTCTGGGGCATGCCCATCCTGCTAGCTCAGCAAGCCGAGAATCGAAATCGCCGCGATGCCCAGATACGGCACGCCGCCCAGGTTGTGGGTCAGGCCGATGGTCGGGTTCGACAACTGGCGCTCACCGGCACGACCGAGCAACTGGGTGTACACCTCGTAGGCCATGCGCAGACCCGATGCCGCGATGGGGTGGCCAAAGCACTTGAGGCCGCCATCCACCTGGCAGGGCACGCCGCCGCCGCTGCGGTCGAAAAATCCGTCGAGCTCGTCACGGACGGCACCGCCATCGGGTGAGATGAACAGGTCTTCCATCGTTACCAGCTCGGTGATCGAGAAGCAGTCGTGCACTTCCATCAGGCTGAGTTGCTTGCGCGGGTCGGTGATGCCGGCTTCGGCATAGGCACGTTTGGCAGCGGTGCGGGTGGTGCGCACGTAGCTGCCATCCCACTGGTCGGTGGTGGATTCCACACCGGAACCGATGGCGAGCTGGAGTGCCTTGATGGTGACCAGATCCTTCTTGCCCAACGCGCGCGCGATTTCAGGCGTCGTGACAATGGCCGCTGCTGCGCCATCGCTGACGCCGCAACAATCGAATAACCCAAGCGGATCGGCGATCATCGGCGCGTTGATGATCTGCTCCATGGTGACCTGCTTGCGCAAGTGCGCCTTGGGGCTGAGCACACCGTTCTCGTGGCTTTTCCACGAGACGTGGGCCAGCGCGCGTTTCAGTTCTTCCTTCGAAAAACCGTACTTGGCGCGATAGCCGGCGGCGAGTTGGGCAAAGCCGGCAGGCGCCGAACCAAGCGGCAACCACAGGTCGTTGAAGGTGCCTTTGTAGGGAATCGGCAAGCCGCCGTAGCCAGTGTCCTTGAGCTTTTCCGCGCCGATGGCCAGTGCGATATCGGCTGCGCCCGAAGCCACGGCGTAGGCCGCGCCGCGCAGCGTCTCGGTGCCGGTAGCACACATGTTCTCCATGCGGCTGACCGGAATGCCGTCGAGGCGCAACGCCATCGCGGTGGGGATGGCGGAATTGCCGGTGTTAACCGCGTCAAGCCCGGAGCCGGTCCACACCGCGTCGATCTGTTTGCGCTCGATGCCGGCGTCCTTGAGTGCTTCCTCGAATGCCTCGGCTTGCAGCTCGGCAGTGCCGCAGTCCCAACGCTCGCCGAACCGCGAGCAACCCATGCCGATGATGGCGACCTTGTCCTTGATGCCTGATGCCATGATTTTTCCCTTATGCCTGAAGAGGCGTGGCTT
>JAYUFR010000088.1:0-1873 GCA_043738625.1 Sterolibacteriaceae bacterium
AGTGATGTCCTCCGCCATAAACATGAGGCCGCCGATGTTCCCCGCGGCATCCCGCCGGGGATCCACGCGCCAGCGCAGCCAGACCCTGCTCCCATCCGCTCGCAGCCACAGGTCTTCGGCGCAGAATTGGGCTTCACCCGCCAGGGCCTTGCCCATGACCTCTTGCCACCGGTCCGGCATATCGGTGAGCACATCGTTAAGGTTGAGTCCGACGATATCGCTGTGGCCTGCGCCAAAACTACGCGTCCACCGCTGGCTGGCCGCGCGGTAAATCAAGTTTCGGTCGACCATGGCGATGGCCGTCGGAGCCTGCTGCACGAATGAACGCAGTTGCGCCGCGCTGGCAAGCAGGGCCTGCTCGCCCTGCTTGCGTTGGGTGATGTTGGTATGCGTCACCGTTACGCCCCCAGGTTCCCGGCCCAGAGGCGTGACGCGCAGGGTGAACCACCGCTCTTGCTGCGGTGAATGGCAGGGATATTCGAGCGTAAAGCTGGGCGAGCGGCCATCCAGCACGTGCTGGATTTCGTCACGGACGTCTACCGCGCCATCCGCCGCAAAAGAGATGCGCTGTTGACAGGCGGCAAAGTAATTGTCGCCGACGTTGCTGCCTTGAACTGGAATGCCGCGCTCCAGCCCATTTTCTAACGCGAAAAACCGCCAGGCTTGGTTGACAGTGACAATGACCCCCTCCCGGTCCAGCAGCGCAATTTCGGGGGTAAACGAGTCCAGGATCGCGCGATGGATAGCCTCGCTGTCGCGCAACTCCTGGTCCAGGATTTCCCGTTCAGTCTGCCTTACCCGAAGTTCATGCAAAAGCTGCTCAACCGACAACTCTGCAAATTCGGTCGACGGGTTCGCGACAAGCCGCGCTTGCGCGATTTCTCGCAATGACGATGCGGTCACCCCCCCCAACTTGTTTGCCATCGTTCCCTTCCTGATGAATCAATTTCCTGCTTGACGGTACGGTTAGCAATCGCGCGGATTGTCCAATGCAACCAAACGCAATGCCAAACAATGAATGACCTAAAAAGTCGTAGTGCATTCTGCGCTGTAACTGACTGAATAACAACCCTGCCAGTGGGTTACGGGCTTCGATGCACGCAGTCGGCGACTGCATTGGCGGCGCCTCAATGTTTAAAGTTCCTGGCGCGTGGGCCGGAACAGGATCTCGTTGATGTCCACGTCGTCCGGCTGACTCATGGCAAAGGCGACTGCCCGTGCGAATGCGTCGGCAGGGATGGCGAACGTTTCATAAAACTTGTGGATATTCTCGGCGATGTCCGGCTCGGTAACGGAGTCGGGCAGTTCCGTGGCCACCGCGCCCGGCGAAATGACTGTCGTGCGGATGTTGTAGGGCTTCACTTCCAGGCGCAGCCCTTCGGACAGCGCGCGTACCGCATGCTTGGTCGCCGCATAGACCGCGCCGCCGGGGGTGACCTTGTGGCCGGCCACGGAAGAGACATTGATGATGTGCCCGCTCTGCTGTTGCTTCATGTAGGGCAGCACCGCGGCGATGCCATACAGCACGCCCTTGATATTCACGTCGATTGTACGGTCCCAGTCGTCGATCTTGAGGCGTTCGAGAGGCGAGTGCGGCATCAGCCCGGCGTTGTTGATCATGACATCGACACGTCCGTATGCCTGAACCGCTGCGTCGACCAAACCCTTGACCTGGTCGTAGCGGGTGACGTCTGTAGCGATGGCGAGTGCCTTGGCGCCACTGCCGGCCAGCTCTTTTGCCAACGACAGAATGCGTTCGACGCGGCGTGCACCCAGCACAACACTTGCGCCCAGGGCGGAAAGATGCCGCGCGGCCGCCGCGCCCAGCCCGCTGCTCGCGCCGGTGATAACGACGACTTTTCCTTCGATGTTA
>JAYUFR010000089.1:0-5936 GCA_043738625.1 Sterolibacteriaceae bacterium
CGCGCTGGGCATCTGGAAAATCGCCGGGCGAGGTAATGTGGCGATCTGCATGACCATCCTGTCCCTGAAGCTGATGTTTGATACGGTGGTTGCCATGCCTGTAGCGATGCAATATCGCAGTCTGCGTTTCGATGCGATTGCGCAAATTTCGGTGCTTGCCTCGCTTACCGGATGCGGCCTCTCGATCTACCTGCTGCTCCATGGGTGGGACATCCTGGGACTGGCGATCGCTCAGGTTGCCGGCAGCGCGACATTGTTTTTTCTGAGCTTGGCGCGCTGTGGCTGGAAGCCGGGTTTTCGCTTCCACTGGGTTGACCTCAAAGTATTGCGCCACTACTCCCCGCATGTCCTGTTGTGGCAACTGATCGAGACGGTAAATCTCTATTTCGACCGTTTCATGGTTGGTACGCGCCTGAGTTCCCACGCGCTTGGTGTTTACGGTTTTGGTAGACGGCTCAACGACATAGTGATCGAAACGCTGGTGGGTGCCGTGGCGAATGTTACCTTGCCGGCGTTTGCCACCATCCAGCACGACCTGACGCGAGTGAGGGACGCCTATCTCCGGGCGGTGAGCATGATCGGATTCCTGATTTTCCCCTTGGTTGTCCTGTTGTTTATCAACGCTGCGGACTTCATACCGCTGGTGTTTGGTATCAAATGGGGCGAATCCGTCCAGGTGTATCAATGGTTCCTGCTGCTCGGTGCCTTGGCCGCAATCGGAACCTTGCAGGCCACCTTGATCCGCAGCCTCGGTCAGGCCAGGCTGTGGTCAAGGTATCAACTGATGCAGGCGGTGGCGAATGTGGTGGTGGTTCTTATAGCAATCAATTACGGGATTGTGATCATTGCCGCCGCGGTCGTGGTGAGGAGTTATTGCATCTGGGGTTTTTCCGTGCACACGACGTGTCAACTGATCGATCTGAAGATTCCGGTCTACCTGAAAATTCTTGCGCGGCCTCTACTGTGGGCCATCGCTTGTGGCGTTGTGGCGGTGACGGTGGCGCAGATGGTTGCCGATCTGAATGTCTTTGCCAGAGTGGCCGTGCGGGTGTCTACGGGAGCGACAACCTACGCGCTCCTTGTCTGGCTGTTCATGCAACCGACGATCAGGGAATTTGGCAAAATTGTTCGCGCGTGAACATGTCAACAACCAGATCATGCCTGATTGGGCAAAGACTGAAATTGACGGAGGACCTTCCTGAGAATGCTTTCTCGCCGCCATGGCTCGCAGATCTCGATGTATTTCCGGGTTTCCTGGCTCAGTTGATAAAGGTGCTTGTCCTCGGACGAATGCCGGAAGGCGTGGCACATGGCGATCGCCGCGCGTATCGCACCAAAGGTATCGCGGCCGATGTGGTTGCGCACACCTTTCAGGACGAATGCGTTCGCCGCCACCAGCAACCGTGGCAACCCCATGCCGAACTTGTAAGACATGTAGAGATTGTTCCGCACCGTGAAGAAGAATCGGCCGCGTCCCCAGAACACGCGATGTTGTGGCGATACCTTGTGCAGAATCTCTATTCGTGGAACATATTCAATCCTGAATCCGGTGTTGAGCATGCGATAGCACAAATCGAGTTCTTCTCCGCAGAAAAACAGGCGGGCGTCATAGCCGCCCACCGTCTCGAATACCTGGCGGCGCATGGCATGACCGGCGCCGATAAAACGCGTTGTGGGAAAAAATTGTTCAGGTGTGTAGTGGCCCGGGTAATCCCAGGAGGTATGGTCGTTCTCGCCGGTAAAGTAGTTGGTGATGCGAAATCCGATCGCGCACAGATGTGGGTGTCCGTCGAGATAGGCGACGGCGCGCGCCAACATGTGCGGATCGGCAAAAACCGCATCATTGTCAAGTGAGACAATGTAGGGCGCGGTTCCCATTGCCGTGGCGATGTTGCGCCCGCCCGCCACTCCCGAGTTTGCCTCGAGCACTTTCAGATGCGCGCACGGAACATGCTCGAGGAACGCCTGCAGCCTGCCGATGTTGTAGGGATCGCTGCCCTGGTCGACGATGAGTATCCGCTTGGTTACGCCCACTTGCGCATCGGCGCTGGCGATCGCCGCGATGGTGTCGTCGACGCGATTCCACGAAAGGATGATCACATCGACACAAGGGCTGTCGGCAACTACTGAATTGCGCTCATACCTGGTGGCCTGTGCTGGGTATGAACAACGATTGGATTTCATCTTGGTCACCTGACGCTGTGTTAATTGGACGCGGCGTTACGCAATTGCGCGCGCCGGGCCATCATCCAGATCGCGATGCGGTAGAGGGGTGGGCGCACAAGTTCGCGATAAACCGCGAAGATTGCAAACGCCGTCAGCGCCAGCCAGCGTGGTGCCGCGAGGTCCAGGCGCGCCGCATAGCGGGGGTAATACTTGCCGAAGAAATAGCGGGTGTAGTACACCGACCAGTAGATGCGCTTGAGCATGGCGGTGCGCTGGCCACCCTGCCTGACCTGAGCCAGTGGCAAATGCAGGCTGTGACACGCGTTGGTCGCGTAGATCGCGTGGCCGTTGACGAACAGGTTCATCTGAAAATCAGTCTCTTCACGATAGCCGTTGCCACGTGAATAGAATCCGTCGAAGGGGTACTGCTCAACAAGACTGCGCCGCGTCAGGATGACGGCGTTGGTTATCGGCAGGCAGATATCGCCAGAGAAGATCGCACCATTGACGTACTCGCACAGCAAGGGACGAAACGGCTTGGAGTGCCGCATGCCGACGCCAAAACGCCGCATGGCCTTTTCGCGGGTTTCACCCGTACGCATATAAATGCGCCGACCAGAAACCGCACCGGCATTGTGCTCGATCAATTTGCGCAGACAGACGGTCGCGTAACCCGGCTCCAGATATTCGTCGTCGTCGCAAAACAACACGAACGCGTTTGAACAACATGCCACGCCGATGTTGCGCGAGCGCGAGGCGCCAAGGCGCTCCTTGTTGCGAATGACGTGGACCGTCTTTCCAGGATAAGCCGACGCGATGCCAGCGACAACCGATTCGGTGTCATCATCGCCGGCGTCATCCACGAAAATGAGTTCCGTGACCAGCGCCTGTTCGAAATAGCTGGCGCCCACCAGGCGTAGTGTATGCGCCCGGTTGCGCGTCGGCACCACCATTGAGATCATGCCGGGCTCCTGTCCGGCAATGGCGCTGTGGCATTCACCGTAGCGCTGCGGGCCTCGGTGATGTCGCGGATGGCACACTGCAGCGCCCGGCCGCGATCGCGCCAATCAAACAGGCTCGCGGCGCCTTCGAAGGCACGTTGCTGCATGCGATTCAGCAGCGGCAGGTTGTCGATATTCGCGACGACCTCCCGCGCCAGCTCTTCCAGGCTCCCCTCGCTCAGCATGTTCGCCTGAATTTCTGCGGGCAGGCCCGCGGCCGCTACAGCAATGGTGGCGACGGGAACGCGCCCGAAAATGTAATCGAGCAGCTTGAGCTTGAAACCACCGCCGATCACTTCTGGAACAAGCGCCGTGCGCGCTGATTGCAGGTAGGGCACCACATCGGCCACGAAGCCGTGGAAGCACGATGCACGAGCAATGGGGCGAAGCTCATCGAGCAGTCGTTCAGGCACATCGCCGACCACATTCAGGGTGATGCCATTTTGGTAAAAGATGGGGTCCATGACGCGAATAACCCGGCGCAAATTTTCCATTTTCACCACCCAACGGAAGGAACCGATCAAAACGACACTTCTCGGCGTGTCCGCGCCGATCACACGCGGTGGTGCAACCCACCCAGAAAAACCCGGTGGCAGCACGAGAAACCGTTGCTTGGGCGCCAAGCGGGAAAATGCGCGCCGATCTTCCTCGGTGATGGCGGTCACGAGATCCGCCTTGCGGACCAGCGCCCGTTCCAGACGGAGAATTTTGATATGGTTCTGGTACAGCGCCAGCCGCTTCAACAGTGACCCTTGATAGGCACGGTACAGCGAATGCGAGAGGGACTCCTCGTGGTTATGCGCGATGTGCACCAGCACCGGCCGCTGCGCGGCGCCACCGATTGATCTGCAAACCGCTCCCAGCGCCCACCCCGAGCCGTAGTTGTCCAGAACGATGGCATCCCATCGCTGCTTGAGCAGCGCTGCCAGACGCCGGCGGTGGCGTGACGTGGCGTGCGCCGCCGATACGAACGGCTGCCTGCTGAACAGCGCGAGGGCATAGGGTTTCCGGGTACCGGCCACGGGGATCCAGCGTATTGGCCACTCGGTGGGTGCTTGAGCGCCTACCGCGGCGGCCAGTCCGACATAGTGCAACTCCACGCCAGCGTTTGAAAGCGCTGCGGCAAGATTTCCCGTATAGGCACGATCCCCGCTGTTGACCGGATAGGGCATTTCTCGGGCCAACCACAGACAACGAATCGGCGCTCGCCGCTGCTGACCGGCAGGAGCCTGCACGACTTCTGCAACTGTGACGAGGTCTGATAAATCAGTCAAAGACAACTCCATGGAAGACCAAAACCCTGGTTTGCCGCAATAGCCGAACCAGTTGTCGCATCCCACGAAGTCTGTCCTGAGTTAAGACGTTCGGGGCACGAATCAGTTTCCATTTTATGGATTGAAGATGTTTTGGAAATAGCTCCTTTGGTCGGCAGGCTAGGGGAAGTCTCTTTTACTGCGTCCCATAATTCCGACTGCCTGAGTGCAACGTCGCGCAGATTTTTTGTGTCGGCGTAGATCTCGCGCAGGTGTGAAGGCGTTGAAATCACCGATCTGAAGGTCAAGTCCAGCCAGTCGCTATTTTCCGGTCCGGGCGAAAAGCATTTGATGTCCGCTTGTTTTTCAGGCGGTCGGGCCTTGCGTGGGAAGCGTGGAGAAGCTGGCAGAAGACGCGTGCGAAGCCCGGATGATGCGCTCCCGGCGACTCAGGAAGCGATTCGGTCGAGCAGTGAGAGGAAGCTGGCGGGCGTCTCATATCCGATGACGCGGGAGTCCGGTATTTCGGTTCCGCGTACATCGAAGAACAGGATGCCCGGCGGCCCAAACAGACCGAAGCGTTGCAGCAGTGCCTTGTCTGCTTGGGTATTGGCAGTGACATCGACTTGCAACAACAAAAGCTTGTCGAGCTTTTTCGAGACGCGCGAATCGCTGAAGGTGTCGCGTTCCATTTCCTTGCAGGAGACGCACCAATCGGCGTAGAAATCCAGCAGCACCGGCTTGCTGGTGTGCTCCAGTTGTGCGTCAAGTTCTGCCAGCGTGCGCACCGGCACAAAACGCGCAGCGTGGGAATCGGGAGTTGCCGTCCGCTTGAGAAAATCCAGCGGCTGCAATGGATCGCGTGCGCCGCCCAGGCTGCCGAGCAGCATCGCGGCGCCGGCCAACAACATCGCCACGCCGATGCCCTTCCAGAAACGCTGCCAGCCATGCGCGTGCGGCGGCAGCGGGTCGAGTGCATGCAGATAGATCGCGGGCAGAATCAACAGTGCCGCCCAGCCCAGCATCAGTGCCCACGCCGGGATCACCGGGCTCACCAGCCACAACGCGGTGGCCAGCAGCAGCACGCCGAAAAATTTTTTCACTGCCTCCATCCACGGTCCGGGCGTGGGCAGCAGTGAACGCGAGAACATGCCGACTGCGAGCAGAGGTACGCCCATGCCCAAAGCCAGCGCAAACAAGGCCGTACCGCCCAGTACTGCATTGCCGGTTTGCGCGATATAGAGCAGTGCGCCGGCCAGCGGCGCGGCAACGCAGGGGCCGACTATCAGCGCCGACAGTGCGCCCATCATGGCGATGGCGTGCAGTGATCCGCCCTGCCGGTTGGCGTTTGATGAGAGCCGTGTTTGCAGCGCGCCCGGCAGTTGCAGTTCATAGAAGCCGAACATCGACAGTGACATCACCACGAATACCAGTGCAAAGCCGCCCAACACCCACGCGTTCTGCAATGCGCTGGACAGCAGCGTGCCCGAATAGCCTGCGGCAACGCCCGCGGCAC
>JAYUFR010000090.1:0-5923 GCA_043738625.1 Sterolibacteriaceae bacterium
GCTGCTGGTCACCAGCAGCGGCGAACTCGCAAACCGGCTGATGCATCCGCGTTATGAACTTGAGCGCGAATACGCGGTGCGGGTGCTCGGCGTGGTGAGTGACGAGGCATTGGTGCAGTTGCAGGAAGGCATCGAACTTGGCGACGGACCAGCACGCTTCAATCAAATCGAGCAATCCGGCGGCGAGGGTGCCAACCACTGGTATCACGTGACCCTGAGCGAAGGACGCAATCGCGAAGTGCGGCGGATGTTCGAGGCGGTAGGCGTCACTGTAAGCCGGTTGATGCGGGTGCGTTATGGGCCGGTGCAGTTGCCACCCCAGTTGAAACGGGGGCAATTTCGCGAGCTTTCGGAAGTCGAAATCAAGGCCTTGATGGCCGCACTAAACCCTGCACAAATCCCTGATAACTCTACAAGTTGATTGCACTGAGAGGCTCCCCGCTGCTATAATTCGCCGGTTATTTTTTGGGTACCGTTCTCGGGACAAAGAGAAAGAATGGGCATTGCGCCCATTTTTTATTTGTGGCGGCGGATATGCAAGTTAGCGAACTGATTGAGCAAACTGTCGCAGGCATGGGTTACGAGCTCGTTGATGTCGAGACGAGTCCACGTGGCCGTTTGCTGCGAATCTTCATCGACAAGCCGGAAGGCATTGCTGTCGAGGATTGCGCATCGGTCAGCAATCACCTGACCCGCCTCTTTATCGTTGAGAACGTCGATTACGACCGCCTTGAGGTTTCCTCGCCCGGTCTTGATCGCGCCTTGAAAAAAGCTGCCGACTTTGAACGTTTTGCCGGCCAGGAGGTGCAAATCAAATTGCGCCTGCCGGTTGCCAATCAACGCAACTTCAGCGGCACCATTGTCGGGCTGCGTGAGGGTCGGGTGGTGGTGAAGGTTGGCGAGATTGAACATGAGTTTGGGATTGAGGGAATCGACAAGGCCCGGTTGGTGCCCCGATTCTGAATATGGATTGCAGGAGGAAGCTATGAGCCGCGAATTGCTATTGTTGGTAGACGCCCTGGCGCGAGAGAAGAACGTTAACAAAGACATCGTCTTTGGGGCGCTTGAACTTGCCCTGGCTTCCGCCACCAAGAAACGCACCCACGAAGAAGCTGATGTGCGTGTCGAGATGGACAGGCAGACCGGCACTTTCGAGGCCTTTCGCCGTTGGCTGGTCGTGGCCGATGACATGGTCGAGAATGCGGAGCAGCAGGTCGGGCTGACCGACGCGCAGAAGCAGATTCCCGACATGTCGGTTGACGACTACATCGAAGAGGCGCTGGAGCCTGTCGATTTCGGCCGTATCGGTGCCCAGGCGGCGAAGCAGGTCATCCTGCAAAAGATCCGCGATGCCGAGCGCGAGCAGATCCTGAACGACTTCCTTGAACGCAAGGAACATCTGGTGACGGGTACGCTGAAACGCATGGAACGCGGCAGCGCCATCATTGAAGCCGGCCGCATCGAAGCATTGCTGCCGCGCGACCAGATGATTCCCAAGGAAAATCTGCGGCCGGGTGATCGAGTGCGTGCCTGGCTGATGAAAATTGATCGTTCCGCCCGCGGCCCGCAACTCATTCTGTCGCGCACCGCGCCGGAATTCATCATGAAGCTGTTCGAATTGGAAGTGCCGGAGATCGAGGAAGGTCTGCTGGAGATCAAGTCGGCGGCGCGCGACCCCGGCATTCGGGCCAAGATCGCCGTCAAGTCAAATGATCCACGTGTCGATCCGATCGGCACCTGCGTCGGCATGCGTGGCTCGCGCGTGACGGCGGTAACCAACGAATTGGCCGGCGAACGAGTGGACATCATTCTGTGGTCGGCAGACCCTGCCCAGTTTGTGATCGGCGCGCTGGCGCCGGCAGAGGTCTCCTCCATCGTGGTGGACGAGGAACGGCACGCCATGGACGTCGTGGTCGATGAGGCCAACCTGGCCATCGCCATTGGTCGCGGCGGCCAGAACGTGCGTCTGGCATCCGAATTGACCGGCTGGACCATCAACCTGATGACGGTTGAGGAGTCACAGGAGAAGCAGGAAACCGAGTCGTCTTCGATTCGCAGCCTGTTCATGGAAAAGCTCGACGTTGATCAGGAAGTGGCCGATATATTGATTCAGGAAGGTTTCTCCACGTTGGAGGAAATTGCCTACGTGCCGCTGGCCGAGATGCTTGAGATCGAAGCTTTTGATGAGGCCACCGTTAACGAGCTGCGCGAACGGGCCCGCAATGTCTTGCTGACCGAGGCGATCGTCGACGAAGAGCAGCTTGAAAACGTCGAGGAAGAATTGCTCGGTCTAGAAGGCATGGACAAGTCTCTCGCAGCGAAACTGGCCCGGCAAAAAATTACGACCCGCGACGACCTCGCCGACCTGGCGGTGGACGAGCTGGTGGAAATGACCGGCGTTGCTGCAGAGCGCGCCACGCAGTTGATTACGAACGCCCGCGCCCATTGGTTTGCGGATGAAGCATAGGGAGCGACCATGGCACAGATGAACGTTGCCCAATTTGCCGCGGAGCTGAAAATGCCCGCCACGATGCTGCTTGAGCAGCTGGCAAAAGCGGGTGTCAGCAAGCAGGAATCCGAAGACACGCTGACTGAGCAGGACAAGAGTCGCCTGCTCGAATATCTGCGCAAGTCTCATGGCGAAGCCGCGCCAAAATCCAAGATTACCCTGACGCGCAAGAAGACGACGGAAATCAAGGCTGCCGACGCGACCGGCAAGGCGCGCACGATTCAGGTCGAGGTGCGCAAGAAGCGGGTCTTCGTCAAACGTGATCCTGCTGAGTTGGCGACAGAAGACGCTGCCGCTCCTGTTGCTGAAATGGAACCTGTGCCAGTGGTGGAACCGGTGCTCATAACGGAGCCTGTTCCGCTGGTAGAGCTGGTGCCTGAAATTATTCCGGAGCCGGAGCCGGAACCAGAGCCTGAACCCGAACCCGAACCCGTAGTTGCGCTTGAGCCGGTAGTTTTGCCAGTGCCGTCGGTTTCTGCGCCGAGAATGGTGCGGGCGTCGGTCGTTAATGCGGAGCAGGTGGCGATAAGGGCGGCGGAAGCCCAGCGCCACGGCAGATTGGCAACGATCCAGGCGGCAGAGGTCAAGGAAAAGCAGGAGCGTGAAGTTAGAGTGCGTGAAGAGGCAGAAAAACGCCTCGCGCTGCAACAGGCGGCGCTGGCGCCGAAAATTGTTGAACCGGCCAAGGCAGCAGGTGCGCCCGCCAAGAAGGCGGAAGCTGGTGTCAGCGGCACCTTGCACAAGCCCGCAGGCAAGCCCGCGAGCGAGAAAAAACCCGAGAAAAAGGGTGTCAGCACATGGAAGGATGAGGCCGCCAAAAGGCGGACGATCAAGACCCGCGGCGATGCAGGTGGTGGTGCCGGTGGCTGGCGTGGCGGTCCGAAGCAAGGCCGGCATGGTCGGCATGGTCATGGCAATGACGATGGACAGGCCGCTCCGCAAGTGGTGGAGGCGGTGGTTCGCGAAGTGCATGTGCCGGAGACCATTACTGTTGCAGAGCTCGCCCACAAGATGGCCGTGAAAGCGGCCGAGGTGATCAAGACACTGATGAAGATGGGCACCATGGTGACCATCAATCAGGTGCTCGACCAGGAAACGGCGATGATCATCGTCGAGGAACTTGGCCACAAGGCGTTTGCCGCCAAACTGGATGATCCGGATGCCTTCCTTGATCATGTCGAGCATCATGAAGATGTGGTGCTGATGCCGCGTGCGCCGGTGGTGACCGTGATGGGCCACGTTGACCACGGCAAGACCTCGCTGCTCGATTACATTCGCAAATCGCGCGTCGCCCATGGCGAAGCCGGCGGCATTACCCAGCACATCGGCGCTTATCACGTCGAGACTCCGCGCGGTATGGTGACCTTTCTCGATACGCCGGGCCATGAGGCTTTTACCGCAATGCGTGCCCGTGGCGCCAAGGCCACCGATATTGTGATTCTGGTGGTGGCAGCCGACGATGGCGTCATGCCGCAGACCAAGGAAGCCATTCATCACGCCAAGGCCGCCAACGTGCCGCTGGTCGTTGCCATCAACAAGATCGACAAGCCGGATGCCAACGCTGACCGCGTCAAACAGGAATTGGTTGCCGAAGGCGTGGTACCCGAGGAATACGGTGGCGATTCACCATTCCTCGCCGTGTCTGCCAAGACCGGGCAGGGCATCGATGAGCTGCTTGAAAATCTGTTGCTGCAAGCCGAAGTCATGGAACTCAAGGCGCCGAGAAATACGTCGGCCAAGGGCCTGGTCATTGAGGCGCGGCTTGACAAGGGCAAGGGCCCGGTGGCCACGATCCTGGTGCAGTCCGGTACCCTGCGCCGAGGTGACGCTTTGCTGGTCGGCGCAGCATTCGGTCGCGTGCGCGCCATGCTCGATGAGAACGGCAAATCCGTTGAAGAAGCGGGTCCTTCGATTCCGGTTGAAATACAAGGCCTCACCGATGTGCCGTCCGCCGGCGACGAAGCCATGGTGCTCGGCGACGAACGCAAGGCGCGTGAAATCGCCCTGTTCCGGCAGGGCAAGTTCCGCGATGTCAAGCTGGCCAAGGCGCAGGCTGCCAAGCTTGAAAATATCTTCGAAAACATGGGCGAAGTCGAAGCCAGGCAACTGCCGCTGATCGTCAAGGCGGATGTGCAGGGCTCGCAGGAAGCCCTGGTGCAGGCGCTCAACAAGTTGTCCACCGCCGAGGTCAAGGTCAATATCATCCACGGCGCCGTGGGTGCGATCAGCGAGTCGGACGTGAATCTCGCCTCCGCTTCGAAGGCGGTCATCATCGGCTTTAACACCCGTGCCGATGCCGGCGCGCGCAAGGCTGCCGAGAGCTTTGGTGTCGACATTCGCTACTACAATATCATCTATGACGCAGTGGATGAAGTGAAGGCGGCGTTGTCCGGCATGCTGTCGCCGGAAAAGCGCGAACAGGTCACAGGCTTGGTCGAAATACGTCAGGTATTCGTCATTTCCAAGATCGGTACCGTGGCAGGTTGCATGGTGCTCGAGGGCGTGGTCAAGCGTGGTGCCAGCGTTCGTGTGCTGCGCAACAACGTCGTAGTCCACAGCGGCGAGCTGGATTCACTCAAGCGTTTCAAGGACGATGTGAAAGAAGTCAAAGGTAGCTTCGAGTGCGGCTTGTCGCTGAAGGGCTTCAACGACATTCTGGTCGGGGATCAGCTTGAAGTCTTTGAAATGCAGGAAGTGGCGCGGTCGCTGTAACCCGGCGCAGCGTTGAGCGCCGAGCGCAAATGCCATTACTCGCTGCTCTCGACTTACGCCAGTGAAATCTTTTTCCAGAACTGATCGCATCGTTGAACAGATTCGCCGCGAACTGGCCGAGTTGATCCGGCTGGAACTCAAGGATCCGCGAGTAAGTCTGGTGACGCTGACCGATGTCGAAATCACGCCCGACTACGCCCATGCCAAAGTGTTTTACACCACGCTGGCGGAGGCCGAACAGCGCGCCGAAATCGAACGTGGCTTGAAGCGCAGTGCCGGCTTTCTGCGACGTGAACTTGGCCGTCGCGTGCGCATCCACCACACGCCCGAATTACATTTCGTTTTCGATGCGTCGGTCGAGCGTGGCACGCATTTGTCGCAGCTGATCGATCAAGCGGTAGCGTCGGACCAACTTGAGTCGGACAAGCGCGAACCCGATCAACAGGATTGAACGCGCCACGTCGTCCGCCGAGCCGCCGCATCGACGGCGTGCTGTTACTCGACAAACCCACGGGTTTGAGTTCCAACACTGCTTTGCAAAAAGTGCGGCGGCTGTTCAATGCCGCCAAGGCTGGCCATACCGGGACCCTTGACCCGCTGGCGACGGGGCTTCTGCCACTTTGTCTGGGCGAAGCCACCAAATTTGCCGGTGAATTGCTGGATGCAAACAAGTCGTATCGCGCCACATTGAAACTCGGTGTG
>JAYUFR010000091.1:0-5918 GCA_043738625.1 Sterolibacteriaceae bacterium
ATGCCTGCGCTCTACATCGCCGACGGCCATCACCGTTCCGCCGCTGCATCGCGCGTCGCCGCGGCAAGGCGCAAAACCGGCGCCTCGGGCTCGGCCGCCGACTATTTTCTGGCAGTGATCTTTCCCCATCACCAGATGAAGATCATGGACTACAACCGCGTGGTCAAGGATTTGAACGGCCTGACCGAAGCCGACTTCCTGGAGTGCGTCGGCGAATGTTTCGCTGTCGAATCCGCCGTATCCGCAGTGCACCCGGCTAAGCCCACGGAGTTCGGACTCTATCTTCCCGGGCGCTGGTTCAAGCTGACCATCAAGCCTGAACTCGTGCCACACGTTGACCCGGTGGCGCGCCTCGACGTCAGCCTGCTCTCCGACTACCTGCTCGGCCCGGTGCTGGGCATTGCCGACCTGCGCCGCGACAAGCGCATCGATTTTGTCGGCGGCATTCGTGGCCTCAGCGAGTTGGAGAAGCGCGTCGACAGCGGTGAGATGGCCGTCGCGTTCGCACTGCATGCGACGCGCATGGAAGATCTGATGGCGGTCGCCGATGCCGGCGAAGTCATGCCGCCCAAGTCAACCTGGTTCGAACCCAAGCTCGCCGATGGCCTGGTGTCGCATGTGCTCGACTAACTGATATTGGCGTCTGCATCCAGAGATTAATTTCATTTAAATGAGATTGTTCAATACATGACTTCCACTATCAATCTCATGCTGGTCGATGGAGTGCAAGTAGTCGTCCCCAACTCACTGAATCTGATTACGCCCTATGTTTTGCTGGAGCAGCAGGATTGGTTTGAAGACGAAATAAAGTTTCTGCGTCGCCTGCTGCAGCCAGGGCAGAAAGTGATTGACATCGGCGCCAACTATGGCGTTTATGCGCTGTCCATGGCCCAGACAGTGGGACCGACAGGATGCGTATGGGCTTTCGAGCCGGCATCAGAAACCGCGAAACTGCTTGCGGAGGGAATCGGCGTCAATAGTTTTACCCAGATTGTTCTTGACCGGAGCGCCCTTTCCAATACCTGTGGCACAGCGCAGCTATCCCTGAATCAGAACTCAGAACTAAATGCGCTTGTTCATGACATGCCGTCAACGATGGGCAGTGAAACTGTGTCCCTGGTGACCCTAGACGAATGCATGAAAAAATATGGCTGGCGGGATATTGCATTCCTGAAAATTGACGCCGAAGGAGAAGAAGCCAACATACTGAAGGGGGGAAATCAGTTTTTTGCCGAATTATCCCCACTTGTTCAGTACGAGGTAAAAGCAGGAGAAGACCTGCATTTGGAACTGGTGCATGGATTTACCACGCTTGGCTACAACTCCTACCGACTAATGCCAGGACTTGGCTTGCTTGTTCCTTTCGATGCGGAATCCAAACCAGATGGGTATCTGCTTAATTTATTCTGCTGCAAACCTGATCGTGCCGCACAGCTTGCCACCAATGGATATTTGCTGGATTCTGCGGCCTGGCTTCCAGGAACAAGGGCTGAATGGCTTGATGAGATGTCAAAAAAAGGCAAGGATTCCACCATGTATCGCTGGCGTCACACTATTGCCACGTTGCCATATGGAGTTCAACTCACCAGCCTTTGGGAGCAGACCACGGCTATGGGGCGCAGCGCGGAAGTTGAAGATGCTTTATTTTTTTATGCGCTGAGTCGAGACACTACCCTATCTTCTACAGGGCGATTTGGTGCATTGGAAACGAGTTTCAACCTGCTCAAAATATTGAGCGAGAAAGAACCTTCACATCTGCGCTTATCAAGCCTGGCTCGGGTGGCGCGAGACTATGGCGCCCGGTCACTCGCTGTAAATGCCCTCCAAAAGATGATCGCCTCCGTTGTCGAACATACTCAGGCGGATCCAGGTGAGCCATTCCTCCCGCCAGTGGAACGATTCGACTCCATACCCCCGGGCGACGATTTTGATAACTGGATTGTGGCGGCTGCACTGGAGGAGATTGAGCGACTTGGATCATTTTCGTCTTTCTATACCGGGCCTGCCGCCCGGCAGCGTCTCGAAATGATTCGTGCTCTAGGGTTTGGCAGCGATGAAATGAAACGCCGCCTGGAATTATTGGAGAAGCGATTCGGACTTGCCGCGTCACAACTGCAATGAGAAATTTCCGTTTTCCAGAATCGACCTGGGTCGACCCCAAGCTGGCCGATGGCCTGGTGTCCCACGTGCTCGACTGATCGAATGGATCCCGTCCTCTCGGGCACCGCCGGATTTCTGGTTTACACTGCTAGCGCAGCAACGGCAAAGTCGTTACCAAAAACAAACAACTTATAAACGGAGAATATGCACATGACCGCAACGCTCACCTACGTCGTTTATTCGGCGATTCTGACCTGGATGTCGTACATCGTCGGCAGCACGATTCGCAACAAGCTGTGGACGCTCAAAGGTTACATGATCGGCATGGGCAACCGTGATGATCGCGACACCACGGCGCCAGCAACGACGCTGTCGCGCCGCATCGATCGCGCCGCGACGAACCAGATCGAGTCTTTTATCACCTTCGCCGCACTGGCGCTGACTGCGCATGCAGCCGGTGTTGACAACGAGCAGGTGGCAATGGGCGCGATGATTTATTTTTGGGCGCGCGTCGGCTACCTGCTGCTGTACTACGCCGGCGTTCCCTATGTGCGCACCCTGGTCTGGTTCGTCAGTGTCTGGGGGCAAATCATGATCATCAAGGTCTTGCTCCAGTAATCAGCAAGCATGACAAGCCGGCTTCACGCGCACCCGTCCGGGTGTCTCCATCGACACGCGTGAAGCCGGCTCAAGCCTTGTCCAGAGAACGTTGCATCAGCACGTGGGGAATCCCCGCCTCCATGAACGGCGCGCCTGTTTGCGCGAAACCGAGCCGTCGATAGAACTCCTCCGCTTGCGTCTGCGCATGCAGTACCAGATGTTGTTGCCCGGCGACCTGCGCCGATTCCAGCAAACGTTCCAGCAGCGCCCGACCCACGCCCTTGCCGCGCCAGTGAGGCAATACCGCCATGCGGCCGATGTGGCCGTCGGGCAATAATCGACCGGTACCTACAGCTGCTCCCGTTGCGTCATAGACAACGACATGGCGTGACACAGCATCGTTCGCGTCCCACTCCAGCGCCACGGGGACTTTCTGTTCGTTGACGAAAACCTTTTCGCGCACTCGACGCGCATCCGCCGCGAGCGCGTTCCAGTCGCTCTCTTTCACCCGGTATTCAACGATGTCCACAGGCGTATATACCGGCACCTGATCGAAAAGTTCAACCACATCGCGGTTGTGCAGGCGGATGCAGCCGATCGAACCGGGTTTGCCCATTTCGGCGCTGTCCGGACTGCCGTGGATGTAGATATAGCGGCGCATGGTATCCACTGCACCGAGACGGTTGAAGCCCGGCTCGCGCCCTGAGAGCCAGAGGATGCGGGTCAACATCCAGTCGCGTCCGACATTCTGTTCGCCCAGTTGCGGCGTCCAGGTTTCGCCAGTGGGACGACGCTTTACGAACACGGTGTTTTCGGGCATGCCATCGCCGATCCTGGCACGGACGACATGGGCACCACGTGGCGTCTGGTAGCTGCCATAGACTTCTCCGGCGCCTTTGGTTGCCGTGGACACCCGATAGCGATGCAGCAGACGACCGTCGTCGGCAAACAGTTCCAGAGTCTGACCCGGCAAGCTGACGCGAATATGCATTCAGGTTTGCAATGTCCGCGTGCGGCGGGCGGAGAAAAAACTGGATAGCAGACCGCCGCATTCCTCTTCCAGCAAGCCGCCGGCAACTTCGGTGTGATGATTGAGCCGGGTCTCGGCAAACAGATTGACTATGCTGCCGGCCGCACCAGTTTTGGGATCGCGGGCGCCAAACACCACGCGGCCGATGCGGGCGTGCATGATGGCACCGGCACACATCACGCAGGGCTCCAGCGTCACATAGAGTTCGCAACCCGGCAGGCGGTAATTGCCGAGGCGCGCGGCAGCGGCACGCAGCGCCATGATCTCGGCATGGGCACTGGGGTCGTGGCCGAGGATGGGCTGGTTGAAGCCGCGGCCAATAATCTCTCCATCCTTGACCACCACTGCGCCCACCGGCACTTCGCCGCAACTGCCGGCTTCACGCGCCAGCTCCAGTGCAGCTTGCATAAATTTCGGATTCATTCCGATATTATGCAACAGTGCCTTCCCCGACCGGACGGCAACCAGCGCAGGAGACGCAAATGGTCAAGTACAACGTCACCACCGCCTTCGGGCTGCCCAATTTTCACGTTGTCAAATCACATGGCATCGTCCGCGGCATTACCGTGCGATCGCGCTCGGTGGTCGGCAATTTGTTCGCCGCCATCGAATCCCTGTTTGGCGGCAATATCACCCTGTATACCGAGTTGTGCGAGCGCGCCCGCAAAGATGCTTACGAATTGATGCGCGAGCGCGCGATGCAATGCGGCGCCAACGCGATTATCGGTGTTCACTATGAGTCAAACGAAGTCATGGCCGGCATTACCGAGGTGCTGTGTTACGGCACTGCGGTAACGGTCGAGCCGGGGCAATAACACGCCATGAAAAAAATACTTGCGCTCTCGCTGCTGGTGCTTTCGTGCTGCGCCACTGCCGCCGAATTCAAGATCTCGAATGTCGGGCTCAGTGGCAATGAATTGAAGGAAATCTGCGACCGCTCGGAGCCCGAGTGTTTCTCCTACATCATCGGCGCAGTCGATGGTTTCGAAGTGGCATTCACGGTTTTTCTCGATGCACAAAAACGCAAGAACGTGTCGCTGGTGATCACGCCGTATTGCCTGCCGGAGGGAGTAACGCGACAGAAAGTATTCGACGTTGCAAAGCAATATCTCTACGACCATCCGGATCGCCGTGAGTTTGATGCTGCCTCAAACATTGTGGCAGGGCTGGCAAAAGCCTATCCCTGCCCGCAGCAGTAGCTATTACCACGGACCCAACTGCTGGCACTAGTACCGGCTGCCCGAGATGTAATGCTCCAGCTGGTCGATGATGAATTGCTGTTCGCAGATAATGTCCTTCACCAGATCGCCAATGGAAAGAATGCCGATCAACTTTCCCTGATCCAGCACCGGCAGATGGCGTACCCGGTTATCCGTCATCAAGGCCATGCATTCTTCGTTGGTCTGGGTGGGTTGAACGTACATCACATTGGCAGACATGATGTCGCCTACCGGTGTGCTCTTCGACGAATGCCCCTTGAGTGCGATCTTGCGGGCATAGTCGCGCTCAGTGAAGATGCCGACGATCTTGTCCCCGTCTGTCACCAGCAACGCACCGATATTTTTTTCACTCATCAACTTGATGGCTTCAAATACCGTTGTCGTCGGTGGAATCGAGAACACCGCCTGGGCGGGCTTGGCTTTAAGAACCTGGGCTACAGTTTTCATGGGATACCCTCCTCTAACATCCAGTTTAGGACGTTCCCCTGCTTTCGTCCATCGCGATCACGACTTCACTTTGTGCTTCACTTTGTTTATGTGTAAAAGCAAAAAAACCCGCAGCGTCTTCAACTGTGCGGGGCTATTTGAACTTTATCGGACTTGCTCGTTTCTGACAGGCCCGTACATTTCAGTGTATCCCAGTCAGGCAGCTAATCTATGCAGTGTGTCCTTTGCACTTGGCCCCATAGTTGCTCCCAAAGGAATGAGCCTTAGCTTCTAAAGTTCGGAGAGGTGATTTCTGGTAACGAGAGCGGACGCTCCGGCTTCGCGAAAGCTGACGTTAATACATTCCCCTCGAGCCAGCTCTGCTGCGGAAACGGCGTCAGTTTAAGCGCCACGATACATTCCCTACCAGCAACGACTCTAGGCCGCGTCAAGTGTTTAACGCCGAGCCGTTTAATAACCCGGGCTCATCTTACTAACTAAAGTGGCCGTTATGTTCGGTATCGAACATAACGGCCAAATAT
>JAYUFR010000092.1:0-16973 GCA_043738625.1 Sterolibacteriaceae bacterium
AAAGATTTCTGGAACTGTCCGCCCAAACGGTCGATGGCCGTGTCTGGCAGAATCTTACCGCCGCACGTTTTCAAGCCTGGTCTGGATTGGCGCTCCTACCCGTGGTGATCTATCAGGAAACCCCTGCTGAACCTGGTCTGGTTGGGGTCACACCCGCTCCAGAAGCCTCGGGATTAGGCGCAGACCGGCACTGGGGCTATGCCTTTATGTGGTTTTCTCTTGCTGTCCTGACCGTGATTCTGATCGTTGTTACAACACTCAAAGCAGCAAAACAAAATGAGCGAAATGAGCCAAACTAAATCGCGCCTGTTCCTGTTGTTCCTCTTTCTCGTTTGTGCGTTGCCGCTGGCGTTGTCCTATTTCACCTATTACGTTTGGAAGCCGGAACGACGCATGAACTATGGTGAACTTCTCGATTTGCGCCAGTTGCCTGCAACGAGCGTTCTCACGCTTGATGCCAAGCTGCTGGGCGCCGATGCCTTGAGCGGGAAATGGGCGTTGGTTCTGCTGGACCCCGGCAGTTGTAACGACCAATGCCAGCACCGCCTTTACGTCATGCGTCAATCCCGCCTTGCCATGGGCATCAAAAAAGAAAGCCTTGAAGCGCTATGGCTGGTTACGGACCAGAGCCAGCCCGCGGAGCCGTTACTACTGCAAATGCAGGGGATGCGAGTTGGGCGTGCAACTGCGTCATACAACGAGTTGTTTCCGGGCCCGTCGCAGGGCCGGATATTTTTGCTCGACCCAGCTGGACGCCTGGTACTGCGTTACCCCGAAAATCCGGATCCGGCGCGCATGATTCGCGATCTGGCGCGTTTGCTCGACGTCAAAAAAATGTAAATCAGGTTTGCCCCGGCGCGCGCCGCGTCATCGCCTGTAGACAAACGATGACGAACATCACGCCGCCGATGATGGCGATCAGTCCGCCCAATCCCATCATGCCCATGCCGATTTTTTGCGGAAGACTGGTCAGCACCTGTTCTGCACCTGCCACCTTGCGCTGCACGCCGTAGCCGCCCGACCACGCCAGCCCGAGGATGTGCATGAGTTGACCGCCGCCATAGACATAGGGTTGCCATCGCGCCATGCGGCCGTTCACTTCGCCAAAGCCGAGTCGCGGCAACAGGATGTAGCTGAGCCCCATGAACGCCAGCGTTACGCCGACGATAGAGCCGTGATAGTGCGCGGGGATTACAACATTGACGCCGTGTATCAAGTAAGCCAGTACGCCCCCTGCGGCAAACAGCCCGAAGGATGCCATTAACGCCGATTTAGCGGGCGACTTGATCAGCCACACCCTGGGCAATGAACATGCAGCGACCATGATAAGTGGCAGCATGAGCGGGTGTCCGAACTCCATCAAGCGAGCGAAGTAAGCGGTGTGCTGCGCCGTTCCCACCGGCCAGTAGGTGTAGATCACCGGCATCGCGAGCAGCGGCAGCGAAGCCAGCGCGAATAGCGCTAATGTCATGCGTGGCGAAATTCCGGGAGGTGCGCCAAGCTCAGTCGCCAACCAGAACCAGGCAACGACCATGAGCAACGCATGTTGAAATTGAAGCGTATGTCCACCGCCCCAAAACACCGCTTCATACAGCGCCTGGCCGTCGTAAAGGGGTTGGGTCAGCCACGAAATGACGAATCCTGAAAGCGCCAGCGATCCTGCAATGGCGGCCATGAATACACCGAAGCGCAACGCATTTTCAGCAGCGGTGGCAGATTCAGCGGGCCACAGCGTCAGCAGCGCGCGTAGCAAAGTTAGCGCGAATCCCGTGCCAACGATCACCAGTCCGGCGAAGAACACCGGTTGCTGCAAGACTGGAATGTAATTGTTCAGCAGTGGCTCGGTGTCTGGAAAGAAAGGGGACACTACCAGCAGCGCGGTACCCAGCGCTGTCAGCCAGAGCCCGCCCCAACCAAGCGCCACGAAACGCTGATTTCCAGCAAGGCTCCAAAAAACGCCGCCGAATGCAACGAACCAGATCAGTACCGATAGATCGACGTGAACGATCAGCGCCGCCCGAAAAAAATCACGCAGAGGAAAAACATTCTGGATTCCTGGCGTTCGCGACAGCACCAAAAGTATGGCCAGCAGGCCAGCGCCAATCAGCGCGATGACACCGAGCAGGAGCCAGCCACGCGCCAGTTGTCGTGCCGCGCCGGTGGGGCTTTTAAAGCCGTAGTGGAGTGTATTCACAGCAGCATTCAGGAGCGGGTCAGCGTGCCAGTATACCTTTCCGCACATGCTAAAATGGCAGCGTTGAACGACGCATCAACGAACGCCCGCCTTCCTCCTCCGGATTTAGATGAAAGCAACTGCCCTGACCCTGCACAGCGCCAGCCATCGGCTGCGGCAATATCTGGCGCTGACCAAGCCGCGCGTAATTACGCTGATTGTATTTTGTGCGGTGATCGGCATGTTCCTCGCTGTGCCGGGCATGGTGCCGATGCGCATCCTGGTTGCAGCTACCGTCGGAATCGGTTTGGTGGCAGGGGCGGCAGCTGCGGTCAATTGCCTGATCGAACAAAAAATAGACGCCGTGATGGCACGTACCAAGGGTCGGCCGCTGCCGACCGGAGAAGTGAATTCGCTGGAAACCTTGCTCGTTTCAGGTGTGTTGGGCGGGATTGGTTTGTCGCTGTTGTATCGGCTGGTGAATCCCCTGACCATGTGGCTGACGCTGGCGACCTTCATCGGTTATGCGGTGATCTACACGGTTTTCCTCAAGCCGAATACCTCGCAAAACATTGTGATTGGTGGCGCGTCCGGCGCCATGCCGCCGGTGCTGGGATGGGCAGCGGCGACCAATTCAATGCCCTCCCAGGCTTGGGTGCTGTTCCTGATCATCTTTGTCTGGACCCCGCCGCATTTCTGGTCGCTGGCACTTTATCGCGCCAAGGAATATGCAGCGGCTGGTGTGCCCATGCTGCCGGTTACCCACGGTGCAGCGTACACGCGGCGTCATGTATTCCTCTATACCATCGGTTTATCGTTGATCACCCTGGTTCCTTTCGCCATCGGCATGAGTGGATGGTTCTATCTGGTGGTCACCTTGGTCCTGGATGGCATCTTCCTCAAACATGCCTGGGTGGTATGGCGTCACTATTCCGACCTCGCCGCGCAAAAATCTTTCCGCTGGTCGATCATGTATCTCGCCCTGTTGTTCGCCGCATTGTTGGTCGACCACTACCTGCAACCGTTGTTTGCCTGACCATGTTGCGGGTGCCACGGCCGCTGTGGGTCCCGCTGCTGTGTTTCATGTTGGCATTGGTTGGCTGTAGCCAGCCCGCGCATTTCAACGCGACTGACGTTACCGGCGCCGACTGGGGCCGCGACTTCCACCTTATCGACCACAACGGCAAGCCGCGCCAGCTGGCCGATTTCAAAGGCAAGGCCGTTGCGATTTTCTTCGGCTACACGCAGTGCCCCGACGTTTGTCCTACTACCCTGTCCGGCATGGCCGAGGTCACCAGGTTGTTGGGTGCTGATTCAGGACGGCTGCAGGTCCTGTTCGTCACTCTCGATCCGGAACGGGATACGCCAGCAGTGCTATCGCGTTATGTCCCTGCCTTCCAGCCAGATTTTCTGGGTTTGTACGGTGATCTTGCAACGACCACCGCGACAGCGAAAAACTTCAAGGTGTTCTTTGAAAAACAGCCGGGGTCTTCCCCCGCCAGCTACACCATTGACCATTCCTCACCGACGTATCTTTTCGATCCCCAAGGTCGGTTGCGTCTTTACGTTGCCTATGGAACACCGCCACTAAAGATTGCCGAAGACCTCAAGCAGTTGCTGGCCGGAAAATAAAAAAGGCGAACCGATAACCCGGTTCGCCTTGTGCAATTGACCTGCCGCAGGCTCAAGCGGCGACCGTCAACGCACCTTTCATTTTCTGCAAGGCCTTGGCTTCAATCTGGCGAATACGTTCCGCCGACACACCATACTCGGCCGCCAGTTCATGCAGCGTGGCCGATTGCTGGTCTTCGTCAACCAGCCAGCGGCGTTGCACGATATCGCGGCTGCGGGCATCGAGACCGGTCAGCGCATCGCGCAGACCTTCATCCTGCAGCCGGTCATATTCCTTGCGCTCCAACTGCATCGATGGTTCTATACTTTTATCGGCCGCCAGATAGGCGATCGGGGTGAAGCGCTCCTCTTCGTCATCCAGCAGCGGTTCCAGCGATACGTCAGAACCTGAAAAGCGGGTCTCCATTTCCACCACTTCCTCAGGTTTGACGCTGAGTTTGGTGGCCATGGCATTGACCTCATCAACGCCCATGGTGGTCAAGCCCTGCTTCAGGCTGCGCAGGTTGAAGAACAGCTTGCGCTGCGCCTTGGTCGTGGCGATCTTGACCAAGCGCCAGTTGCGCAGGATGTATTCGTGAATCTCGGCTTTGATCCAGTGCATGGCAAACGACACCAGGCGTACGCCGCGATCAGGATCGAAACGTTTCACCGCCTTCATCAAACCGATATTGCCTTCCTGAATCAGGTCGGCGTGCGGCAAGCCATAACCCAGATAACCACGGGCGATGGCAACCACCAACCGCAGATGCGACACCACCAACTGGCGGGCGGCATCAAGATCTTCCTGCCCGCGAAACTTGCGGGCAAGGGAGAACTCATCAGACTGCGTCAACATCGGCATGCGCTTGGCGGCCTGAATATAAGCCTCCAGGCTGCTGGTGCTTGAAAGCATGGGTAAATTGGGTAGCATCAATGCATTGCTCATATGAGAACCTCCTGATGATTCAATACTAGCACTCGCCGAGTGAGAGTGCCAATGGGAGGTAAAGTTCCCAATTCCGGAGTCGGAAACTGGCTAGGTGCCCATTTATACGAATGATGTTTTTATTTTTATAAATCAACTGATTATGCTATATCCCCGCCGCATGGGCCTGCTGATCGGCATGATATGAAGAGCGCACCATCGGACCACAGGCAGCATGGTGGAAGCCCATCGCTGCGGCCTCCTGCTCGAAGACCTTGAACATGTCGGGATGCACGTAACGCGTCACCGGCAGGTGATGTCCGGAAGGCGCCAGGTATTGGCCGAGGGTGAGCATTTCCACAGCGTGGTCGCGCAGGTCGCGCATCACTGCGAGAATTTCTGCGTCGGTTTCGCCCAGACCCAGCATCAAGCCCGACTTGGTCGGTATGTCAGGGTGATGTGCCTTGAATTGCTTGAGCAGTTTGAGCGAATGAGCATAGTCGGCGCCGGGCCGTGCTTGTTTGTAAAGCCGCGGCACGGTTTCCAGATTGTGGTTCATCACATCGGGTGGATGGCCACCAAGTGTCTCCAGCGCGATATCAAGCCGGCCACGGAAATCGGGCACCAGGATTTCAATACGGGTAGCCGGCGAATGCGCGCGAATTTTCGCGATGCAGTCGGCGAAGTGGCGGGCGCCGCCGTCGCGCAGATCGTCGCGATCAACACTGGTCACGACCACGTACTTGAGCTTCATTGCGGCGATGGTGCGCGCCAGCTTTTCCGGCTCCTCGGCGTCAGGCGGCAATGGTTTGCCGTGGCCCACGTCGCAGAATGGGCAACGCCGGGTACACAAATCACCAAGGATCATGAAAGTTGCGGTGCCCTTGCCAAAGCACTCGCCGATGTTGGGGCAGGTAGCCTCCTCACATACAGTATGCAGATTGTGTTCGCGCAGAATTTTCTTGACCTCGGCAAAACGCGAGGCGTTGCCGCCGGCCCTGACGCGAATCCAGTCGGGCTTTTTCAGCGTGGTTTGCAGCGGCACGATCTTGATGGGGATGCGCGCGGTCTTGGCTTCGCCGCGTTGCTTGATGCCGGGTTCAGACATGGATATCCACGAGTTGTTGTTGAAGATGGACAAGCAGTTTTTCAGCCACGATCTGCAAATCATACTCGCCACCGAGGTCGCGCAGTTGCGTGACCGCCATGTCCTCAAGGCCGCAGGGGCTGATCGCGGCATAGGGTGCGAGGTCCATATCGACGTTGAGCGAAACACCGTGATAGCTGCACCCGTTCTTGATTCTCAGCCCCAGGGCCGCGATCTTCGCGCCATTGACGTAAACGCCCGGTGCACCACTCAATCGTTGGCCGTGGATGCCGTCATCCGCAAGCAGGGCGATCACGGCCTGTTCAATGCGCCTGACCATTTCCTTTACCTTGTATGTCTGTCGCCGCAAGTCGATCAACAGATAAGCGACGATTTGCCCCGGGCCGTGATAGGTGATCTGGCCGCCGCGATCAATCTTCAACATCGGGATATCGATGTCGCGCAACAGATGTTCGGGCTTGCCGGCCTGTCCAAGCGTAAAAACCGGCGGGTGTTGCAGCAGCCAGATTTCATCCGGCGTATCTTCCATGCGCGCCGCCGTAAATACCTGCATCGC
Organism: Sterolibacteriaceae bacterium; assembly: GCA_043738625.1. GTDB lineage: Bacteria > Pseudomonadota > Gammaproteobacteria > Burkholderiales > Rhodocyclaceae > JANYCD01. The sequence continues at coordinate 6,374 of JAYUFR010000092.1, forward strand.
ACGCCAAATAGGTTCGTAGTCGACGAGACCAAGATGCTTGGCTAGCGTTTCGCTCACAGCACAATCTTGACCAAGGGATGCGCGGTCAGTTCCATGTAGAGCGCATCGAGTTGTGCTTTGGAAACGGCGCGGATGGTGCAGGTCAGCGACAGATACTTGCCGCCACTCGAAGGCCGCATCTCCATTGAAGCAGCGTCGAAATCCGGCGCATGCTTCGCCACGACATCCAGCACGGCTTGGGCGAAACCATCACGTGTCGCGCCCATGATCTTGATCGGGAAATCGCAGGGAAATTCGATCAGCGATTCTTCAGCCATTGCGCATCACCGTTTGCTTGAAGTCCTGATACCAGCCGACCATGGCGGTGAATGCGGGGCCGGGCTTGCCGGCGCCCACGGGTTGGCCATCGAGGCTGACGATGGGCAGTACTTCCTTGGTCGACGATGTCATCCACAGTTCGTCGACTTTGCCCACTTCTGCCTGACTTATGTCGCGCAGCTGCCGCGCCAGCCCGTGAGTAGCGGCCAGTTCCAGGATCACGTCGTAGGTGATGCCGGGCAGCATCAAATGACTTTTTTTCGGCGCCAGCAGCACGCCATCCTTTATCGCAAATATGTTGGACGCTGCGCCTTCGGTCAGGATGCCATCGCGGAACAGCACAGTCTCGTTGCTGCCGGTATCCACCGCCAGTTGCCGCAACAAAACATTGGCCAGCAGCGAGATCGACTTGATGTCGCAACGCAGCCAGCGATTGTCGATTGCGGATACGGCGGTGATACCTTGTTCGCGCTGTTGCGGCGATGGAACGGTCAGGTGCTCCGTCATCAGGAACACAGTTGGCTTGGGCTGCTTTGGAAAAGCGTGACTGCGACTGCTATCAACGCCACGCGTGATCTGGAGATAGACCGATTGATCCGCGAACGTTGTCGCAGCGATGACTCTTTCAATCAGGATCGTCCACTGCGCCTCGTCATGCGGGTTCGTCAGCCGGATCGCGTCGAGGCTTGCCTGCATGCGATGCAGATGTTCACGCAAGCGAAATGGCCGCCGCGAGTAAACCGGAATGACTTCGTAGATGCCATCGCCGAACAGAAAACCCCGATCCATCACCGGTACTCGTGCTTCCTCGATCGGCATGAATTCGCCGTTCAGGTAGACAGTGGTCATGGCAGCATCAAATGTCCGGATTATTCAAACCACAGGCGCAGCGTGTCCCACGCCCGGCCGAAAATGTTCGCTACAGGCACGTCTTCAAGTGCCGCCACCGGATATTCGCCCCAGGGTTTGTTGTCGAGGAACAACTTCAGCGTGGCGACCGGCATCCCTTTCTGAATCGGAGCGAGCAGTGGTTGCCGGCTTGCCAGTTGCACCTTGAGCCGACTGGCGGCACCCTTCGGCAGTGAGATGACAAAGTCCTCGGTGAATCCCGCCCTCACGGTGTTCAGTGCGCCCTTGAAAACCTTGAGTTGCGAGACTGTCTGGTTCTTGTCATAGAGTTTGGCCGCATCAAAAAACTGAAAACCGAAATTGAGCAGCTTCAGGGATTCTTCTGCACGTGCGGTTTCGGAGTCGGTGCCAAGCACTACTGAAATCAAGCGCTGAGCGCCGCGCTTGCTTGATGCGATCAGGCAGAAACCTGCTGTCTCGGTGTGGCCGGTCTTGACACCATCCACAGTCGGGTCAAGCCACAGCAACCGATTGCGATTAGGCTGCGTGATTTTGTTGTAACTGTATTCCCTGGTCGAATAGATCGGATAGTACTCGGGGAAGTCGCGGATCAAGGCACGGGTCAGTCGTGCCAAATCTCGGGCGGTCGAGTAATGCTGTGGATCCGGCAGGCCGGTGGCGTTGACGAAATGGGTGTTGCTCAACCCCAGGCGCTGCGCTTCACGATTCATCATCTGCGCGAACGCATCTTCCGAGCCGGCGATGGTTTCGGCCAGCGCGATGCAGGCGTCGTTTCCCGACTGCACGATCATGCCGCGAATCAGCTCGGTTACCGCAACCGGCCGGTTCGGCTCGATGAACATGCGCGACCCTTGGGCCTTCCATGCGCGTTGCGATACCGGAATGGTTTGGTCAAGTTTCAGCGTACCTTGCCGCAATGCGCTGAAGGTCAGGTAGGCCGTCATCAGCTTGGTCAGCGACGCAGGCTCGATGCGATCATCGGCTTTCGCAGAGGCCAGTTCCTGGCCCGAGCCATAGTCAAGCAACAGCCAGGCGCGGGCGGCAACGGATGGGGACTGGCGAGAGAGTTGAGCGTGGGCTGAAGCGGAGATCAGAACCAGCAGCCAGACGACGAGAATGGCAGGAAGACGCATAGGGGCGGGGGTAGAGCGAAGAGGCAAAGGCGAATTATAGAGGTACCCGTGAACGGGACTTCAGCGTTGCACCACGACCGGTTTCATTTCCAGTGTCTCGGCGATGTTCTGCGCAATTCGCCGGGCTTCGTCGGCATTGGTCCACGGACCCAATTGCAGGCGATAGATTTTGCCTGCGGCCTGTACCACCAGCTTTTCGCCGAGACTGCCCAGTTTCGTTTCCATTTTCGACTTCAAAGCTTCAGCATTGTCGCGATTGCCGAATGCGCCGAGTTGCAGCCAGGTGCCGTGCGCGTCACTGACTTCGGGCAAGGCGTCGTCACCGGTAGTTTTTGGTGGAGCGGGAATTTCCTTGACGGGTTCACTTTGTGACGTAACACGAGCGATGACTGTTTGCTGACCGGGTAGCATGCTTTCCACTTCCACCAGTCCACTGCCGTTGCCGACCAGCCCCAGTTTCCAGGACGCAGTGTAAGAAAGATCGATGATGCGATCCGAATGGAACGGACCGCGATCATTGACGCGCACCACCACTGACTTGCCATTCGCGGGATTGGTGACACGGACATACGATGGAATAGGCAACGTGGCATGGGCTGCGGTCATGCCATACATGTCGTAGGGCTCGCCCGAGGATGTTTTCTGGCCATGAAACTTCTTTCCGTACCAGCTCGCCAGCCCGCGCGCCTTGTAGGGCGCCAGTTCACGCATCGGCACATAGTCGCGGCCCAGCACCGAGTAGGGATTGTTGGCGAACTTGTTGAGAGGTTCGGCTCTGGGGACCGCGTCAGGGATGGCGTCGAGATTTTCCGGCGGATTGTCGCCGGGACCGTCGTCCTGATAAAAGCCGCCGCCACGTTTGAGGGAGTAGGAAGGAGACTTCGGTGATGGAGTTTTTACCGGAGGTACTGTCACCGCCGGTGTCGAGGATCGGTCGATGATGGGCGTGGGTGGCGCACTGGTGCATGCCGATAACAGCAACGCGAAAAGCATGGGCAAACACCAAGCAGGAGTTTTACACATCACTTTTCTTGCCCTCACTTTTGCACCAGCATACGGTGCTTGTGAATGCTCATCAATATTCCAATGCCGAGAAACAGCGTGACCAGCGCGGTACCGCCGTAGCTGACGAAGGGCAGCGGCACGCCGACCACCGGCAGGATGCCGCTCACCATGCCCATGTTGACGAACGCATAGGTGAAGAAGATCAACGTGATCGATCCGGCCAGCAGGCGGGTGAACAGTGTCGGTGCATTGGCGGCGATCATCAGGCCGCGGCCGATGAGCAATGCATAGGCCGTCAGCAGTACCAGATTGCCGAGCAGTCCGAATTCTTCCGAGATCACCGCGAAGATAAAATCGGTATGCCGCTCCGGAAGAAAGTCCAGTTGGGCCTGCGTGCCTTGCCCCCAGCCCTTGCCGAAGATGCCGCCGGAGCCGATGGCGATGGTGGATTGGATGATGTGAAAACCTTTTCCCAGCGGGTCGGCCTCCGGATCGAGCAAGGTCAGAATGCGGGCGCGCTGATAGTCGTGCATCACCGACCACGCCATGGGCGCCGCAGCGGCAACGGCAGCAATCAGACCGAGGATGATTTTCCACGGTAGTCCGGCAAAGAAGATCACGAAAAAGCCGGCCGCCAGGACAAGGATTGCAGTACCCAGATCAGGCTGTTTGGCAATCAGTACTACTGGAGCGAGCAGCAACAAGAGGGCGATGCAGTAGTCGCGCAACTGTATTAGCGGTTCCCGCTTGTGGAAGTACCACGCCAGCATTAATGGCATGGCAATTTTCATGACTTCCGATGGCTGAATGCGCATCACGCCGAGGTTCAGCCAGCGCCGTGCACCTTTGGACACTTCGCCAAATTCCATCACTGCCAACAACAGCGTGAGGCCGACGATGTAGATGGGCAGTGCCAGACGCATCAAGCGTTGAGGCGGTATCTGTGCCGCCATGCGCATGACTAGCAGCGCGGCCACAACGTTGATGCATTGCGCCCCGAGCCGATCGGGAGATGCGCTTCCCAGCACCAGCACGGAAATGCCGAGGAGGATTGCCGCAAGAGCCATCAGCGGCGGATCAATCGGGTCGGCAAGTCGCCGCAGCAGATGGCGCAGGGTGTTGATCACTGGTCGTCCTCCACGGCCTGTTCGTCAGTTGGTGCCGATTCCTTGGGCAGCTTGCCGAGCAGGTAGTAGTCGAACACCTGGCGTGCGATAGGTGCCGCAGCCTGCGCGCCGAAGCCGCCATTTTCCACCAGCACCGCAAGGGCGATGGTTGGCTTGTCGGCGGGTGCGAATGCGATGAACAGGGCATGATCGCGCAAGTGTTGCTTGACACTGCCTTCGGTATATTTTTCGCCCTTGAGCGAATACACCTGCGCTGTACCCGTCTTGCCGGCAGACACATATTCGGCGCCGGCAAATGCCCGTGCGCCGGTGCCTTCCTTGTTCACTCCGATCATTGCATTTTTGATCACTTCGAGATATTCAGCTTTCAAGGGAATGGTGTTGAACGGTTGCAGTTCGACCGGAACGCTTTGCCCGGTCCGGCCGTCGGCGATGCTCTTGACCAGGTGCGGGCGAACTCTGACGCCGTTGTTGGCCAGTGCGGTAACAGCGATAGCAAGTTGCATCGGTGTGTAGGCGTTGTAGCCTTGACCGATGCCGACCGAGATGGTTTCACCGGCATACCATTTCTGCTGTTCGGGAGTTTTGAAACGCTTGCGCTTCCATTGCTGCGAAGGCAGGGTACCTTCCGACTCGCCCTCAATGTCGATGCCACTGCGCTGACCGAAACCGAACTGGCGCATGAAGCTGGAAATATTGTCGATACCGAGGTCGTTGGCCAGCATGTAGTAATAGGTATCGCAGGAAACGACAAGCGATTTGTACATGTCCACCGTGCCGTGGCCACCTTTTTTGTCATCATGAAACTGATGGCCGCCAAACATGAAGTAACCCGGATCGAAAATCGTTTGTTCCGGCCGCCGTTTGCCGTACTGAAGCGCGGCCAGCGCCATGTAGGGTTTGAAGGTGGAACCGGGTGGATAGGCGCCGTTCAGCGCGCGATTGATCATCGGTTTGTCAGGCGAAGTATTGAGTTGGTCCCAGTTGCTGGAATCGATACCGTCGACAAAAAGATTGGGATCGTAGTTGGGCATCGAGACCAGGGCGAGCACACCGCCGGTGGAGGGTTCTATCGCCACCAGTGCGCCCTTGCGATCGCCGAAGGCCTTTTCGGCAATCTCCTGCAATTTCGCGTCAATGGTCAACGTGAGATTGTTGCCGGGTGTTGGTGATGTACTCGCCAGGGTACGCACGGCACGGCCACCAGCATCCACTTCCACCTGTTCGAAACCGGTAAGTCCGTGCAGATCGAATTCATAGTGCTGTTCCAGGCCACTCTTGCCGAAATGGTCGGTGCCACGATAATTGTCTTCCTGATCCTGATTTTCGATCTTGTCGATATCCAGGTCGGTCACGCGACCGATATAGCCGAGCAGATGCGAGGCGAAACTGCCCATCGGGTATTGGCGGAACAGGCGGGCCTTGATATCCACGCCGGGAAAGCGGTAACGATGCGCGGTGAATTTCGCCACTTCTTCATCGGTGAGCCGGGTGCGAATCGGCAGTGATTCGAAATTCTTCGACTCATCGAGCAGTTTTCTGAAGCGCTTGCGATCCTTGGGTTGTATCTCGACGATCTCGGCCAGCTGGTCGATGACGGATTCAAGATTGCCGGCCCTGGACGGCATGATTTCCAGGGTATAGGCCGAGTAATTGTGGGCCAGCACGACGCCGTTGCGATCAAGGATCAGCCCGCGATTGGGTACGACCGGGACCAGCGAAATGCGATTGTCTTCGGCGCGTGTCTGATAATAGCCGTGCTGGACAACCTGTAGCCAAAGAAAGCGAAGGATCAGCAACGCAAAGCAGAACAGCACAAAAGCCCCAGCGATGCCGAGGCGACTGCGAAAACGCTCGAGGTTTTCTTGAGGATTCGTGAATTCCATTTATCAAGCCACAGGAGAGCCTGCGGCCAATAGACGACTAATGCGCGCGCCGAAGGCGCGCTGACTAATCGCCCCCTCTCTCGGAGAGGGGGTTGGGGGGAGGGCCGTCAGTTGGAGCGAAATCGCCCTATATGAGCATTCGCTCATATAGGGCGATTCTCATCGCGATCCGTCGGGCGGTATTGCGGCAGCAACAGGAGGTAAGTCAGCGGATGCCAAAGTGCAGTAGCGATAAAGCTGGATAAAAACCACAGCAGCCCGGGAAACTCGCCGCCGCTGATCAGTCGCGTAAGCAGCATCACGATTTGCATGCCGAGCAGCATCGGCAGCACATGCATGGCTTGCAGGCCAAGCGGGAACCAAAGGATGCGGCGCGATAATCCACCTGCCGCAAAAGCGAGCAATACATAGGCAAGCGCGTGTTGCCCCATGATGCTCCCCTCAGCGACATCCATCGCCAAACCGAGGAAGAAGGCTGATCCCATGCCGACTTTGAGTGATTGATGAATGCACCAGAAAGTGAGCACCAGCGCGACCCAGTCGGGAACACCGGGAATGCGGCCGAACGGAATCAGATTCAACAACAGCGCCGCGACGATCGACAGCGTGATGAACCAGCTGCGGGCGGGCAGAAGGATGCGATTCGAAGAGTGGGTCGGTTGCACGGCCATGTCAGTGCCCTTTTTTCACGCGTTTGCCACGATTGGATTTTTCCTCTTCCGGCACCGCTGGTGCCGACGGTGCCGGCAATGTTTCGCGGTTGCCCAGCACCAGCACCTGGCCGCGTCGTTCTACCCCGGCCAACGGTGCGCACTGGATGCGGGCGAAAGAGAAGGAACTGGTGTGATCAATGTGAATCACCTTGGCCACTGGCAAGCCGGGCAGATAAATGCCGTCAAGGCCTGAGGTGACCAGGATGTCGCCGAGCTGTATCTCGGCATTGGCCGCCATGTAGCGCAACTCCAGCATTCCGCCGCCGGCGCCAGCCAGGATGGCGCGCAACCCATTGCGCTGGACCTGAACCGGGATCGCCTGTTCCTTGTCCGTGAGCAGGGTCACTTCGGCGGTGAGCGGAAACACCCGGGTGACCTGGCCGATCACGCCGAGGTCGTCGATCACCGCCTGGCCCGCGGCGATGCCCTGCTGCAGGCCCTTGTCGATCACGATCTTGCGCGAAAAAGGATCCCGCGCCGCGTAAAGGATGTCCGCGATCCGGCCTTCCACCGGTTGACGTGCCCGCATGTCGAGCAGCGCCCGCAAGTGCTTGTTTTCATCTTCGAGGTGCTGCTGGCGCAGCAGCAGATTGGCAATGGCCACCTGCTTCTTGCGCAGTTCGTCGTTTTCCTGATGCAAGGTCGCCAGCGCGGAGAAGTATTTGCCAAGGTCACCGCCGGCCTCAACCGGCAGATAGGCCACGCGCTGCAATGGCCAGGCCGCAGTCGAGACCGCGAGACGCACCCACTCCAATGTATGGAAGCGCAGATCGGCTATCAGCAGCAGCACCGACAGAACCGCGAAGAAGGCCAGACGGGCTAGCGGCGCCGGACCCCGCTTGAAGAATGGGGGTGGCGAATGGCCGACAACGGACATCAAGGCTGTTCTTCTCCCCCACGATGAATATGGGCCGAAACCGACGCCATGCTGGCGCCGACTTGCAAACTACACGGTGAGAGCACTACTCGTTGGCGAAAATACTGCCGAGTTTGTCCATCTTTTCCAGTGCCAGGCCCGAACCGCGTACCACACAGGTGAGCGGATCGTCCGCCACCAGCACTGGCAGGCCGGTTTCCTCCATCAACAGCCGGTCGATGTCGCGCAGCAACGCGCCGCCGCCGGTCAGCACCATGCCTTTTTCGGCGATGTCGGCGCCGAGTTCGGGCGGAGTCTGCTCCAACGCGATTTTCACCGCGCCGACGATCTGGTTCAGCGGATCGGTCAGCGCTTCGAGAATTTCGTTGGAGGAGATGGTGAAACTGCGCGGAATGCCCTCAGCCAGATTGCGGCCCTTGACCTCCATCTCCTTGACCTCGGAGCCGGGGAAGGCGGAACCGATTTGTTTCTTGATCGCCTCGGCCGTGGTTTCGCCGATCAGCATGCCGTAGTTACGGCGAATGTAGTTGATGATGGCCTCGTCGAACTTGTCGCCGCCGACGCGCACCGAACCGGCATACACCATGCCGCCCAGTGAGATCACGCCGACCTCGGTGGTGCCGCCGCCGATGTCGACCACCATTGAACCGGTCGCGTCAGACACCGGCATATCGGCGCCGATGGCAGCGGCCATCGGTTCCTCGATCAAATACACCTGGCTGGCGCCGGCACCGAGCGCGGATTCACGGATGGCGCGGCGCTCCACCTGGGTCGAGCCGCACGGTACGCAAATGATGATGCGCGGGCTGGGCGAAAACAGACGCGAGTCGTGGACCTTCTTGATGAACTGCTTGAGCATTTGCTCGGTGACGGTGAAGTCGGCGATGACGCCGTCCTTCATCGGCCGGATGGCGGTGATGTTGCCAGGGGTTTTGCCCAGCATCTGCTTGGCCGCCATGCCCACCGCCTGGATGGTTTTCTTGGCGTTGGGGCCACCTTCGGTGCGGATCGCCACGACCGAGGGCTCGTTCAATACGATGCCCTTGCCGCGCACATAGATCAATGTGTTCGCGGTGCCAAGGTCGATTGCCAGATCATTGGAAAAATAGGAACGCAGGGAACTGAACATCGTAATTCCGATCAGGGGTTGCAGCCGCCCATGATGCGGGCTCCGGGCGGCGGGAAGGGGCTTATGATACCCTATCGCGCCCGCCAATTTAAGCCAGATTCCGCATGTCACTGAGCCTTGACGAGGTCCGCCGTATCGCCCGGCTGGCCCGCATCGAACTTTCCCCCAGCGAGACCGAAACCACCCGCGACCAGCTCAACGGTATTTTTGCGTTCATCGAACAGCTTCAGACCATCGATACCACCGGCATTGAACCGATGTCGCATGCAGTCGATGTTGTGCAACGCCTGCGTGAGGACAGGGCAATCGACGTGAGTGATGCGCAAGTTAAGGCATTCCAGTCAATCGCACCCGACGTGGAGTCCGGGTTGTATCTGGTTCCGAAAGTCATCGAATGATTAACGCTTCGCTCAAGGCCCTTTCGTCGGCACTCGCCGAAAAGAAAATCTCCGCAGTGGAGTTGGCGGCAGTGTTTCTGGATCGGATCGACAGGCTCAACCGCGTGCTCAACGCTTTTGTCACAGTCGACCGTGACAAAACACTGGCCATGGCCAAGGACGCTGATGCCGTGCGTGCCGCCGGCAAAGCCGGACCGCTCACCGGCATACCCCTCGCCCATAAGGACATCTTTTGCACCGAAGGTTGGCGTACCACCTGTGGTTCGAAAATGCTGTCCAACTTCATTTCGCCTTATGACGCCACGGTGGTCGAGCGCATCAAAGCGGCGGGCATGGTGACTTTGGGCAAACTCAATATGGACGAGTTCGCCATGGGTTCATCCAATGAGACTTCATTTTTTGGTCCGGTGAAAAATCCCTGGGATGTGCGTCGAGTCCCCGGCGGTTCGTCAGGCGGCTCTGCGGCGGCGATTGCGGCGCGGCTGACGCCAGCCGCCACCGGCACCGACACCGGTGGTTCGATTCGCCAACCGGCCAGCCTGTGCGGGCTGACCGGCCTCAAGCCGACCTACGGCTTGGTGTCCCGCTACGGCATGATCGCTTTTGCCTCCTCGCTGGATCAGGCTGGACCGATGGCGAAGAGCGCCGAGGATTGCGCGTTGCTGCTGAATGCCATGGCCGGCTTCGATCCACGGGATTCGACTTCGCTGGAGCGGCCCGCCGAGGACTACAGCGCCGATCTCGAAAAACCCTTGCACGGCCTGCGTATCGGCTTGCCCAGGGAATTCTTTGGCGACGGCATGGATGCTGACGTGCGCGCCGCCGTGGAAGCCGCCCTGGACGAATACCGCAAGCTTGGCGCCACCACGATTGAAGTCAGTTTGCCGAACTCAGGGCTCTCGGTTCCCGCCTATTACGTCATTGCCCCTGCCGAGGCATCGAGCAATCTATCGCGCTTCGATGGCGTGCGTTACGGCCACCGCGCAGCGGATTACACGGATCTCGCCGACATGTATTGCAAGACGCGGGCCGAAGGTTTCGGCGCCGAAGTAAAGCGTCGCATCCTCATCGGCGCCTATGTGTTGTCCCATGGCTACTACGATGCCTACTATCTCAAGGCACAGAAGATCCGCCGCTTGATCGC
>JAYUFR010000093.1:0-43207 GCA_043738625.1 Sterolibacteriaceae bacterium
GATCTTGGCGACATCGTGATCCACGTCATGCAACCCGCGGTGCGCGCCTACTACAATCTCGAAGAACTCTGGTCGAGCAAAGCTCGACCACGTGGGAAATTGGACAGCTCCCCCTCTCATCCTCCCCCGCCAAGCGGGGGAGGTGACCAATCAACCCCTTCCTCGGGAAGGGGGCAGGGAGGAAGGCGCTCAAAGGCTTCTGGAAACGATCGCGAGTGAAACTAGCAATTGCCACTGTCGGGACGCGAATGCCGGACTGGGTGAACATCGCTGTTGCCGAATATCTGAAGCGTATGCCAAAGGAATTGCCAGTGAGTCTGCTTGAAGTTAAAGCCGAACCGCGCGCGGAAGGCAAGCCGGTCGTGGCCATGATGGCGCAGGAAGCCGTCCGGTTACGGGCTGCCTTGCCGGCACGTTGCAAACAAATCGCGCTCGACGAGCGCGGCACCGAATTGACGACGCGCAGTTTGGCTGATCGACTGCAAACATGGACGACCGAGGGCGATGACGTGGCTTTTCTGATTGGTGGACCGGACGGCCTTGACGATGCGCTGAAGCGCGAAGCTTCAGAGCGGGTGCGGCTATCGGGACTGACTTTGCCGCATGCGCTGGTTCGTGTCGTACTTGCCGAAGCCTTGTACCGCGCATCAAGTTTACTGCGCGGCCATCCCTACCACCGTGAGTGATCCGAGCCGATGAGTATTCTTGAACCAAGAATTTATCTTGCCTCGCGCAGTCCGCGGCGCCGCGAACTGCTGGCGCAGATCGGCGTGCGTTTCGACGTATTGCTGTTCCGTTCCGGACAGCGCTTTGATCAGGAAGTCGATGAGGCGGTGGTCAGCAATGAAACCCCGGATCAATACGTGGTGCGCGTGGCCCGTGCCAAAGCCGAGCACGGACTGCGACTGGCGACTTCGCGGCAGATGTTGTCGCGGCAGATGTTGTCGCGGCCAATTCTGGCGGCCGATACCACGCTCGACATCGACGGCGAGATCGTCGGCAAGCCCGCTGACGGTGCCGAGGCTGGCGCGATTCTGGCCAGGCTATCGGGCCGCAGCCATCGCGTGCTTACCGCCATCGCTGTCGCCGAAGGCGATCGTCTGGAGCATGCGTTGAACGTCAGCGAGGTTCGCTTCCGCAGTCTTGACGCCGAAGAAATCCGTCGCTACGTGGTGAGCGGCGAAGCGATGGACAAGGCCGGCGCTTACGGCATTCAGGGTCGGGCGGCGATGTTCGTGGCCGAGATTAGCGGTTCGCATTCCGGCATCGTCGGCCTGCCCTTGTGCGAAACTGCGCTGCTGCTGAGGCGCTTCGGCTATCCGTTATGAAAGATGTGCGGGGTGAAGAGCAAGGCACGACCATGAGCCACGACTTCCTGATCAATTTCACTCCGCAGGAAACGCGCGTTGCGGTGCTGGAAAACGCCGTGGTGCAGGAACTCCACATCGAGCGAAATCAGAGCCGGGGCATCGTCGGCAATATTTACCTGGGGACGGTGGTGCGCGTGCTGCCTGGCATGCAGTCGGCCTTTGTCGATATCGGCATTGACCGCACGGCGTTTCTCCACATCGGCGATATCTGGGAGCCGCGCCAGCCAAACGGACATGTTGCAGAAGAACGCCAGATCCAGAAGATCCTCTCCGAAGGCAGGAATCTGATGGTGCAAGTCCTCAAGGACCCCATTGGCAGCAAGGGCGCCAGGCTGACCACGCAGATTTCCCTTGCCGGCCGGCTGCTGGTTTATCTGCCACAGGAGCGCCATATCGGCATCTCGCAAAGGATCGGTGAGGAAGCGGCGCGCGAAAGTTTGCGGCAGAGAATCCAGGCGCTGCTGGCCGTCGATGAGTCGGGCGGGTTCATCGTCCGCACTGTGGCGGAAAACGCCTGCGACGATTCGCTGGCGGCCGACATTCTCTATCTGCGCCGGCTTTGGGGGGAGATTGGAGAGCGGAGCCGGACTGCCCCGCCACAGGCGCTGCTGCATGAGGATCTGAACCTGGCGCAGCGCGTACTGCGCGATCAGGTATCGCGTGAAACCAAACGGATACTCATCGATTCGCGGGAAAACTTCCAGAAACTGTCCGATTTTGCCGCGGAATACGTTCCCACCGCGTTGCCGCTGCTGGAACACTATGCCGGCGAGCGCCCGTTATTCGACATCCTCGGCATCGACGACGAAATTCAAAAAGCGCTGGCGCGCCGCGTCGATCTCAAGTCCGGCGGCTATCTGATCTTCGATCAGACCGAAGCAATGACCACCATCGACGTCAATACCGGTGGTTTCGTCGGCGTGCGCAACTTCGACGACACCATTTTCAAGACCAATCTTGAGGCGGCCCAAACCATTGCCCGCCAATTGCGCCTGCGCAATCTGGGCGGCATCATCATCGCCGATTTCATCGACATGGACTCGGCAGAGCACCGCGCGGCGGTGCTGGAGGAGCTCAACAAGGCCTTGGCAAAGGACCACACCCCGATTACCGCCAGTGGCTTCACCGGTTTGGGACTGGTGGAAATGACGCGCAAACGTACCCGCGAATCCCTCGCCCACGTCCTCTGCGAGGCTTGCCCCACCTGCGAGGGACGGGGCGAAATCAAGACGGCGCGCACCATGTGCTATGAGATTCTGCGCGAATTGCTGCGCGAGGCGCGTCAGTTCAACGCCCGGGAACTACGCCTGCTGGCGGCGCCATCGGTCATCGACCTGTTTCTCGACGACGAGTCACAATCCCTGGCCATGCTGTCCGAGTTTATTGGCAAACCGATCTCCCTTCACGGAGAGTCAAGCTACACGCAGGAGCAGTTCGATATCGTGTTGTTGTAGCGGCCAAGCAACGCCAACTGTTATTTACCATCACACAGGTTGCATAGCACTTTGTTTTTTGGTAGTTTGTGCGGACGCACACGGCTGTTGTTCAGCAGTTGTTCAGCGAATTAATTCGCCGTATTGGGGGCTTCATGAAAAAACAAATCATCCTCGCCGCATTGTCGGCGCTCTTGTTGCTGGGTCACGGGATTACCCGGGCCGCCGACGAAAAATTCACCATCAACCGGTTTGACGTACAGGGCAATACTCTTTTGCCCAAGGCCGAAGTTGATCAAGTCGTTGCCCCCTTTACCGGCAAGGACAAGGTGTATGGCGATGTCCAGAAAGCGCTTGAAGCACTCGAGCGCACTTACCATAGCAAAGGCTACGGCACGGTATCCGTCTTTGTGCCGGAACAGGAACTCGCCAGCGGCGTTGTCCGGCTGCAAGTCGCGGAAGGCATCATCGGCAAGGTCACGGTGACCGGCAACAAGTATTTTTCTACCGAGAATGTTCGCGCCGCCCTGCCGCAGCTACAGGAGGGCAAGGCGCCAAACCTGAGCTTGATTTCCGATAACGTCCAATTTTCCAATGAAGTCCCGGCGAAGAAGGTCGAAGTCACCCTCGGCGTCAGTGAAGAAGAAGGCAAGGTCGATGCCAAAGTCGCCGTCAGCGACGAGAATCCGCGCCGGGTGTACGTGACTGTCGACAACACTGGCGAAAAGCCCAAGACAGGTCAGTATCGTACTGGCTTGTCCTATCGTGATGCCAACCTGTTTGGCCACGACGAAACGCTGACGCTGGGTTACATCACGGCCCCCGATGCGCCCGGTGGCGTTAATGTGGAAGTCTATACGGTCGGTTTGCGCATTCCGTTTTACTCGCTGGGCGACAGTCTCGACCTGATCGCGGCAAAGAGCACGGTCAACATCCCAGCTTCAGTCATCGCGCCGGGAGGGACCCTTTCCCTGAACGGCAAGGGAACCATATTCGCAGCGCGCTGGAATCACCTCTTCCCGCGTGAGGGGGAATACACGTCGCGCGTCGTGCTGGGGCTTGACTGGAAGGATTTGGAAAACCCCTGCAAGGGCCTCGTTAATGCGGGATGCATCGGTTTGCTGGAAACACCAGTCTCCGCGACCTACGTCGGTCAATGGCAGAAGCCCAACGTCGCCGCCGATTTCAATGCTGGCTTGGCCTACAACTTGATGCTGAGGGAGCGCCAGTCGGGCTGGCGCTACAACTACGCGGCCAATGCGCGCTCTACACAAAAGGATTTCCTGATTTTCCGCGCCGGTGGCAGCTATCTTCAATCCCTGCCGGGCGACTGGCAGGTGCGTGGTGCGCTCAATGCCCAATATAGCGACAACCCACTGCCGACCACTGAACAGCTCGGCCTGACCGGCGCCCAAGCCGTGCGTGGCTTTAACGAGCGTGTGCTGACCTCGGACAGTGGTTTCGTCGCCAACATTGAAGGCTATACCCCCGATCTCGTACCACTGCTCGGGCCAATGCTGCATACCTCCATTCCCGGCGCACTGCGCGCGTTGGCGTTCTACGACACAGGTTTGGGGTGGAGTCGTCCGGTGGACGGTACGGCGTGGTTTGATCCACACAGCAATCTGGCAATTCCGGCAGGAACCAGGGCGATTAATGAACGGACCACCATTGAGAGCATCGGTCTGGGCCTGCGCTACGGATTGCGCAAAGATATCAGTGCCCGTTTTGACTATGCCCGTATCCTGCAAAGCTCTCCCGCCAACCGCTTGGCGCCAAACGTGCCCGTGGATGACCAGTGGCGGATTCATTTCGCAGTTGTCTATGGTTTCTAAAGTGCGCTCCGTGAAATGCGTCATACCCCAGTCCGATCAAGGGGTTTATAGTCAGTGCCTGATTGGGGGACTTTTCCCCCGGATATTTTTAGAAATTGGAGTCTGCCATGGCTCGTAGTAATCAAATAACAACTCCCCGCACGCGGTCGCGGCTTATGGTGACCGCGGTATCGGCGTGTTTTGCGGCGTCGGTATCAGCACTGCCGCTGGCGCCGAACGTAGTCAATGGTTCAGCCAGCTTCGCCCAAAGCGGCAACGTACTCAACGTCACCAACAGCAACGGCGCCATCATCAACTGGAACAGCTTCTCCATTGGTGCCGGCGAGACGACGCGATTCATTCAAGCCTCGGCTTCCAGCAGTGTCCTCAACCGGGTCCTGGCCAACGACCCCTCGGTGATTTTCGGCACCCTGACCTCGAATGGCAAAGTCTGGCTGATCAATCCGGCAGGGATTCTGGTCGGCGCTGGCGCGCGCATTGATACCGCCGGCTTTGTCGCCTCCACCCTCAACATCACCGACGCCAACTTCCTCGCCAACAAACTCAAGTTTGATGCCACCCTTGGCGCAGGCGCGGTCATCAATCAAGGCACCATCACCACCCCCAGCGGTGGCAGCGTCTATCTGGTGGCCTCGAACGTCAGCAACACAGGCATTATCACCACCCCGCAGGGTGAAGTCATCCTCGCGGCCGGACAAAGCGTCACCCTGCTTGACACCGGCACCCCCGGCGTCAGCGTCGAGATCGTCGGCCCGCAAGGCAACGCCACGAACCTGGGCGACATTGTTGCTACTGCCGGCCGCATCGGCATCGCCGGCGTATTGGTACATAACAGCGGCAAACTGGATGCCTCCTCCGTCGTCAGCGAAGGCGGCCATGTCTTCCTTAAAGCCAGTCAGGACGCCTATGTCGACGGTAATGGCAGAATCGTCACCACCGGCAGCAAGGGCGGCAAGGTTGAAGTGCTGGGCAACCGCGTTGCGGTGATGGACCACGCCAGCATCGACGCCTCGGGCACCAATGGTGGCGGCACCGTTCTCATTGGTGGCGACTATCAGGGCAAGAACCCGAACGTTCAAAACGCCACCGCCACTTACTTCGGACCCAACGCCACGGTCAAGGCCGATGCTACCAACAACGGCGACGGCGGCAAGGTCATCGTCTGGGCGGATGACACCACCCGCGCTTATGGACACATCTCCGCACGCGGCGGTCCCAATGGTGGCAATGGCGGCTTCGTCGAGGTCTCCGGCAAAAACTATCTCGACTATCAGGCACTGACCGATACCCGTGCCCCAATGGGCAAGACCGGCACACTGTTGCTCGATCCGGACAACATCAGCATCGTCACCACGGCAGTGGGGACATTCGGCAGCTACGGCGGCAGTCCGTGGGTGTTTACTGCCAATGGCGGAACCAACGACTCGGTCATTGGTTGGGACACCATTGATAGTCAGCTTGGCGCGTCTGATGTGTTTATCAGTACCCCAGATGGCGATATCAATATTTTGGCGAGCCATACTTATGGCAGCAGTAGTAATCTGAATCTGATTGCCGGCGGCAATGTCAACGCGACCAATGTGAATGTCTATAACACCTATGGTGGTCACATCCAGCTGGTCGCCGGCTGGAACGGTTCCACCGTCTTCTACGGAGGACCACCCAGCACATCGGTTACCCGGGGCACGGGTGATATCACCCTCACCAATTCATTGATCAAATCCACCACCGGCAGTGTGTATCTCGACGCCGGACGCGACATCAAGTTGGACTCAACCAGCAGTGTGATCGGCTACAACCGTGTTCGCCTCGACGCCGCCCGAAATGTAATTATCGGCGGCCACGTCGAAACGCTTGCGGCATGTGGTGAGTGTGGCGGGTCCATCGACATCACTGCTGGCGACAGTTCCTACGGTGGTTATCTCGCGTTCGGCGCCGGCAGTTCCATCGTGGCGTCTAGAGATATCGACCTGAGGGCACATTCAGGCTCTGCCGGAAGTGGAGACATCACCCAGGCGGCAGGTGGCACGATTGCCCTCGGGGGGTCGGGTAGCTACTCGAGTTATCTAACGGCTGACGGCAACCTGCTACTGGATGGCACTGTCAATCTCGCCAGCGGCAACCTCGTTGGCCACGCTGGTTATTATGGTGCACCGGACAAGACCCTCAGGATCAGCCACCTGTCCAATTCCTATGGTGGATACGTCACTCTTGGTGCGACCGGCAATGCCAGTCTTGGCGTAACGGGCGATGCCAATACGTCCTGGATGGATGTCTATGGTGGTGATAACTCTCCAGGCGGCACCACGGGCAATGTCACGCTCTCGGCCACCGGCAACATCACTTTTGGTAGCTATGGCGGCCGCCTGACACCGGCCACAGGCAAGAAAATCACCCTGTCTGCCGGCGGCAATATTTCCGGTTATGGATACGTTGGCAGTTCGAACAATGATCTGGAAATCGATGCCGGCGGAAACTTTACTCTGACCTCAGGCTTTATCCGCGGCAAGAACATTGACATGAACATCGGCGGCGCGTTGGATATTGGCAGCGGCTATGGTAGCACCGAGATTTCTGCCAATGGCAACATGAACGTGCATGCCGGCTCAGTCAATCTGGCGTATGGCGGGTTATTTGGCTACGGTGATACGAGTCTAATTGCGTCAGGTCCGGTAAGGCTTGATCACGGACGCATTAGAGGATTGGGTTCGGTAACGGTCGTCGGGGGGGCGGTGAGTCTCGACAACCACAGCGGAATCATTGGTTACAGTTATTACGGTGGCGGCGTGTTTGTCGGTGCGACCAGCGCAAGTCTCAACAATGGGAGTGGCATCGTGAGCTTTGGGCCCGGCAGCAATGTCGAGATGGTGATCAGCGGCGGCGATCTCACGCTCAACAATGACTCGCACATTTTTGCCGGCAACGACGTGCTGCTGACGCTGACCGGAGCCAATGCCATCGTTTCCCTCAGCAATATCGATGCGATAACCGGATTGCCGGGATCACCCTCCACGATTGAGACGGGAGCCGTACTGACCACCCACATCAACTTCCTCAGCCGGGCTTCAGGTGGAATATTCATCGATGGCGTGGATACGACGACGACTGTTGCAGGTGGCAGCGGCATCTACGACCAGGGTAACCCGGCCAGTCCCGGCAACGGCCTGGAAATCACCTATGGCTCGTCCGACAACATAGCGAGCATAGCGAGCAACACGATAGATCAATTCTTCAACAATCTGACGGACAGCAATCCACCGCCGACGGAAGACAAGAAGAAAGATGGCATCGAAACTGAAGGGAACAACCAGGATGAACACCATGCGAACCAAACCGGCACGTGCAGTTAAGGGGTTGCTGCTCGTCCTCGCGCTGATCGCGGGGCCGAGCTACGCCGCAGCGGTCGGGCAGATCGCCAACCTGTCGGGGACGCTGTCGGTCAAGCGTCCCGATGGCAGCACCAAGCTACTGGCGGTGAAATCCGAAGTCCAACCCGGCGACACCCTGGCCACCGAAGAAGGCACCTACGCCCGGGTCAAGTTCATCGACGGGGGTGAGGTTGTACTGCGACCGGGCACCCAGGTCAAAGTTGACGCCTTCTCCTTCAACGAAGCCAAGCCGGCCGAAGACAACCAGGTCATCAGCCTGTTCAAAGGCGGGCTCAGAGCCATCACCGGCCTCTTGGGCCACCGTAACAAAGACAAAGTGAGCTACGTCACCGCCACCGCCACCATCGGCATCCGCGGCACCAACCTGGGGGCGGAACTGGATGGCGACGGCGGCCTGCACGTGGATGTCAGTGACGGCGCCGTGTCCGTGACGAATGCGGGCGGCACGCTGCAGGTCAATAGCGGGCAGTTTGCCTTTGTGAAGAGCGGAGATTCACCGCCGACCCTGATCATCAACGGACAGAAGGTCACCATCCCGCAGAACATCGGCGGTGGCATCGGCAAGGACAAGGGCAGTTCCTGCACCCTCTGAGAACACCGCAACACCACAAAGCCGACCCCCGGGTCGGCTTTGTTATTTGGGTTTCCGCGCAGCGAACATCACGGTGGCCTCACCTTCGATCACCGCCTTGCCAGCCACGAGACATACCGTGTCAAACACGATGCGCTGTTTTTCGAGCAGAATTTCCTTGATGGTAACCGTCGCGGTGACCTCATCACCGGGTCGCACCGGCGCCTTGAATTTCAGGCTTTGACCCAAATAGACTGTGCCGGGGCCGGGCAGCTTGTTGGCAAGTACGGCAGAGATGAAACTGGCAGAGAGCATGCCGTGAGCGATGATTCCCTTGAAGGGCGTGGTAGCAGCATACGCCGCGTCAAGATGCACCGGATTGATGTCGGTAGAAACCTCGGAGAACTTTACGATGTCGTCCGTGGTGACAATTTTGGAAATACTCGCGCTCATTCCCACGCTGAGATCCTCAATGCCGCTGATGGTAGTCGAGCTCATATCATTTATCCTTGATCACGAATGCGAATGACGTTGGTTTGACTCAACGTCGTGTCATGCCAGAACGACAGTTTTGTGTACTGCTCGAACAGGTCCGGCGGCAGTATGGTCTTGCGTGCCTCGAATTGCACCTTCGGTCGAACCTTGTGCAACCCCACCAGACCTAATCCTTCGTCGTAGTCCGGCGTATCGAAATCGATGTTCTCGTAATCGTGCTCGAATAACTGTTCACCCAGAAACGAGTACACGAGAGTAATCACTTCTTTGGGCCGTTGCGCCAGAATATCGTAATCGATCACCAGCATGGATTTTCCCTGCTCGCTGTAGAACGCTTCCTTCAAACCGGCCCAGGCGATGCCAACCAGACGGGTGCGCTGGGCCAGCGTTTCGACGCGTGAAAAAACCGTGCTGCGTTCGGCGTCGTTGGCGAACAGACGCGTGTTCTCATAGGGATTGGCGCGATACAGGCGCTCGATACTGTCCATGATCCAGGCCACATTGCGGACACAGGAAATCACCTTGGCATTGGGGAACAGGTCGAGCACAGCCGGTAACTTGCTGCTCCATATCCGGTTGGTGTCAAAGATGACCGGTTGCGGATTGTCGGCATAATAATTTTCGAACAGGCCATGCAGAATGGTGCGTCGCTGCTCGGTGGACACCTGTGGCGCCCATTCGCTGCCAACGCTGACCTGGCCGACAATGGCGCTGAAAAAACTCGCTACCGGGCTGGTGACGCCGCAATGAAAGCGCGGGTTCTGGCGCAGGATCGCCGATAGCAGTGTGGAGCCGGAACGCGGCAGTCCACTGATGAAATGAAAGGTATGTCCGGGGGACGCCATGGATTTTTTCCTTGCGATGCTTTACCTTATCCGGCCAAGCGTCTTCGCGCGTTTT
This sequence comes from Sterolibacteriaceae bacterium, assembly GCA_043738625.1. GTDB lineage: Bacteria > Pseudomonadota > Gammaproteobacteria > Burkholderiales > Rhodocyclaceae > JANYCD01. The sequence continues at coordinate 9,994 of JAYUFR010000093.1, forward strand.
TGACAGGCTAATCTTAGCCCATTTGGTTCAGCTTTGAGGAGCAAACTAAATGAATCTGGATCCGACGACCAAGCCCGTGTTTGATCGCAGGAAAATTCTGATTACAGTGTACGCGCGCTGGGGTTTTACGGCGGCCTCGATCAATACATCTCACTTGATCAAGTCACCGAAATGCGGGCGGCGTTGAACCAGGCGCATAGCAAATCGGAAATTCATGTTTACCCGCATGCCGACCACGGCTTTCTCGCTGACTACCGGCCCACCTACAACAAGGAAGCCGCCGAGGACGGCTGGCAGCGGTTACGGGCTTGGCGTCCGGGTGTCTCCATCGAAGGCAGGCCTCTTACAGTGCGTGCAACCGATCGCCCCGGCTAAAGCCGACGAGCGGTTCACGCAGCCCCTTGCCCAGCGCGATTACCTTGAACAACTCGCCCATTTCGTTGGGCGACAGCAGCAGATTCACCGCACCGCCGGCCCGCGCCGCGGTGGCCGCATCGACATCGTCCTTGCGCTGCACCAGCAGATCGGCGATGCCACAATTCATCAGGAATGCTGCCTGCGAGGTGTAGCCCAATACGTCCAGTCCAACGCCGTGCCCGGCCTCGGCAATGGCGGTGAAATCTACATGCGCAGTAATATCGGATAGCCCCGGATACCAGAAAGGCTGGTCGTGAGTTCGGTGCCGATAGTGGCAACGGATCGTGCCGCCGTTGCGCTGTGGGTGGTAGTACTCGTGGCGCGGCAGGCCGTAATCGATCAGCAGCAGCGCGCCCTGTTTCAGGCGCCGTCCCAACTCGGCAGTCCAGGCCCGTGCCGTCAGCGCAATTTCACTGCGATAAATTGCCACAACCGGCAACTCGCGCGCTGCCTGTTGCAGCACTTCGCCCGCGGGGCGTTCAGACAATACGAAAGCGTTCGAACCATCAAGCGCGATACCGCACTCCATCAATCCTTCGTCGCGCCAGACCACCGCGTGGTTCGGCATGGCGTCGAGCAATTCATTGCCGACCACGCAACCTGAAATTTGGTCGGGCAGCGAATCCAGCCATTCAACCTTTGGCAAAAATTGTGGCGCACGGGCCGCAATCGTTTCGTGCTGTCGCGCGGCCAACTCGCCGGAAAGTTCAAGTATCCGGTAGCGTTGCACCGGACAGCCCAGCGCATCAAGCGCGATCAGCAAGTCAGCCGCCAGATGTCCGCTACCAGCACCGGCTTCCAGCACCTCAGGTACCGAGGCACGCATCACTTGCGCAACCTGCACCGCCAGCGCATGGCCGAACAGTGGCGTGAGTTCCGGTGCAGTGACAAAGTCTCCCGCTTCGCCGAACTTTTCCGATCCGCCGGAGTAGTAACCAAGGCCCGGGGTGTAAAGCGCAAGCTCCATATAGCGCGCAAACGAAATCCATCCGCCGGCGGCGCCAATTTCGGCGGCAATGCACAGTACCAAAGCCGCGCTGGCGGCCTTGGCGGCATCGGAGGGTTCAGGGAGGCTTGTATTCATGAGGCGCCGCATTGTGCCATGATGCGGCCCCATGGCTGATCAACCCGACTTCGAACGCCGCTTTGGCGGCATTACGCGTCTGTATGGCGCAGCTGCACTGGAACGCCTGCGCGCTGCACATGGTTGTGTAGTCGGCATCGGCGGCGTTGGTTCGTGGGCGGTAGAAGCGCTGGCCCGCTCAGGCATTGGCAAGCTCACGTTGATTGACCTCGACCACGTCGCCGAATCGAATATCAATCGCCAGATTCACGCGCTGGAGCAGACGCTGGGGCAGTCCAAGGTGTTGGCGATGGCAGAACGAATCACCGCCATCAACCCGCACTGCGTGGTGCAGACGATCGAGGAATTTGTTACGCCGGAAAATGTGACAGAACTTCTGCCCGCCTGTGATGCCGTGATCGACGCGACTGACCAGGTACGCGCCAAGGCAGCCATCATCGCATTTTGCAATGGTGCCGGAATTTACGTAGTGACTACCGGTGGCGCCGGAGGACGCAGCGACCCGACGCGCATCATGGTGGACGATTTGTCGCGCACGACGCAGGATGCGCTGGCTTCCAAGGTGCGCGCACTATTGCGCAAGGAATACGGCTTTCCGCGCGAGCCGAAAAAGAAGTTCGACGTGGAATGCGTGTATTCGCCGGAGCAGTTGGTTCGGCCGGCAGAAGCCGGCTGCGATGTTGGCGACCAAGATTTGCAGGGGCTCAGTTGCGCCGGCTATGGATCGTCGGTGACGGTGACCGCGAGCTTCGGCTTCGCTGCCGCAGCTCGGGTGGTGACACGGCTTGGCAGTACATCAAAGGGTTAAAATCGCATCTGCCGATTGATTTTAAGACCAAGAAACAGGACATCCGCGTGTGAGCGTTACCGCCAGACAATTCGACAAGCAGCGCTTCGAGGGCAACAAGCTCGCCAAGCGCCTGCGCCGTCACGTAGGCCAGGCCATCGCCGATTTCAACATGATCGAGGATGGCGACAAGGTCATGGTCTGCCTGTCCGGCGGCAAGGATTCTTATGGCTTGCTCGATACCTTGCTCCATCTGCGCGAGCATGCGCCAATCCGCTTCGACCTCATCGCCGTCAACCTTGACCAGAAGCAGCCAGGATTTCCGGCCGACGTACTGCCCAACTACCTGCGCGAGCTTGGCGTGGCTTTTCACATCGAAGAGCAGGATACCTACGCCGTCGTCAAACGCGTGATCCCGGAAGGCAAGACCACTTGCGGTCTATGTTCGCGCTTGCGGCGCGGCATTCTTTATCGAGTCGCCGACGAACTGGGCGTCACAAAAATTGCGCTGGGACATCACCGCGATGACATTCTCGAAACCCTGTTCCTCAATTTATTCTTCGCCGGCAAGCTGAAGGCGATGCCGCCGAAATTAATGTCGGACGATGGCAAACATATTGTGATCCGGCCACTGGCTTACTGCCGTGAGTCGGATCTGTGGGCATGGGCAGCGTTGCGAGAATTTCCGATCATTCCCTGCGACCTTTGTGGCAGCCAGGAACACTTGCAGCGCAAGCAGGTGAAGGTGATGCTGGGCGACTGGGAGAAGCGCTTTCCTGGGCGTATCGAGACCCTGTTCCGCAGTTTGCAGAACGTGGCGCCTTCGCATTTGCTGGATCCTGCGCTATTCGACTTCAAGGGACTGCAGGCGACTGGCGTTGCCGAACCGGATGGAGATTTGGCTTTCGACCCGGAGCAGTTTTCGGCGCCGGGAGTGATTCCGCTGACGCAGTTCGCGGAATAAAAAAAGCCCCGCACCAAGGCGGGGCTTCCAGGTTCAACTACGACCGGGCGATTTATTTCACCGCTTTGGCATCGGCCTCACATTTTTTCATGAACGCTGTCTTTGCCGCGCCGAACAGTTTCTTGCCGGTCTTGCTTACCGCCTTGTCCGTGCAGCCGGAAGCGGCAGGTGCAGCAGCAGCCGGAGCAGCACCGCCGTCCGCCTCACATTTTTTCATGAAGGTGGTTTTGGCGGCGCCAGCCAGTTTCTTGCCGCTCTTGCTCACTGCTTTGGCTTCGCAATCCGAAGCAGCAGCAGCGTCGGCTGCACAGGCGAACTGCATGCTGAAGGCAAACACGGTGACGAATGCGGCGACGATCAGTTTTTGCATGGTGGACTCCCTATAATCTGGTTAATGGGGTGTTGCCGGTCGATTATCGCTGAAAGCGATCCCTAATTGTCAAACAGATCGCTTTCATCCGATTCAAGGGCGCGCTGCTGGCGCTCCAGAAACTCCTGCATGCAGTCGATGCCACGCAGTTGCAGCACGGTTGAGCGCACGGCGGTTTCGACCAGCACCGCCAAGTTGCGGCCGGCCGCAACCGGGATGGTGACTTTGCGCACCGGTACGCCGAGGATCATCTCGGTTTGCGCGTCCAGTGGCAGGCGCGCGGCCTGCGGTACGCCGCTCTGCGGCCTTTGCAAATGCGTGATGATGCGCAACCGCATTCTGCGGCGGCAGGAGGTCTCGCCGAATACGGTGCGGATATTGAGCAGCCCCAAACCGCGCACTTCAATAAAATTCTGCAGTAACTCGGGGCACTTGCCTTCCAGCGCTTCGGGCGAGATGCGAGACACTTCGACCACGTCGTCGGCTACCAGTCCGGCGCCGCGCGAGATCAGTTCCAGCCCCAGCTCGCTCTTGCCGACGCCGGAATCACCGGTGATCAGAACACCGATGCCGAGCACATCCATGAACACGCCGTGCAGCATGATTTTTTCGGCAAATTCGCGCGACAGATAGAGACGCAGCGCGTCGATCACCAGTGCGGCGGACTGGGTGGTGGTGAACAAGGCCGTATTGGTAGCCTGACATTCGGTGAGGATACTATCCATTACAGCGCAACCATCGGCAACAATGACCGCCGGCGGCCGCGCAGAAATGATTTCGTGGATGTGATGCCCGGCCTTTTCGACTGTTTGGCGATTTCCCCACTCGACTTCGGGAGCCCCCAGGACCTGAATACGCTCTGGATGCATCAGATTCAAGTGGCCAACGATGTCAGCCGGCGAGGTTGCGGCTTCGGACATGCCAATGACGCGATCAAGATCGCCGCACACCCACGACAGCGAGAGGCGTTCGCGCTTGGTTTCGTACAACTGGCCGACGGTTAGTTTGTGTTCCATTGCTCGATGGCCTGATGGATGGCTGCCGGGTCGGAGGCACCCAACAATTTTTCGCGGAAATCGCGATCAGAAAACATTTGCGCCAACTCGGACAGTAGTTGCAGGTGGCGTTCAGTCGCTGCTTCCGGTACCAACAAAACAAATAACACTGCAACCGGATGTCCGTCGGGAGACTCGAATGGAACGGGATTGGCCAGACGTATCAAGGCACCAATCGGCTCTTTGAGGTTCTTGATGCGGCCATGCGGAATTGCAACGCCCAGCCCCAATCCGGTGGAGCCGAGTTTTTCGCGCGCAAACAGTGCATCGTAGACGATGGCACGGGCGATACCCTGATGATTTTCGAACAGTAGTCCGGTTTGTTCGAATACCCGCTTCTTGCTGCTGGCATCAAGTCCGACCACGATATTGGCGGCCGGCAGAATTTTTGCGATCTGGTTCATCCGGAGGGGATCGTTTGAGACGGGCGCAGTATAAACCGCTATTCCTGCTCGACTTCGCCGCGCTTGTCGTGGGTATGGTCGGTCACACGTTCCTTGTGCCGCACCACTTGCCGGTCGAGCTTGTCGGTCATGGCGTCGATTGAAGCGTACAGGTCGGTTCCCGTGCTGTCGGCGTGGATGTCCTTGCCCTTCACGTGCAGCGTGATTTCGGCCTTTTGCTTGAGCTTCTCGACCGAAAGGATGACATGCACACTGGTGACGTGGTCGAAATGCCTGATCACACGATCAAGCTTGGAGGTCACATAGTCATGAATGGCGGGAGTAACCTCGACGTGATGTCCGGTGATGTTCAGATTCATTACGTTTCCTCTCAAATGGACTTGCGTAGATTGACCGGCGATATGCCTATGGATTCGCGGTACTTGGCGACCGTGCGCCGCGCCACCACGATTCCCTGTTCGCCGAGAATTTCCGCGATCCGGCTGTCCGCAAGCGGCTTGTGGCCATCTTCGGCGCCAACCAGTTGTTTGATCAGCGCGCGGATCGCGGTACTGGAAGCCGCGCCGCCGGAATCGGTGGCGACGTGACTGCCGAAAAAATATTTAAGTTCATAAATGCCGCGCGGACTTGCCAGATATTTCTGGGTCGTGACGCGCGAGATGGTGGATTCGTGCAGCCCCAGCGTGTCGGCAATCTCGCGCAGAGTCAGCGGCCGCATGGCAACCTCTCCGTGGTCAAAGAATGCCCGCTGGCGTTCGACGATGGCTTGGGCCACACGCTGTATGGTGTCGAAACGCTGCTGCACATTTTTGATCAGCCACTTGGCTTCCTGCAACTGGCCGCTGAGTCCGCCGCCGGCCCGATTCTGGCGCAGCAGATCGGCGTACATCCGGTTGACGCGCAGGCGCGGCATGGCTTCGCGGTTGAGGGCGGTGATCCAGCGGCCCCTCGACTTCCGTACTACTACGTCGGGGACGATATAACGCGTGTCGATGTTGGTGTATTGAGCGCCCGGGCGCGGATTGAGTGACAGAATCAAGGCGTGTGCCTCGCGCAATTGATCATCGGAACAATTCAATGCTTTCTTGATACGCGAAAAATCGCGCGCAGCCAGTTGGTCGAGATGATCATGCACGATGCAGAGTGCCCGTTCGCGCAAGGCTGATTCGGGTATGTCGCGCAACTGGAGTTCCAGACACTCACGCGGATTGCGCGCACCAACCCCGCAAGGGTCAAAATTCTGCACATGCTTGAGTGCGATACGGAGCTCTTCGACCCGATCTTCCGCTTCGCCCAGTTGCCCTTCGTCGAGCATGTCGACCAGATCTTCAATACGCTGAGACAGATAACCATCTTCGTCGAGCGCTTCGATCAGAAAGCCAACCAGGGCACGGCCACGCGGCGGCAGGGTGGTCAGAGCCAGCTGCGCCAACAGATGATCACGCAGGCTGGATGCAGCCGTTTGAATCTCGCCTGGATCGCTGTCGTTGTCCTCGTTGGAATTGCGGGTGCCGGAGCCGATCGACAGTTCGTTTCCCCAGGAGATTTCAGCGGGCTCCGCATGGTCGTTTTTTTCACCACTTTCCACCCGCTCCAGAGCGCGATGCGCATCCTCGGACGGCGAGAACGTTGGCGGCACGTCGGCGTCTTCCCGCTCCAGCAAAGGGTTGTCTTGCAGGAATTGGTCAATTTCCTGGTTGAGCTCCAAGGTTGACAGTTGCAGCAAGCGGATTGATTGCTGCAACTGCGGTGTGAGCGCGAGATGCTGGGAAACCCTGAGTTGAAGCGTCTGTTTCATTGAATGCGGCGGAGGGTCCTACATCCGGAAGTGTTCGCCCAGATAGACCTTGCGCACACTTTCATTATGGACGATTTCCTCAGGTTTGCCAGAAGCCAGGACTTCGCCCTCATTAATGATGGTGGCGCGGTCGCAAATACCAAGCGTTTCCCTGACATTGTGGTCAGTGATGAGTACGCCGATACCGCGTTCCTTGAGGAAACGGATGATCTTCTGGATATCCAGTACTGCGATCGGATCCACACCGGCGAAAGGTTCATCCAGCAGGATAAAACGCGGATCGGAGGCGAGCGCACGCGCAATTTCGACCCGACGACGTTCGCCGCCGGAGAGTGATATTGCGGGATTGTCCTTCAGGTGAGCGATGTGCAACTCTTGTAGCAAACCGTCGAGATGACCTTCGATTTGTTGCTCATCAAGACTCTGTAGTTCAAGTACGGCGCGTATGTTTTCAGCCACGGTAAGACGCCGAAATACCGAATTTTCCTGGGGCAGGTAAGAAAGACCCAGCCGGGCCCGCTTGTGAATCGGCATGTGAGTCAGTGTCGAATCGCCGATGTGGATGGAGCCGCCATCCGAGGCCACGAGTCCGACCACCATGTAAAAGCAGGTGGTCTTGCCAGCACCATTGGGACCAAGCAACCCAACGACCTCTCCGCCATGTACATCGAAGGAAACGTCCTTGACAACGGTGCGGGTCTTGTATTTCTTGCGCAGATTGCTGGCGGTAAGGCTGATCACGATTCTTCGGGCTCTCGCAGTAGGTGGCGGATCACGTCCGTGGAAAAACCCCGTGCTTGCATGAATCTGGCCTGCTTCGCCCATTCGCGACGATCTGCCGGCGGTGTTCCAAATTTCCTCGTCCAAAGATCGCGGGCACGTGTCAATTCGGCCGGAAGCCCGGTGGCGGCGAGTTGCTGCTCGACAAGTTCCCGTTCTATTCCCTTGGCGCGCAAGCCCTGACGCAATCTGGCGACCCCGAAACGGTCGCTGTGACTGCGCAGGTAGGCATCGGCGACACGGGCGTCGGAGAGCAATTTGGTTCGTTCCAGTTCGGCGAGCAAGGTGGCAATTTCTTCCGGGGTGCCAAGGGGTGCAAGTTTTCGTGCCAGTTCGGCGCGCGAATGCTCACGCCGGGCCAGAAGCTTCAGTGCCTTCTGGCGCAATTCTTTCACGCGTCACTCAACCTCGGCTGGCTTCTTCTCGGCATCAATGCTCGCGACTGCCACTACACCGACCGCTACGCGTACTTTGTTCTCGATTTCTCGTGCGAGTTCGGGATGTTCACGCAGAAAGTCACGGGCGTTGTCTTTACCCTGACCGATTTTTTCGCCTTTGTAGGCATACCATGCGCCGGACTTCTCGACGATCTTGTGCTCGACGCCCAACTCGACGATTTCACCTTCACGCGAGATGCCTTCGCCATAGAGAATGTCGAAGTGAGCTTCGCGAAATGGCGGCGCTACCTTGTTCTTGACGACCTTGACCTTGGTCTCGTTGCCGATGACTTCTTCGTTTTTCTTGATGGCGCCGGTGCGGCGAATGTCGAGACGCACCGAAGCGTAGAACTTGAGCGCATTGCCGCCGGAAGTCGTTTCCGGGCTGCCAAACATAACGCCTATTTTCATGCGGATCTGATTGATGAAAATTACCAGCGTATTGGTGCGCTTGATGTTGGAGGTCAGCTTGCGCAAGGCCTGGCTCATCAAACGGGCTTGCAAGCCCGGCAACTGGTCGCCCATTTCACCTTCTATTTCCGCGCGGGGCACCAGTGCAGCCACTGAGTCGATGACGATCAGGTCGATCCCGCCGGAACGCACCAGCATGTCGGTGATTTCCAGCCCCTGTTCGCCGGTGTCGGGCTGGGAGATCAGGAGATCGGGCACATTGACGCCAAGCTTGCCGGCATAGACCGGATCCAGAGCGTTTTCGGCATCAACATAGGCAGCGACGCCGCCGGCCTTCTGCACTTCCGCGACGACCTGCAAACACAGCGTCGTTTTGCCCGAAGATTCCGGCCCGTAAATCTCCACGACTCTGCCGCGCGGCAAACCACCGATGCCAAGGGCGATGTCGAGTCCGAGGGAACCGGTCGAGACCACCTGAAGGTCATTATCAATCTGGCCTTGACCCATCTTCATGATGGCCCCCTTGCCGAACTGTTTTTCAATTTGGGCCAGGGCAGCTTGCAGGGCCTTGCTCTTGTTGTCATCCATGCTGTTTTTTCCTTTACGTTTGCTTGAGTAATTATGGCACAGTTCTTGCGCCGATCAGATCCAGCAATTGTTCAAGCGCAAAAACCACTGATTGCCGCCTGACTGCCTCCCGGGCACCATTGAAGTGGTGCGTCCGGACCACAGCATCCTGACCACGCTGGCACCAGGCAAAGCATACGGTTCCTACTGGCTTATCAGGTGAGCCACCGCCGGGTCCGGCGATTCCCGTGATTGCCAATGAAATCATGGCCTTGGAGTTGTCCAACGCGCCAGCCGCCATTTCCACTGCTGTTTCAGGGCTTACAGCACCATAGCGAACGAGAGTACGCGCACCAACGCCGAGTTGCGCTCGCTTGGCATCGTTCGAGTAGGTGATGAAACCACGGTCGAACCACTCGGAACTCCCCGCAGTATGGGTAACAACCTGAGCTACCCAACCACCGGTACAGGATTCGGCGGTTGTCAATATCAGGCCGGCCTGCTTGAGGGCAGCGCCGACCTGCGTGGAGAGACTTTCGAGTTCTGCTTCCATCACCACAGCCTGTCGACGGCAATTTTGAGCAGCGCCAACGTCAGTAGCGTATAGGCGGCGGCGATCACGTCATCCATCATCACCCCGAAACCATTGTGCACCTCGCGGTCGAAAAAACGTGCCGGTTGAGGTTTGACGATGTCAAAGAAACGAAACAGGAAAAATGCGGCGAGCTGCCACAGCAATCCGGACGGTGTGAACATCAGCACGGTCCAGAACGGAACGATTTCATCCCAGACGATGGCGCCATGATCGGACACACCAAGATCCCGGCCGGTAATATTGCAGGCCCATACGCCCAGGGCAAACATCAGCCCCAATGCCAGGGCAAAAACAGGATCGGACGTGATGGCCATGCGTAACAGCGGATAAGTCGCCCATGCGAAGATGGTACCTGCGGTACCGGATGCGAAAGGGGATAGCCCGCTGCCGCAACCACAGGCAATGAAGTGCGCGGGGTGCGAAAGCAAAAATTTCAGCGGTGGCGCTTTGGGCATGCTTTATTTGAAATGATCGTAACCACGTTTATCGAACGGGACGGGCTCGCCCGCGCTGTCCATCAGACTGACTTCGCCGGCTGTTCCGGAATCAATGGTTCCTATGCAAGTCAGCGCCAACGGAAGTCTCTCGGATAGCGCAATTATCTCAGTATGCCGGGTCGCAGAAGCCGTAAATAACAACTCATAGTCATCGCCGCCGGACAGCAGGCAATCTGTTGCCAGGATATGTTCGATACCGGTGTTGCAAGCGGCTTGCGGAAGTTGCGCCAGGTACACGGTTGCAGCGACCTTTGACGCTTCGAGTATGTGCCCGAGGTCGGCCAGCACGCCATCCGAAACATCGATGGCGGCGTGAGCCATGCCACGTAGCGCCAAGCCCAGCGCTACGCGGGGCAGCGGCCGATGCAACGCCGCGAGACAAGCAATTTGCGCCGTTAGATTAAGCACACAGCGCTGCTGCAAATGCGCAAGACCAAGGGCGGCAAGACCGGGTGTACCGGAAATCCAGATTTCGTCACCCGGTTGTGCACCGGCACGAAGCAAGCCCTGACCAGCGGGCACCTCGCCAAAAATAGTGACGCAGAAAGCCATCGGACCGCGCGTCGTGTCGCCGCCGATCACGTCGACACCAAAAGCTTCAGCGCACGCAAAAAAACCATTTGCGAACGCAGCGATCCATGGTTCGTCCACCTCGGGCACTGCCACAGCGAGTAGCGCCCATCGCGGTTCAGCGGCCATCGCTGCCATATCTGAAACGTTCACTGCAAGGGTTTTCCAGCCAAGACTTTCAGGGGCTGCATCGGGCAGGAAATGGGTGCCGGCGATCAGCATGTCGGTAGAGACCACCAATTCCCGGCCGGGCGATGCTTTGACAATGGCGCCGTCATCGCCAGCCCCCAGCACGGTATGTGTGAGGGGGCGTTTGAAGTAGCGATTGATCAGGGCAAATTCGGAGGGCATTGTCGGGAACTGCGGAAATACTGGAAGCAGACTTTGTTGCTTCTCTTGAGTCTTTAGTCGCCGAAAGGCATTTCTTGCTGCGCTTTTCCTTGTTCCACCGCAGCGCCTTCTTTCGACGCAGATTTTTCAACTGGTGCGGGCCGTACCGGTGGCGAACCTTTCGATTCAAAAGGGCGCAGTGCTGGCGCCATTTTATCGAGCACGCCATTGACGAACTTGTGCCCGTCGGTTCCGCCGAAGGTCTTGGCCAATTCAATGGCTTCATTGATCACCACACGGTAGGGCGTTTCGGGTTGACGCTTCAGCTCAAAGACGGCGAGCAACAAGATGCAGCGTTCAATCGGCGAAACCTCGATCCATGGGCGAGACAGATACGGCTCAATCGCGTTACGCAAGGCGTCGGCATCCGTCAGTGCACCATGCAAAAGATTTGAGTAGAGGTCTTGGTCCGCCTTGTCGAAACCAGCAACACTTTCCGCCTGAACAGTGATGGCAGCCTCATCCTGGCCGCCTACCTGCCACTGATACAGGCCCTGCACGACAAATTCTCTGGCTCGGTGACGCGGTGAACGCGCGGAACTCATTTGATCGCCTTCTGCAGATTGGCCATTTCAATCGCCACGCGGGCGGCATCGCCGCCTTTTTCGACCATCCGCGCCAACGCCTGATCATCATTCTCTGTCGTCAGTACGGCATTGGCAATGGGAATGCCGGTGGTCAGTTGCACATCGCTGATGCCACGCGCGGATTCATTGGACACAATCTCGAAATGATAGGTCTCGCCGCGTATTACGCAACCGAGCGCCACCAGCGCATCGACATTGGCGCTTTGGGTCAGGCGCTGCAAAGCCAGTGGCAACTCCAGTGCGCCGGGCACGGTGACCAACAATATGTTTTCCGATTTGACGCCGAGACGTTGCAATTCATCCAAACAGCCTGATAGAAGGCCCTCGCCAATCTCCGGGCTGAAACGGCTCATGGCAATGCCGACGCGCAGCGCTGTCCCATCAAGGTCGGGTTCGATTTCGCGGATGTCGTGTTTACGCGCCAAGGGTTTCCTCCGTTTCTTCAGGTTGCAGGTAACCGCAGATTTCCAGATCAAAGCCAGTCATGCTGGGCATCTTGCGCGGCGTCATCATCAAGCGCATTTTGCGCACCCCGATATCGCGCAGGATTTGTGCACCGATGCCGTAGAGACGTGTATCCCACTTTGTAGTAGGAGCCCCGTTTACTCGCTCTGCGGTGAGCGCTGTAATCACTTCCTTGCTGATTTCCTTGCGTTGCAAAAGCACCAGGACACCATTGCCTTGCCGGGCGATGATGCTCATCGCCTTGTCAATGGTGAAGGAGTAGGGCTGACTGTTGAAATCAAGAAAGTCGAGGATCGAAAGGTGTTGGTGCACCCGTACCAGCGTTTGCTTCGCCGGATCGATCTCGCCGCGAATCATGGCGAAATGAATTTCACCGCTCGTCTGGTCGGTATATGCGCGCAATCTGAACGGGCCGTGCGCGCCAATGACTGCGCGCTCGGCGACACATTCCACCAACTTTTCGTTCTCGCTGCGATAGTGGATCAGGTCGCGAATGGTGCCAATCTTGAGCTTGTGTTCACGAGCGAACACCAGCAAATCGGGCAACCGCGCCATGGTGCCGTCTTCCCTGAGTATTTCGCAAATCACGGCGGCCGGCTCTTTGCCCGCCAGCCGGGCCAGATCACAGCCGGCTTCGGTATGCCCTGCACGTACCAGCACGCCACCGTTCTGCGCCATCAACGGAAAGATGTGGCCCGGTTGAACAATGTCCGAAGCCTTTGCATTCCTTGCTACTGCCGCTTGTATCGTGCGGGCCCGGTCATGGGCAGAAATTCCGCTGGTCACACCCTCGGCCGCTTCGATGGAAACTGTGAACGCGGTGCCGTGGGGCGATTTATTGTCGCGCACCATTTGCGACAAGTTGAGTTGCTGACAGCGGCTTTCCGTCACTGTCAGGCAGATGAGGCCACGACCGTGTTTGGCCATGAAGTTGATGGCTTCGGGCGTCACATGTTCGGCCGCCATGACCAGATCGCCTTCATTCTCGCGATCCTCTTCGTCCACGAGAACAACGATGCGGCCGGCTCGCATGTCGGCGATGATGTCCTGAATCGGGCTGATACTCATGGAATGGCGCTGCTGCTGCTGAAAGGGCTGGCCATTTTACGCCGGATTCATCAGGCGTTCGACGTAACGCGCGATCAGGTCCACTTCCAAATTAACTCCGCTGCCGCGCTTCAAGTGCTTGAGCGACGTGACAGTGATGGTGTGTGGGATCAGGTTGATGGAGAAGGCGGTGCCGTCAACGCGATTGATGGTCAGGCTCACGCCATTTACCGTGATTGACCCCTTGCGTGCGATGTATTTTGCCAACTCCTCTGGCGCACGAATCAGCAGTTCATGCGACTCGCCAATCCTGTCGAATTTGAGCACCTCTCCTACGCCATCGACATGACCCGAAACCAGATGCCCACCAAAGCGGTCCGCCATTTGCATGGCTTTTTCCAGATTGATCTCCTGGGTGCCATCCAGGCCGACCGTGCAGTCCAGGGTCTCACGCGAGACATCGACACTGAAACCACGCGCCGTTTTGTCGACGACGGTAAGACATATGCCGTTGCAGGCGATGGAGTCGCCAAGCGCAACATCGCCCATGTCGAGCCCGCCGGCAGCGACAACGAGGCGCAAGCCTTGTTCCAGTGGTTGCAGATCGGTGATTCTGCCGGTGGCGGCGACGATGCCGGTGAACATTTGGAATTAGTTCTCCAAGAAAGGAATTTGCTATTGGCGTTGAAGATGCCCGCCAATACGGCTCATGCCGTCGGCAATGATTCAAGCGCCACGTCTGGGGTGGCGATACGAAACATGCCGTTCAGCGTGTCACGCCGCGCCAGCTTCAACAAAGCCTTGTCGGCAGTGAACAGCCAGTCGGCGCGGCCATCACGGGCAAGTTCGAGGAATTTCTGATCATCACGATCCTGGCAGCGCGGTAGCGGCGGACGCAACAGCTCCGGCGGCTCACTGACATGTTGTACGACGTCAAGATAACGATCATAAGCCTGCTGTTGTGTGGCGGAATCCAGCTTTAACTTTGGGTAGCCGAGTACCCGTCGATATTCGGCAAGGGAAGCCTCGTTGGCGAGTACGGCCCACGCGCCGGAATCTACCTGGCGGCGCAATGGAACAAAGCGACTGTCGACGAACGCCCACAGAGACAGCAGCACATTGGTATCGAGTACGACGCGCAACGGTGCGTGTGCGGCCAAGCCATTTGTCATCCGTTGATCAACCTTTTTTCTGCGCAGCGAGGTGGAATTTGGCGTAAGTCCCGGGAGCATCTTCGACCACTTTCAGCTTGCCTTTCGCCGGATCGCGGGCGGGTACTTTCTCGTCGCCATTAAGTTGGGCAATCCATTTTTGCCAATCAGTCCACCACGATCCCTCGTGTTGCGTTCTTCCCTCAAACCAGTCATCCGGAGTTGCCGGCAACTCTTTGATAGCGGCCTTGTCATCGCGCGTCCAGTATCCGTACTTGTTGGCTGAAGGTGGATTTACAACACCTGCGATATGCCCTGAACCGCCGAGCACAAAACGCACCGGCCCGCCCAGGTGCGTCGCACCGAGGTAGGTGCCCTGCCACGGCGCGATGTGGTCTTCGATGGTGGATATAAAGTAGCTGGGCGTTTTCACCTTCGACAAATCAATCGGAACGTCGGCGAGAGTGATGCCGTTCGGTTGGGCCAATAGATTCTTCAGGTACATGTTGCGCAGATAGAAGCTGTGCATCCTGTATGGCATGCGGGTTGAATCAGAATTCCAGAACAACAGGTCGAAAGGAAAGGGCTCCTTGCCCATCAGATAGTTGCTGACGACAAAGGACCAGATCAAGTCATTGGAACGCAGCGCGTTGAAGGTCGACGCCATGTCCGAGCCCTCCAAATAGCCATGCGCAGACATTTTCTTCTCCAGCATCGTGACCTGCTCTTCATCGATGAACACCCCAAGCTCGCCGGGGATGGTGAAATCAAGCAGAGCGACGAAAAATGTCGCGGATGCGACGCGCTTGTCTTTCTTGGCCGTCATGTAGGCCAAAGTTGAACCGAGCAATGTGCCACCGAGACAGTAGCCAATCGCATTGATTTCTTCAACGCCGGCCTGTTTGCAGACAGCGTCAATGGCTGCCAGTGAACCTTCCGTCAGGTAGTCCTCAAAACTCTTCTCCGCCAGCTTTGCATCCGGATTGACCCAGGAAACGCAAAACACGGTATGTCCCTGGTCGGTGGCCCACTTGATGAAGGAATTCTTTTCGCGCAGGTCGAGGATGTAGTACTTGTTGATCCACGGCGGGAAGATGAGCAGCGGTTTTTTGTATTGCTGGTCAGTCGTCGGTGCAAATTGCAGCAACTGGATCAAATCATTCTGGAACACCACCTTGCCGGGCGAGGTAGCAACGTTCCCGCCCAACTCGAAGGCGTCGGTATCGGTCATCTTGACGCGCAACTTGCCATCACCGGCCTCGATGTCGCGCAGCAGGTTGCTGAAGCCCTTGATCAGGTTCTGGCCTTGCGTCTTCACCGTCTCGTTGAGGACTTCGGGGTTGGTCATCGCGAAGTTGGACGGAGCCAGCGCGTCGATGAATTGACGGGTAAAGAAATTGACTTTCTTCTGTTCCTGGTCTGACAATCCGTCGACATTGCCTACGGCATCGTGAACGTGGCGGGCAGTGATCAGGTAAGACTGTTTGATGAAATCAAACAGGAAATTTTCTTCCCACTCCGGACCTTTGAAGCGATTGTCGCCTTTGACCGGCGACACAATGGGAGGCGCTTGCACTCCGGCGAAGCGCAGCATCGAGTGCTGCCACAAAGACATGTAGTCCCACACCAGATTCATTTGCGCTTGCGCCATCTTGTAGGGATTCGCCAGCATCTTGGACATCATGTCCATGAAGGACTGGGCGACACCCAGTTCGTCAACTGGCGTAGTCAAACCATTCTTCATCTGCCGCTGCATGTACTCGGTGAGCAACTTGGAGGAGCGTTGCGCCACGTCAGCATAGGTTTTGGCAATCTCGTGCGGATCTGGAAGTGGATTGCTGGTTTTTTGCCCGGACATTTGCGCTCTCCTGTTATTGACCGACGTTAATAATGTATAGACGTCTCGCCCAAACCCCATTGTACCCGGTGGGAATGAACTTGTTGCGCTGCAATATATTTCCCCAGATTTGTGCTCAAGACATCGTTTATGCTCGTGACCAATAACCAATAGGCAAAAATCAGAACATGGTACTTCCCACCCATGTCCACCTCATCGAGGCTGGCCCGCGTGACGGACTGCAAAACGAAAAACAGGTAGTGCCGACGGCAGTCAAGCTGGAACTGATCCACCGACTTCGTACTGCCGGGATCAAGACGATCGAAGCGACTGCATTTGTGTCACCCAAGTGGGTGCCACAAATGGCCGACAGCAGCACAGTCATGAAGGCCATTGCCAAGCACGACGATGTCACTTACATGGCGCTGACCCCGAATCTCAAGGGCTTCGAAGCAGCGTTCGCCGCAGGTTGCCGTAATGTTGCGGTGTTCGCGGCAGCGTCGGAAACCTTTTCGCAGAAGAATACCAATTGCTCCATCGCGGAAAGCTTCGACCGCTTCATCCCGGTGATGGATGCCGCCGCCAAAGCCGGGATACGGGTGCGGGGCTACGTGTCCTGCGTGGTCGGTTGCCCCTATGAGGGCGAGATCCGGCCCACAGGTGTCGCCGACATCGCACGTAGACTGTTCGAAATGGGATGTCACGAAGTGAGCATGGGCGATACGATCGGTGTCGGTACTCCGGGTCGCGTGCGCGCGATGTTCGAGGCGGCAGCCAAATATATCCCGGTGAACAAACTTGCCGGACATTTTCACGACAGCTACGGCATGGCCATCGCCAATATCTATGCTGCCATGGAAATGGGAATTTCCGTATTCGACAGTTCGGTGGCGGGGCTGGGTGGTTGCCCTTATGCTCCGGGGGCTTCCGGCAACGTGGCGACCGAGGACGTGGTCTATTTGCTGCGTGGGTTGGGCATCGAATGCGGAGTCGATCTCGATGCGCTGGTCGCTACTGCATTGTGGATTTCTGCTTACCTCGGTCGCGAGCCAGCATCCAAAGTGGCGCGCGCAATGACAAGACACTGAGGCTTGGTTATGCTTCGCCCATGCGACTGTTTCTGATCAGCGGCCTTTCCGGCTCCGGCAAGAGCGTGGCGCTCCACGTGCTGGAGGACGCCGGCTATTTCTGCGTCGACAATCTGCCTGCCACGCTGCTGCCACAACTCATCACGCAACTCGCGGCAGAGGGTTACGATCGTATTGCGGTAGCCATGGACATGCGCAGTGGCGCCAGTCTGGCAGCCTTACCCAAGCAATTGCGCGATTTGCAGGCACAAGGCAATGTCGAACTGCGCTTCGTCTTTCTCGATGCTCGCGACGACGTGCTGATTCAGCGTTTTTCCGAAACGCGCCGCCGCCATCCCATGGCTGATGGTGAGACTTCGCTTGCCGAGGCTATCGGCCGCGAACGGGAAGCGCTGGACACCCTGGCCAGCCTCGGGCACCGCATCGACAGCAGCGAGTTGCGTCCCAATGCGTTGCGCGCTTTTGTTCGCGATTTTGCCGAGCTTGAAGCGGGGACAGGCTTCATCCTGCTGTTTGAATCTTTTGGCTTCAAGCATGGCTTGCCGCTGGATGCCGATCTGGTTTTTGACGTGCGCTGTTTGCCGAACCCGCACTATGACCCGCTACTTCGCCCGCTGAACGGGCGCGATGCGCCGGTCGTCGCGTTTCTCGAAGCCGAGCCTGAGGTGGCGAAAATGGCGGAGGACATTCACCGCTTTGTCGCCAACTGGTTGCCGGCCTATCTGCGTGACAACCGATCCTACCTCACCGTTGCAATCGGTTGCACCGGAGGGCAGCATCGCTCCGTATATTTTGCGGAATGGTTGATGGCCAGATTCAAAGGCTCGGTACGGGTGTTGGTGCGACATCGCGAACTGCCGACATGAAGTTCTTCATTGAGCCGCGTTGACGCGGGAAACGGAATTCATGTGACAGCAAGCAAAGCTGCAACCATCGCGCTCGCGTTCACCGGCGCCTCTGGCATGCCATACGGTGTACGCCTGCTGGAATGTCTGATTACATCCGGCGTGCGTGTCTGGCTGGTCTATTCGCAAGCGGCGCAGATCGTTGCGCGACAGGAAATGGATCTGGTTCTCCCGCTGCAACCGCGCGAAGCCCAGGAGTTTTTTTCAAAGCGGTTTGACGCCGCGCCGGGACAGCTATCCGTATTTGGTCGCGAGGACTGGAATGCGCCGCTGGCCTCGGGTTCCAACCCGCCGGACGCCTATGTCATCTGCCCTTGCACCATGGGCACACTGGCCAAGGTGGCAACCGGCATGGCCGACGATCTTATCTGCCGCACTGCCGACGTCGTGCTCAAGGAAGGCCGTAAATTGATTCTGGTGCCGCGCGAGACCCCACTGTCCGCAATCCAGTTGGAGAACATGCTGAAACTTTCCCGTGCTGGCGCAGTGATCCTGCCACCGAACCCGGGTTTCTATCATCACCCCGCCGATGTGCAGGGGGTGATCGACTTTGTCGTGGCGCGCATCCTTGATCAACTGGGTATCGCGCATACGCTCATGCCGCGTTGGGGTGCGGGGAAGCTGGAACAAGCTTAGCGGTTATCCGGTTGCTGTTTTATCGTCCCCAGAATACGTCGGATCGGCGCCGGCAGCGGGGCGTTTGCCAGGCTGTCGAATGCCACCCAGCGCAAGCCCGGTTCGGATAAATGGGGGAGTTGCCGGGCAGTTGCCATCACCGGACTGATATGCAGCCGGAAATGCGTGAACGCATGCGCCATAGCGGGTAGTGCTTGCCACTGTCCCACCTCGCATCCAAGGTGGGTCCTGGCATGAAGTTCTGCTGATGCCCCGATGGGAAGTTCCGGCAGAGATAGAAGCCCGCCCCAGATTCCGCTTGGCGGACGTTGCTCAAGCAGTACTGCCCCCTCGCGCAGCAGCAGCAGCAAGGTCACCTGTTTCTCCGCCACGGTGCGTTTGGGACGCGGCGTCGGCAGCTCGGCGATACGATCATCTCGTTTGGCGACACAAATATCTTGCAGCGGACAGGTATTGCAACGGGGTTTGCCGCGTCTACATAACGTGGCGCCGAGATCCATCTGGGCCTGGATATAGGTCGCCACATCACGCATTGGTAACTGCTCGTCGGCGAGGCGCCACATTTTTTTCTCGATGGCCGGTGCGCCAGGAAACCCATCGATACCGAAGCAACGGGCCAGCACGCGCTTGACGTTGCCATCGAGGATGGCAACGCGTGCGTTGAAACAAAACGCGGCGATGGCGTTGGCTGTTGAACGACCGATGCCAGGCAACTCGGCGATGGCATCCGGATCGGTGGGGAAGGCACCGCCATGCGTATCCACGACTGTCTTGGCGCATGCGTGCAGATTGCGTGCGCGGGCGTAGTAGCCAAGCCCGCTCCACTGCGCCATCACGTCTTCGACCGGTGCGTTGGCGAGATCCTTCAACGTCGGAAAGCGGGTGAGGAAACGGGCGTAGTAGGGAATGACCGCAGCAACCTGCGTTTGTTGCAGCATGATTTCCGACAGCCACACGCGATAGGGATCGCGCGTGTTCTGCCAGGGGAGATCGTGACGTCCGTGTTGCTTTTGCCAGTGGATCAAACGCAGCGAAAAGTCAGAGCCTTTCACTAATCGACTTTTACCGGCTTCACCCGACTTGCGCAAAGCTTTGCGCGGACTCTTGCTTCATCGGTGGTATCGGCGCTGGCAACAGCTACCCCCATGCGGCGCTTTAAAAAGCTTTCCGGTTTGCCAAACAACCGAATATCGGATTCGGCAACGGCCAGCGCCGAGTCCACGCCGTCGAAGGCGATTCCCCTTTGCTCCATACCACCGTAGATTACCGCCGAGGCACCGGGACGGCGCAGCGATACGTCGACTGGCAGACCCAGAATCGCGCGGGCATGCAGTTCGAATTCGGAGCAACGCTGCGTCGCCAGTGTGACCAATCCGGTGTCGTGGGGCCGTGGACTGACTTCGGAAAACCAGACCTGATCGCCCTTGATGAACAGTTCCACGCCGAAGATGCCGCGGCCACCAAGATTGCCGGTCACGGTCCGGGCGATGCGGCGCGATTCTTCCAACGCGGCTGATGTCATCGCCATCGGCTGCCACGACTCGACATAATCGCCATTCACCTGCACATGGCCGATGGGCTCACAGAAAAAAGTTTCCACTTGCCCTGAGGCACCCACGGCCCGCACCGTGAGCAGGGTAATTTCGTAATCAAAGTCGATGAAACCCTCGACGATGACCCTTTCCTGATTCACTCTGCCTCCAGCGCAGGCATAGTCCCACGCCTTTTTTACATCTGCGGAAGTCTTGAGCAGCGATTGCCCCTTGCCCGAAGATGACATCACCGGCTTGACCACACAGGGGAACCCGATCGCATCGTCGATGGCCGCTTGCAGTTCGGCCAATGAGTCCGCGAAACGATACGGCGAAGTCGGCAATCCCAATTCCTCGGCGGCCAGGCGGCGTATGCCTTCGCGGTTCATGGTCAGGCGCGCAGCACGTGCCGTGGGAATCACCTCAGCCAGCTTGTCGCGCTCGATCTCCACCAGCATTTCAGTGGCAATGGCTTCGATTTCCGGTACTACGAGATGGGGCTTTTCCAGTTCGATCAGCGCACGCAATGCGCCGCCATCGGTCATGGCGATCACGTGGCTACGGTGCGCCACCTGCATGCCGGGGGCATCGGGGTAGCGATCTACCGCGATGACTTCGCAGCCGAGGCGCTGCAAGGCAATGATGACTTCCTTGCCCAGTTCACCGCTGCCCAACAGCATGACACGGATGGCCGACGAAGAGAGGGGAGTGCCGATGCGGATGGTCATAACAGCTGGATTTTACTGGCCAAACCCGTCCGGCGCACAACAGGCAGCGTCAACTGCCTGTTGTAAACGAATTGCCAAAAGACCGGCGCCGCTCTGCAAAAGCGGCCCGGTGATAGAACGCTAGCTCTTGTCGAGCTTGTCGATGTGCTTGCCGAGCTTTGCGTAAGTTTTCAGTACGTCAGGTGCCAGCCTGAGTTCAGCCATGCGACCATCTTGTGCGTTACGCGCTTTTGTCACCACGCCGAGCTTGACCATCCGTTCCAGACGACGGCGCAAGGTTGCCGGGGCCCCAAGCTGGCAGAGAAGCAATTGCTTCGCGGTAGTGAATGTCCCCGCTTCTTGAGCATTGCCGATTTCGCAAATGATGTCGTAGTCTTCCAGTGACTCAAGGAAAGGCAGGTTGGCCCGCTGATAGGCGCGAATCTTGTTCAGCTTTTCAAATATTTTTGTCATGGTGTGCTCTGTGTGACATCCAAAAATAATTATCAACGCCTTTTATGATCGACTGGTCTTCTCGGTACAAAACATCACACCCGTTACTGACAACCGCCAAACACGTTATGGCAAATCGCTCGTTTCAGTGGATATTCAGCCGTTTTTGACCTGTCTGTCTCTCACGATCATATTGACAGATAACAGTCTACTTAAGTTCCAATCCGCGCAAAACCGATATTGTGGAATGGGCGGTATTCCGCAAAATCATGTTTATATTGCACTGTTCGTGTAGCGCAGCGTCGCTTGGAAATTTGCTCGTACTACGCCGCCGGGGTTTCCCGGCGAGCATCTGATTTGGCCGGGTTCGCCTGAAGTTGCGGCTTCATATGTTTCAACGCCATCTCGAGTAACTCTTTTATCTTGTCGATCGGCGGCAGCGCGATTTTTTCGTCCATTTGAAGGTTGATGACCAGACGCTGTTTACCTCCCACCAACTCATCACAGGCTTCGTAATACTGAACAATGGACGGTTTTCCGGCTTTCCCAGACAGGTAGTCGTATTGGCCAACCTCGCAGGTTATTTCCCCGCTTCGGGTTTTGGTGATGTCATCGAACCCACCCTTCGCGTCCTCCCATGCATCCAGCTCTTCGATGGTGACTGGAGTAGAAAAATTATGGATCGCAACACTTATAAATTGAGCACCCTTTTTTCCCAGGTTGATTGTGCAAATGCTTGACCAGATATCGGTTGGGGCACCGCTAACACCCTTGGGCACATTCACTCCGTCTTCGTAGGGTTCACCTTCGATATGCAAGTTGAGCGCCGTGATTTCACTTTGCGTGATCAATTTACACGCCCCCGTGGGGCCCCCTGCAGCGGTTGCGATGTAAGGCGCCGCCATGGAAATTGCAGTTGCCAGAATCAGAGTCAATTTACGCATTGGGTTCTCCTCAGAATGAAATAGTTTGGCACTTTCCGCCCGGCAATGTTACACCTACTCAGCTATCACGCATATGCTGACAGACAGATAGCGCCGCGCCAAACCATCCCAGCAGTCCGGCAACGGCAAGCAACAGAAAGGTATCCATCGCGCCAAGGGAAACAAGATCGAAGGCCATACCGTACAGATTTGCGAGTTCAGCTATGGGTCCGCGCAATGTGGCGGCCGCGATGAATACGATCAACCAGGCCACCAAACCGCCGGACAAGCCCTGCAGTAGTCCGAAATAGTAGAACGGCCGGGCAATAAACCGGTCTGTGGCGCCGAGCAAACGGCTGACCTCCACTTCAGCCTGGTGGGTAAGCACCTGCAAGCGAATCGTATTGAAGGTGATGGCCACCAAGCCAACTCCGAGAAATGCAGCGAGTAGATTCACACCGGTACGGCCCAGCCGCAGCATTGCCTCCAGCCGCTTCGCCCAGGCGGAATCAAGCTGAACATGCTCGACCCCGGGCAGCCCGCGCAGCTCTTTCGCCAGGCTTTCCATGGCGTCCGGCCGATCATCACTGGGTGTGATGACAAAAGCATCAGGAAACGGATTTCTTGGCAGCGCGGCAATGACATCCCCAAGGCCCTCTGACACCTTCATGTGAGCCAGTGTTTGCTCACTGGTAACGACTCTTACTGCGTTGACGCCGGAATGCTGTTTGAGTTGTTTTTCGGTACGGCTCACTGCATCGTGATTGGCATCAAGCTTCATGAATATCGATATCTGCGGGCTCGGCGTTGTGGTTTTGGCCAGTTGCAGGAGATTGCTCATCAACATCTGCCCACAGGCCGGAAGTGCCAGTGCAATACCGATTGCAAGCAATGACAACAATGTATTGAGCGGGGCAGCAACCAGTCGCCGCAAGGCAGCTTCCAGTGCGTCCCGGTGCTGGCTGAGCCAGACACTCATGGCGCCAGCCTTCCATGATCAAGCACGAGACGCCTGGCGCCGCCGAGATTGAACAATGCATCGTCGTAAGTCGCGATCAATACGGTGACGCCGACCTGATGAAAGTCATGAAAAATTCGCGCCACGTCACGTGCCGTTGCGGGGTCGAGATGCGCGGTCGGTTCATCGGCCAGAAGAAGCTTGGGGCGGTTGACCACCGCACGGGCGATGGCCAGACGTTGTTGTTCACCGCCGGAGAGCGAAACAGGCAAGGCCCTTTCGCGCTTCAACAAGCCGACTTTGTCCAGTGCGGCGCGGGCCCGACGGGCTGCCTCGCGCGCTGGAAAGCCGGCAATGGATAGAGGCAGCAAAACATTCTCAAAAGCAGTTCGATCAAACAGCAGTTTTTGGTCCTGAAGAACGAGGCCCAGATTGCGGCGCAAATAGGGAACGGCGGCCCGCTTCATTGCGCCGACATTCTGGTTGTTCACCAGTACCGTACCCGCAGAGGGGTGCTCCATGGCAGCAATCAGCTTGAGCACGGTGGATTTTCCGGCGCCGGAATGGCCTTCAATCAACACCAGCTCGCCGGCATTGACCTCGAAACTGACGTCGCTCAGGGCATCCAGTCCGGGGGGATAACGCTTGGCAACCTGGGCAAACCTGATCATGGTGTGTCGTGTGCCTCGAACAGCGCTGCGACAAACTCGCTGGCGCGAAAGGCCTGCAGATCATCGATGCCCTCACCGACACCGATGTAACGCACCGGTTTTGGACACTGGCGGGCGATGGCCGCCAATACGCCGCCCTTCGCGGTACCGTCGAGCTTGGTGACGATCAGCCCGGTCACGCCCACCGCCTTGTCGAATGCCTTGACCTGCTGCACAGCGTTCTGACCGATGTTGGCATCCAGCACCAGCAACACTTCATGAGGCCCGTTCGGATCCGCTTTCTGGATCACGCGTTTGATCTTGGCAATTTCTTCCATCAGGTGTAACTGTGTCGGCAGACGGCCGGCAGTGTCGGCCAGTACGACATCAATCCCGCGTGCGTTGGCGGCGCTGATGGCGTCGAATACCACAGCAGCCGGGTCGCCTGATTCCTGTGCGATCACCGTTACGTCATTGCGTTCACCCCAGACCACCAGTTGCTCACGGGCAGCAGCGCGAAAAGTATCGCCAGCGGCGAGCAGGACTTTTTTGCCATGTTTCTGAAAGTACTTGGCCAATTTGCCAATCGAGGTCGTTTTGCCGGCGCCGTTAACTCCGGCAATCATGATGATGAAAGGCTTATGTGACGCAATGTTCAATGGTTGTTCCAATGGCGCCAGCAAGGCCTGCAGAAGATCGATCAAGGCTGATCGCAACTGAGCTGGCGTTTCCAGGCGATTTTTTTTGACGCGGGATTTGAGTTCTTCGAGCAGCCATTGGGTTGCCTCGATGCCGCAATCGGCCATCAAGAGTGTTGACTCGAGATCTTCAAGCAGCTCGTCATCAATCCTGGCCCGATGGAATAACCCGTCGAGTTGTCCGCGGGTCTTTGCTAGGCCCCTCTTGAGACGTTCACCCCAGGAAAGTTGTCCGACAACAGACACCTTTGAGGCGTCTTCGTCCTTGTTCTTTTTTTCGAAACCAAACATGGGGATCGTTGTCGTAGGCTGGGTCACTTCAGCGCGCTATCATGCGCGACTGATCGAAAATCATTTTAACAGAGCCCCTTCAGACCATGAGACGAACCCTGCTGTGCGCAGCGCTGCTGGTTGCCAACGCTGTATATGCCAATCCCTTTGAAAAACAGCTTGCCAATGGCTTGCGGGTGATCGTGAAAGAGGATCATCGTGCGCCCACGGTCGTCAACATGGTCTGGTACCGCGTTGGCAGCATGGACGAAACTGACGGAACTTCCGGCGTCGCGCACGTCCTTGAGCATTTGATGTTCAAAGGCACCGGCAAAGTCGCTGATGGCGAGTTCTCGCGCCGTGTGGCGGCATCCGGCGGACGCGACAATGCCTTCACCAATCTTGACTACACCGCGTATTTCGAGCAGGTGCCCAAACGCGCATTGCCCGAGATGATGGCGCTCGAAGCCGACCGCATGTCCGATCTGAATCTTGGCCCCAAACAGTTCGCTTCCGAGATCAAGGTAGTGATGGAAGAACGGCGCATGCGCACCGAGGATGATCCGCGGTCGCAGGTACATGAAGCACTTTATGCCGCGGCGTTTGCGGCGCATCCCTACCACCGGCCGGTGATTGGCTGGATGGACGATCTCGAGCACATGACATGGCAGAATGCTCACAACTGGTACCGCACCTGGTATGCCCCCAACAACGCCTATGTGGTGATCGCCGGTGATGTGAATCACGCGGAGGTATTTCGGCTCGCAGAGAAATACTACGGCGGCATCAAGTCCCACGCGCTGCCGGAACGCAAGCCGCGCAACGAACCTCAGCAGCTTGGCGTACGGCGTGTCGTAGTCAAGGCGCCGGCCAAGCTGCCCTATGTTGTGATGGCGTGGAAAGTTCCCCAGCTGAAGGAAATCGAAACCGACAGTGAACCGTATGCCCTGGAGGTACTCGCTGCGGTATTGGACGGACATGACGCGGCACGCCTGGCCAAAGATCTGGTGCGTACCGGAAAAATCGCACATTCCGCCGGCGCCGGCTACGACAGCATGATGCGTGGCGAAGCCTTGTTCATGCTCGACGGCGAATCTGTCGAAGGCAAGTCGGTGGTCGACCTTGAAGCCGCACTGCGTGGCGAGATCAAGCGCATACAGGAAGAGGGTGTTTCGGCTGAGGAACTGGCACGTGTCAAGACCCAGACCATCGCCGCCCAAGTCTACAAGCGTGATTCGATCATGGCCCAGGCCATGGAAATCGGTGGTGCGGAAAGCGCAGGAGTGGAGTGGAAGAACATCGACCGTATTCTGGAAAAAATTCGCGGCGTCACCGCAGAGCAGGTCCAGGCAGTGGCAAACAAGTACTTCAACGACGACACCTTGACCGTCGCGGTGCTCGATCCCCAGCCCATCGATCAGGCGGCGCCAAAGCAGCCCTTCGTCCATCACCATTGAGAACGCCATGATCAAAAAGTTTTTTGCACTGCTGTTGGCCGTCACGGCAATCGTTGCTCAGGCCGGGGTGAAAATTGAACACTGGACAGCGCCCTCGGGCGCCAGGGTTTATTTTGTCGAGAGCCACGAACTTCCCATCCTTGATGTGCAGGTTGATTTCGTTGCCGGGGCCGCTCTTGATCCTTCAAACAAAGCCGGTCTTGCCGGCCTGACGCGCGGTTTGCTTGATGCGGGGACAAGCGATTTGGACGAAGAACAAATTGCCGGGCGGTTGGTTGACCTTGGCGCCATCATCTCCGGTTCGGGCGATTTCGATCGTTCCGGTTTAAATTTACGCACCCTGTCTTCGAAAACGGAAAAGGAAGGCGCGCTCGACCTGTTGCAACTCTTGCTCACCAAGCCGACTTTCCCCGCTGCCGTGTTGACGCGCGAGAAGGCACAAGCGATTGCGGCGTTACAACAAGCCGATACGCAACCGGAAAGTATCGCAGCGAAGCGTTTCGCTGCCGCAATCTATCCCGATCATCCGTACGGAGCATCGCCCACTGCGGAATCGGTGATGGCTGTAAGTCGCGAAGACTTGGTAGCTTTTCACCAAAAAAATTATTCGGCCGGCCGTGCGGTGGTATCCATCATGGGAGATGTCTCCCGCAGCGAAGCCGGGGCCATCGCCCAGCGCCTGACCGAATACTTGCCGGCCGGTGAAGCAGCTGCCGCTGTGCCCGAAGTCAAATTGCCGCAACGCGAGACGATCAAGATTCCCCACCCGGCAGCCCAGAGCCATATCCTGATCGGGGCACCTGCGGTCAAGCGCGGGGATCCGGATTATTTCGCGCTGCTGGTCGGCAACTATTCGCTCGGCGGCGGCGGCTTCGTTTCACGACTGATGAATGAGGTACGTGAAAAGCGGGGCTACGCCTATGACGTGCACTCCTATTTCGCGCCACGGAAACTGGAAGGACCGTTCCAGATTGGGTTGCAGACCAAGAGAAGCCAGACCAACGCTGCATTGAAGGTGGTTGAATCCACAGTATCGGGTTTTTTGAAAACCGGCCCGACGGAAAATGAGCTGAAGGCAGCCAAGCAGAATCTGGTCGACGGCCTTGCCTTGCGCATCGACAGCAATGCAAAAATTCTGGGCAATCTGTCCACAATCGGCTTCTATGGTTTGCCGCTCGACTATCTCGACACCTTTCCGGCGAAGGTCAACGCGGTGACGACAGCGCAGGTGCGTGATGCGTTTGCGCGGCATGTGCAGTTGGAGCATTTGGTAACGGTGATCGTGGCAGGGGAGTGATTCACGCGCGGTGAAACAGCCCGGAATCGAGCACTTGGCATGAGCAAAATCAGAATTACCGGCGGTGATTGGCGCAGCCGCCTGATCGATGTGACTGATGCACCTGGCTTGCGTCCGACACCCGATCGGGTGCGGGAGACGTTGTTCAACTGGCTGGGACAAGACTTGAGCGGGAAGCATTGCCTTGATCTCTTTGCCGGAAGCGGCATTCTCGGTTTCGAAGCGGCATCGCGTGGTGCTGCGCACGTGACGCTGGTTGAACAGAATCGTCGTGTCTTTTCACAACTGCAACGCAATGCGCAGATTTTTGACTGCCCGCGGTTGCGGCTGGTCAGTGGCGATGCGGTAAAATTTGCCGTCTCGGCGACTGCGGATTACGATGTGATTTTTCTTGATCCACCCTATCGCCAGGGTTTGCTGGAGATGATTGCGCTTCATCTGGCGTCAATCACCAAAGATGGGGCGTATATTTACGCCGAGGCCGAGCACCGTATCGACAGCCTCGGTGGGTGGCAGGTGATCAAGCAAGGGCAGGCTGGGCAAGTTTTTTTCCACTTACTGGAGCGGCAATGACGAAAACCATCGCGGTATATCCGGGCACCTTCGACCCGTTAACGCGCGGCCATGAAGACTTGGTCCGTCGCGCCGCGACCATTTTCGGCAAGGTCATTGTCGCCATTGCTGCAAGCGAAAAAAAACGCCCGCTGTTTACGCTGGAGGAGCGCATCAAGATGGCGCGCGAGGTTCTGGCGCCTTGTCCCAATGTTGAGATCAAGGGTTTTGATGGCCTGACCATGGATTTCGTGCGCCAGCAAGGCGGCAACATCATCATGCGCGGACTGCGCGCTGTCTCCGACTTCGAGTATGAGTTTCAGCTGGCCGGGATGAACCGGGATATTTACCCCGATGTGGAAACCGTATTCCTGACGCCGGGACATCAATACATGTTCATCTCCGCATCCATGGTGCGCGAGATCGCCACCTTTGGCGGCGATGTTTCCAAATTCGTTCCGCCGCTGGTGGCGGAATGTCTCAAGAACAAACAACGCACCTGACCGGGACAAACAAAAATGGCCCTCATGATTACCGACGAATGCATCAACTGCGACGTGTGTGAGCCGGAGTGCCCGAACAATGCCATTTCTCAGGGCGACGAGATTTATGTGATCGATCCGAACAAGTGCACCGAGTGCGTCGGACATTTCGATAAACCGCAGTGCCAGGAAGTTTGCCCGGTCGACTGCATCCCGTTCAATCCCGACTATGTCGAAACCAAAGATGGTTTGATGCAGAAATTCCTGAAACTATCTGCTGTATAAGTCTGGGCCGCCCGGTCAGCCTCAACGTTGGCAGTGCAGACAATAGAAGGTCGCGCGCTGCCCCTGCCGAATCATGCTGATCGGTCGTCCGCAAATCCTGCATGGTTCTCCTTCGCGCCCATACACGAACGCCTGCAACTGGAAATATCCCGAGCTGCCGTCAGAGTGCACGAAATCGCGCAAGCTGCTCCCACCAGCGGCAATGGCGAGCGACAAGGTCTCCTTGATTGCCGGCGCCAGGCGTTCAAAGCGCCTTAGCGATATTTTTCCGGCGGGTGAGCGCGGGTCAATCCCGGCGCGAAACAGGCTTTCAGAGGCATAGATGTTGCCCACGCCGACAACGCGGTGACTGTCCATCAACACAATCTTGATTGCCGCCTTGAGTTTGCGTGTGGCGGTGAACAACCATGATGCAGAAAACGTTTCGGACAGGGGTTCGACTCCGAGTGAGGAAAGAAGCGGGTGCAACAATGGATCACCATCGATCCAGACCATCGCACCAAAGCGGCGCGGATCGCGCAAGCGCAGAATGGTTTGGCCAAACACCATATCGACATGATCGTGTTTCTGCGCCGGCAGCGCGACAGGCACCAACCGCAAACTGCCCGACATGCCCAAATGCACCAGCAGCACGCCAGTGCCGAAATCAAACAGCAGATATTTACCACGCCGCTCGATCTTGCGCAGAACCTTGCCGGAGAGCAGCGTGTCAAAGCGGCTTGGCAACGGATAGCGCAAGGCAGGTGTCCGTGCCACAACCGTGATGACATGCTGCCCGACGATATCCGACGCGATACCCCGACGCGTGATCTCTACTTCAGGCAATTCGGGCATGCGCTTATTGTTCCCGCTCTGATAACATCACCGATTCCACATTCTAGCCCGTAACAATCCGTGCCCATCCTGCCCCAGCCACGTTCCGTTGCTGTCGTCGCGCTTACCGCTCTGTCCCTGCTCGCTTTCGGCCAGGAAAAGACGGCAAATTCGAATTCGGCGTCGTCATTGACGCCGAAAATTCTCTATCAGTATCTCCTGGCCGAAGTCGCAGCCACTCAGGGCAAGTTGTCATTTTCTTCAGCCGCCTACCTTGATCTGACGAAGACGACGCGCGATCCGCGCATTGCGCGACGGGCAACCGAGGTGGCCTTTTTCAGCCACGATCAGGAAGCCGCGCTCAAGGCAGCCCGGCTTTGGGTGGATATAGAACCCGAGTCAGCCGACGCCAGGCAAAGCCTGTGGACCTTGCTGGCGGCGACCAACCGAAACGACGAACTTGCCGGTCTGTTGACACAGGTGCTGGCCAACGAGGGGACCAATACCGCTTCCTCGATCATTGGCCTGGGTCGCCTGGCGAGTCGTTTCTCCGACAAGCAGGCATCGTTGCGTCTGATAATGCAGGTCACGGCGCCCTACGAAACCCTGCCGGAAACCTACTATGTTCGCGCCCAGGCGGCATGGGCCGCAAAAGAGTTGGAGCGGGCGAAGGCATCGATTGATCGCGCCCTCGCGCTCAAGCCGGATTGGGAACCTGCGATTTTGCTGAAGGCGCAAATACTGAGTGGCGATACGGAAAAAACGCTCGCAGTCCTGTCCGAGTTTCTCGCCCGCAATCCCGGCGCCCGCGACGCCAAGATGACTTATGCACGCGTTCTGGTGGATGCAAAGCGTTACGCCGAGGCACGTCAGGTGTTCACCGAACTGCTGGAAGGGCAGAAAGACAATGCCGAATTACTGTATTCGGTCGGATTGCTGTCGATGGAGATGGGCGACTTTGCCACTGGCGATGGCTATCTCAAACAGGTGCTGGACCTTGATTTTGCCGACATGGACAGCGTGCGCTACTACCTCGGGCATAGTGCAGAAGCAGGCAACCGCGCGCAAGAAGCGGTGGATTATTTTGATACGGTATCCGAACGAAGCCCGCGCTATGTCTCGGCCCAGGTCCGCGCGGCGACGGTGCTGCGGCAGCAGGGGAAGCTTGGCGACGCACGGCGCCATTTGCAGCAAGCCGGGGCGGCGGCGCCGAAAGAACGCAGTGTGCTGATTCTGGCCGAGTCTCAACTTCTGGTGGAGTCGCATCAGCTTGACGAAGCCTACAAACTGCTGGACTCCGAGCTATCGGCACACCCCAACGACACCGCGTTGTTATACGAGTCTGCGATGCTGGCGGAAAAGGCCGGCAAGTTTGATGTGCTCGAACGCAACCTGCGTCGGTTGATCAAGCTCAAGCCTGGCAGCGCCGAAGCCTACAACGCGCTCGGTTATTCAATGGCCGACCGCAACATCCGGCTTGATGAGGCGCAGAAGTTGATTGAAAAAGCACTGCGCCTGGCGCCGCAGGACGCAGCGATCCTCGATAGCCGTGGTTGGCTGGCATTCCGGCGCAACGACATGCCCACTGCACTCGAATTTTTGCGCAAGGCACTCGTTGTTAACGACGATCCGGAAATTGCCGCGCATCTGGGCGAAGTGTTGTGGGCGCAGGGGCATCATGATGACGCGGAAAAAATCTGGGATACGGCGTTCAAGTCGCACCCGGATAACGAGGCACTGTCGGCGACCATCAAGCGGTTCAAGCCCTGAACACTTGGCTTAGATCGCTGTGGCTGGGCCTTTGCATCGTGTTCGGACTGGCCGCGTGCGCCAGCATGCGTTCCGCCAGCGTTGCGCCGCCCCGCCCTTCACGCCAGGACATCGCAGCATTTACGATTGAAGCGCGCATCAGCGTGCGCCAGGGCGAAAAATCCTCCAACGCCAGATTGAGTTGGCAACACCAGCTGGAACGTGACGAGATACTGGTGACCGGACCATTCGGGCAGGGCATCGCCGAACTCGTCCGTGACGCTGCCGGTGTGCGAATGACGGGGGCCGACCACAAGGAGATCGTTGCCCGTGACTGGAATACGTTGACCGAGAAAATCTTTGGCATCGCGCTGCCGCTCAACGGGATTGCGCGCTGGCTACCCGGCAATGTTATGGGTGCGGAAAACGATGCGTTGGGCCGCCCCGCTCAGGCCGAGGAGCAAGGCTGGCATATTGCCTGGCCTGCCTATGAGTCGGATGCCGCCAACGCCCTGCCGAAAGCGCTAAGCCTGCAGCGCGGCGACATTGAAGTGCGGCTGAAGATCGACCAATGGCAACTGAATTGAGTTGGGATTCGGATTGGCCGGCGCCGGCCAAGATCAATCTGTTCCTGCATGTTACCGGTCGGCGTGCCGACGGCTACCATCTGCTGCAAACCGTATTCCGCTTCATCGACATCAATGATCGTCTGCGCTTTTCTCCGCGCATTGATGACCAAATCGTGTTGACGACAGCCTTGCCCGGCACGCCTGCCGGGGAAAACCTCGTTGTGCGTGCCGCTGTTACTTT
This sequence comes from Sterolibacteriaceae bacterium, assembly GCA_043738625.1. Lineage (GTDB taxonomy): Bacteria > Pseudomonadota > Gammaproteobacteria > Burkholderiales > Rhodocyclaceae > JANYCD01. The sequence continues at coordinate 42,472 of JAYUFR010000093.1, forward strand.
GCGCAGTGCGACTGGTATTCGGAAAGGCGTAACCATTGCCATCGACAAACGGCTGCCCATGGGCGGTGGCCTCGGTGGCGGCAGTTCCGATGCCGCCACCACGCTGCTGGCGCTGAACCAACTGTGGGAGGCAGGGCTGTCTTCACAGGCTTTGCAGGCGATCGGCCTTGGCCTGGGCGCCGATGTTCCCGTTTTCATCTATGGGCATGGCGCGTTTGCCGAAGGTGTAGGCGAGCTACTGACTGGCGTTGCAGTTCCGCCTGCCTGGTACCTGGTGCTGGTTCCAGGCGTATCGGTGCCTACCGCAGCGATTTTCAGTGATCCGGCATTGCATCGGGATACCCCGGTGATTCGTCCCGGCGATTGGCGACCCGGGTTTGGCAGTAACGATCTTGAAGCCGTCGCCTGCCGGCTTTACCCTGAAGTGGCACGCCATCTGCAGTGGCTCAGACAGCGCTCTGATGGGCGTATGAGCGGCTCCGGTGCCTGTTGTTTCGCTGAATTCGACAATGAAACAGCAGCCCGCGCCATGCTGGCGCAATTGCCGGCTGACATGAAAGGCTTTGTGGCACGGGGTTTGGACCACCATCCGTTGGTCCAAAAGCCCCAGCAGAATTGACATAGAGCGCAAAAACCCCGAAAATTCGGCTCCTTTTTGGCTCGCCTCTCGGGCTAGTGCCGAATTGGGGAGTCGCCAAGCTGGTTAAGGCACCGGATTTTGATTCCGGCATGCGAA
>JAYUFR010000094.1:0-1841 GCA_043738625.1 Sterolibacteriaceae bacterium
AGCTCAGGGTGTTGACCGACACCCATTGCCATCTTGATGCGGCGGAGTTCGATGCCGATCGCGATCAGGTTGTCGCGCGGGCAAGGTTGGCAGGCGTCAGCCGCATTATCGTCCCGTCGGTGGAGCGGGCCAACTTTGGCGCTGTCGCCAGCCTGTGTCGCGACTACCCCGAATGTCATCCGGCGTATGGTATCCATCCGATGGTTGTGGATAAAGCCGGTGAGGAAGACCTTGGCGCCTTGCGCGAGATATTGGCCCGCGAGAATGCGGTAGCAGTCGGCGAGATAGGACTCGATCGATTCGTTGAAGAGCGTGATGACGCGCGCCAGGAATTCTTTTTCGTCGAGCAGCTCAAGATGGCCCGCGAATTCGGCTTGCCGGTTTTATTGCATGTACGTCGTGCCGTCGATCCGGTGCTCAAGCAACTGCGCCGTATTCCTGTGGTCGGTGGCATCGCGCATGCCTTCAATGGCAGTCGGCAACAAGCTGATGAATTCATCAAGCTCGGTTTCAAGCTTGGTTTTGGCGGTGCCATGACCCACCCCAGGGCGCTGCGCATTCGCGCTCTGGCGGCCGAACTGCCGCTCGAAGCCATTGTGCTGGAAACCGATGCACCGGATATTCCACCAGTCTGGCTTGCGGGGTCGCGCAATGAGCCGGCCGAGATGGGGAAAATACTGGAAGTGTTCGCGGGGCTGAGAAAGCTGTCGCCGGCCGAGGTTGCTGTGGCGGTGGAAAAAAACGTGAAGGACGTGTTTCCCCGCCTTGGCTAGCGCTATTGGCGCATCGCGTCGGCCCAGCAGTTCGGCGTTTCGTAAATGCGTACCCGCTCCAGTTGCAGGTGATTGCCGTAACTGTCGCGATAGAGCGGCGACAGCGTGTCGAAGGCGATGCGGGCAAGATTTTCCGCAGTGGGCACCACATCGAGCAGCACGGTCTTGTGGTCAGGCAGCGAAGCCAGAAAGTTGACCACGACTGCGTCGCTCCGGCAGGCGAGAAAGGCGTGATCCCAGAGATCGGCGACATGCTGTTTGGCGATGGCCTTGACCTCGGAAAAATCCATGACCATGCCGTCGACGGCCGAATCTTCGGCGTGGATGACATCGCCGGAGAGCGTTACCTCGATCGCATAACGATGCCCATGCAGATGGCGACACTGGCTTTTGTGATTGGGAATGCGATGGCCCGCATCGAACTCCAGACGCCGGGTGATTTGCATGCTATCGGTGCTATTCTGGAAAAACCCATTATAAGTTAGCGCTTCGCGTCATGCCGCAGACAATTCTCAGGATCGAAGAGCATTCCCGCGACAGTACCGGCATGACCTATGTATACGCGGTGGTATCGCGACGCGCCGAAGGGGTGTCCATCGGCATCAACCTGAATCCCAACAACGCCTGCAATTGGCGCTGCATCTATTGCCAGGTACCGGGCCTTGTGCGTGGTGCTCCTCCACCCATCGACCTGGATCAGTTGCGCCGGGAATTGGAGCAGATGCTTGACGATGTGCTCAGCGGCGACTTCATGGAGCAACGCGTTGCGGAGTCGGCAAGGCGTTTGATGGATATCTCTTTTTCGGGCAACGGCGAACCGACCAGCGCCAAAGAGTTTGCAGCGGCAATGGTCTTGGTCACCGAACTCGTTTCCCGGCGCGGATTGACGGACAAGCTAACGATCCGGTTGATTACCAACGGCAGCCTGATGGATCGGGCCGTGGTAAAGGAGGGCGTGGCTCTGCTGGGGAAGGCCGGTGGCGAAGTCTGGTTCAAGATTGACGGCGCAACGTCTGACGCCATTGCCCGAATCAACAACGTTCGCGCATCGCCGGCAACGGTAATGCG
>JAYUFR010000095.1:0-5830 GCA_043738625.1 Sterolibacteriaceae bacterium
ACTTTGGTGGTGCGGCTGTCGCTGTTGAAGGCTTCGGTCAAACCGAGAATGGGGTCGCGGGGCGCCATCTCCACCGCAGCGAAAATCGATAATGTCATCAGAGCTCCGTGATTGCGTTGGTCATCGCAGCGGCGACCGACTGGCCACCAGAAAAGTCGCCAATGATACCTGATCGTGGAGGCCGATATTCAGCGGACTCACCTTGGTGCATGGGGCAGTGATGAGTTTCAAAAGGACTACTTCTTCGCCAAGCCGATGTCGGCCGAAGATTTCGAAACTCACCTGCTTGCCAAGCGGCGTGATTTGGGTGATCAGGTCAGCAGAAAATTCCCGTTGGCGACGGCAATGAGTTTGTTGCGCTCTTCCTGCCAGGCCTCGACGCGAACGTTGGCGACACGGCGGCCCTGGCGGGTGACACTGGCGATTGCATAGAGTTCTGTCGGAGAAGCGGCAGCACGCAGAAAGTCGGTGGTGATGCTGATGGTCTTGGCCACATGCGCGGTGTCGCCCGCCATCAATTGCAGCAGGGCGGCCGCCTCCAGCAGTGCCGCGATCACGCCACCGTGAAACGACGAGGGGTTGACCCTGCCCATGTGCTTGCCATCATATGGCAGTATCGTCGTCAGCAATTCGCCCTCCTTGCGCACGCGCAGGCCGAGGAAACGGAGATAAGGAAGGGCGTTGACGATCAGCGAGAAGTCGCCTTCGGCCCGCGCTTGCGCCACCACTGCCGGCAGATCGATCACCTGGGGTTCGCTCATTGCTGCTTCGGTGCTGGAACGTTCGGATCCATATCCGACACCATGAAAGTTCCGGACCCGGTGGCGACCACGTCGTCGGGGTCCTCGGGGTGCCAGGCCGTGGCACGAAAGAATGCGACCTGCCGCCCGACCTTGTGGCACTCGCTGCGTACGTGAAGAGGCTTTCGGTGTTTGCTCGGTTTCATGTGTTCAATGCGGAGATCGAGAGTCGCGATGGGAAATCTCGTTCCGTTCGTAGCCATGAAGTAAGCCATGGCAGACACGTTATCGACCATCGTGGTAATGACTCCACCCATTAGCGCACCACTTTCCGGATTGCCGACCAGGTCTTCACGCCAGTCCACAGCCAGCGTTGCGGAATTACTGCCGACATCGACCACCTTGCCACCCAATGCCTTCATGGCCGCCGACAGACGAGCCATCAGTATTCCTATCGCCTCGATTTTGGCCGGGGAGTGTTCAGCGCCTGTTGTTTTCAAATGCGTACCTTTTTGTTGTCCGGTATCAGTTTACCCGACGCACGACAATTCGAATGTCGCAGCAAACGCGGGGATAATAGCGGCCTGCTTCGCTCCTCAAATAAAAATGTCCATCCAGTGGTTTCCCGGTCACATGACGTCTGCCCGCAAGAAAGCGGCCGAAACCATGGAATGGATCGATGTCGTCATCGAGGTGCTCGACGCCCGGTTGCCCGAGGCCAGCAGCAATCCCATGATCAAGGAATTGCGCCTGCACCGCCAGCGACCCTGTCTCAAGCTGCTTAACAAGGCCGACCTCGCCGATCCCGAAGCAACCCGGGCCTGGCTCGATTTTTTCAACAAGCAGCAGGGCGTCAAGGCGGTGGCGATCTCCTGCAAGAAACCCGGCGATGCGCTCAAGGTGCCGGCTCTGTGCCAGCAACTCGCACCGCATCGCAACGACACGCTGAAACCGCTGCGCATGATGATCATGGGCATTCCCAATGTCGGCAAGTCGACCTTGATGAATGCGCTGGTCAAACGTCGGGTGGCCAAGGTTGGCGACGAGCCAGCCGTCACCAAGTCACAGCAGAGCTTCGACCTTGGCCCGCGCATGTCGATCACCGATACGCCGGGCCTGATGTGGCCAAAAATTGCGCTCGATTCCGACGGCTTCATGCTCGCCGCCAGTCATGCCATCGGCCGCAACGCGGTGCTGGAGGAGGAGGTGGCCGTCTTTCTTGCCAATATTCTGTTGCAGCGCTATCCATCACAGGTTGCGGCGCGCTATGGGGTCGCCGTCGATGCCCTCGATGGCGCGGGCGTGATCGAAGTGGTGGCGAAGCGGCGCGGTTGCATCGTGAAGGGGACAGGTGGCGAACCGGATCGCGAAAAAGCTTCGCTGGTTCTGCTCCAGGACTATCGCGACGGTGCGCTCGGCCGCATCAGTCTGGAGACACCGCAGACGCGCCAGGCGATGCTGGAAGCCAGCAAACCTCCGGTGCTGCATGAAGAAGAGAATGACTAGCGTGGCGACACAGTCCACTGACAATCGCTTGATGGAACTGGAAATCAAGACCGCACTTTCCGACGATCTGCTGGAAGAGTTGAATCGCACCGTCTACCGCCAGCAACAGCAGATCGACCAACTCCAGCAGGAACTTCGCGCCCTGCGTCAGCAGGTGCAGGCCTCACTGCCGGCGGAACCCAACGGCCCCAACGACGAGACGCCGCCGCATTACTGAAGCGGTCTTAGTCCTTCGGGATGGCGAAAGGCTTGGCCGCGTCCTTGGAGTCTTTCTTGACCTGCTTGGCCGCCTTCTTGTCCTTCTTGTTCAACAGCGGCTGTTTTTTTGATTCCTTGTTGCTCTTCTGCTCTTTGGTCATGGTGCTCGCTCCTGGTTGATGGACGCAGTGAAAAGTGCTGAACGTTGAACCGAACGATTAACGGCTGATCGGCTTGTAACGTATCCGTTTCGGTTTTGCCCCTTCCTCGCCGAGCCGCTTGCGCTTGTCGGCCTCGTACTCCTGATAGTTGCCGTTGAAGAAAGTCCATTGCGAGTTGCCCTCGCAGGCGAGGATGTGGGTGGCGATGCGGTCAAGGAACCAGCGGTCATGGCTGATCACCAGCACGCAGCCGGCGAACTCAAGCAACGCATCTTCCAGCGCGCGCAGGGTTTCCACGTCAAGGTCGTTGGAAGGCTCATCAAGCAACAGCACATTGCCGCCGGCGATCAGCGTCTTCGCCAGATGCAGGCGGCCGCGCTCGCCGCCCGAGAGATTGCCGACGGTCTTGCCCTGATCGCCACCCTTGAAGTTGAAGCGGCCAAGATAGGCACGTGACGGCATTTCGAATTTGCCCACGGTCAGAATATCGGCACCACCCGAAACCAGATCGAATACCGTCTTGCTGTTGTCCAGGCCTTCACGCGACTGATCCACCGCGGCGACATTCACCGTGGAACCGATCACCACTTCGCCGCTGTCAGGCTGCTCCTTGCCCTGAATCATCCTGAACAGGGTGGATTTGCCGGCACCGTTGGGGCCGATCACGCCGACGATGGCGCCGGGTGGAATGCTGAAGCTGAGATTGTCGATCAGCAGTCGGTCGCCAAAGCTTTTGGAAACGCCTTCGAATTCGATGACCTTGTCGCCCAGCCGCTCGCCGGGCGGAATGAAGATTTCCTGGGTCTCGTTGCGTTTCTGGTATTCGTAGGAATTGAGTTCCTCAAAGCGCGCAATACGCGCCTTGCTCTTGGCCTGGCGCGCTTTCGGGTTCTGCCGCACCCATTCCAGTTCCTGCTTCATGGCCTTGATGCGCGCGCCTTCCTGCTTGGATTCGGTTTCCAAACGAGCTTCTTTTTGTTCCAGCCACGATGAATAGTTGCCCTTCCACGGAATGCCATGGCCGCGGTCGAGTTCGAGTATCCACTCGGCGGCGTTGTCGAGGAAGTAACGATCATGGGTCACCGCCACCACCGTGCCGGGGAAGCGCGTCAGGAATTGCTCCAGCCAGTCCACCGATTCGGCATCCAGGTGGTTGGTCGGTTCGTCCAGCAACAGCATGTCGGGTTTGGAGAGCAGCAGCTTGCACAGTGCGACGCGGCGTTTTTCGCCGCCCGAAAGATTTTTCACCACGGCATCCCACGCGGGCAATCGCAGCGCATCGGCGGCGATTTCAAGCTGGTTTTCCAGGTCCGATCCGGCCGTGGCGATGATGGCTTCAAGCCGCGCCTGTTCCTCGGCCAGCTTGTCGAAGTCGGCATCCGCTTCGGCGTACGCGGCATACACGTCTTCGAGCTTCTTCTGCGCCTGCATCACTTCGCCCATGCCAGTCTCGACCTCTTCGCGCACCGTTTTGGCGGGGTCAAGCTCAGGCTCCTGCGGCAGGTAACCGATGGTCATGTTCGGCATCGGCGTCGCTTCGCCTTCGATTTCCTTGTCGATGCCGGCCATGATGCGCAGCACGGTCGATTTGCCGGACCCGTTCAGGCCCAGCACGCCGATCTTGGCACCCGGAAAAAACGAAAGTGAGATGTCCTTGAGAATCTGGCGCTTGGGCGGAACGATCTTGCCGACGCGATTCATGGTGAAAACGTATTGAGCCATTTTTGCGTGCGGTGTTCTGGTGAATGGTTAAGCCGGGCTATTGCGCGGGGCTGGGGTCGGTGATGAAGCCGAACTTGCCAGGCACCTGCGCTTTCGTTAGCGGCGAGAGTGGCAGCAGTTCGCCGGCCAAGCGTAATTGTAACGGCAGCGCGGCGCCGCCCATCAGTTGCAGCAGCGATTCTTCGTCGGCACGCGTGTTCGAAGCGTCGACAATGCCATCGAGCACGGCCGGCAGGTCGCGGTCCTCGATCAGCCCAATGGCATGTTCCGTCTCCAGCAGCAGATTGCCGTCCTCATCCATCCAGGCCTGACGGGGATTGGCAACGGTGATGCCACTGTGGGTCTCAAGCTCACCCGAACCGGTCAGGCGCAGCACCCAAGGCGTGTAATCCAACGCCACATAGACGCGCTGCGGGCCATTCTGGAAGAACCAGGCGCCTTCCACGGTACTGGTGTAGTTGCGGCCGATAAACGCGCACAACTGCGGGTTGGTCACCAACTCCCCTTTGATACGCCACTGCCCGCGCCGATCCAGCCCCAGCCAGCCGTAGACATCCGGCACATTGGGCCAGCGGGCGATGGCATCGATGACCGCCTTATCCATGCGATGGAATCTGTTGCACAGTTATTACCAGTGCTATCGTCATCAAAACACGGGGAACTCAAGTTGGATTAAAGGTTTTTGGAGCGATCAACCGCCAGCAGGCAGATATTCGAGGGAAAACTGCTCAAAGTCTACCGGGACGCGTCACGCTGCCTTCGAGCGGCAGGCGGTGCGCGAAGACATCAAGCATTCCGGTGCGGTCATCATCGTCGCCATGCTCGACAATGGCAAGTTGGGGCACCAGTACTGGTATGGGCAGCAGCGTGCCTCGCTTGAGTTGCGGGCGACTACACTTAGCTCACAGAGCGAGCAAACTCGCTATCTAGCACCAAAATTGATCAGGGGGAGATGATCAAGGCTACGCCGCTGCACTCAGGCGCTATTTGAAACGGTCGGGGTGCAACACCGGCCGAAGGAGAGGAGGCTGACTGAGAAAAAGGCTGCGGGCCCCGCGGAGGGGGGCCGTTTGGATGGGGCCCGCAGCACACAAACAATCAGGTCCGCGCCGGTGCAATGGCAGGCATTCTGGCGACTTGGGCGAGTGAGTGCGCATCGCTCATGCTGTCGGCGGTTGCGATGGATTGAATGTCGCCCGAAATCTGGCCACCTTCCTCGATCATAATCTTGCCATAGCGGATCTTGCCGCTGACCCGTCCGGTGGAATGAATGATCAACTGGCCGCGCGCGGTGAGTTCGCCTTCGAACTGACCGTGAATCTCCGCGGTATCGATGCCGACCGTGCCGCTGAAAGAACCCTGCTCGGCGATGCGAATGATGTGGCTGTCCATCGTCGCCTCGACACGACCTTCAACCACCAGCGTATCGCAATCAAGAATTTCCGCACCCTTGAGTTTCACGTCGGGGCCGACGATCAGCCGGTTACCGGTGGTGGACTCCAA
>JAYUFR010000096.1:0-5827 GCA_043738625.1 Sterolibacteriaceae bacterium
ACATAGGCCAGGGTCTCGGCGCGCAGCGCGCTCCATTCCTCGCGCGATTGCGCGGCGAAGGTTTCTTCGGCCTCCCAGGCGAGGCAGAGGTATTTCAACGCCTCAGGCCTGCGGCTGCAGCGCGGCGAACGCCGCCGCCATTCGTTGCGGCGCTTTGGACCGTGCGTACATTCGCTCGAGATAGGCGCGCAGGTTGGGGAATCCATCGAGCAAGCCGTTCTCGCCAGCCCAGTCGATGGCGTAGACGGTCACGCAGTCGGCGATGCTGATATGGTCGCCGACAATGAAGTTCCGTCCGGCCATGTGTTTTTCGAGCACCGCCGCCATGTCGCGGAAGTCTCCGCGCGCCAGCTCGATGTCGGCCGGCGAGCGCTTGTCCTCGGGATAGAGGAAGGTATGGCGCGCGATGCGCCATAGCGGCTGCTCCAGCTCGGTGACCGCGAACATCGTCCAGCGATAGGCCTGGGCGCGCTGCGCCAGGTCGGCGGGCAGCAAACCCTTGGCGCGATATTTCTCGGCCAGATACAGCACGATCGCGGCGGATTCGGTGACCACCACATCGCCGTCGACCAGCACTGGTACCTTGTGCGCCGGGTTGAGGCGCAGGAACTCCGGCTGCATGTGCTCCCCGGCCAGCAGGTTGACCGGCACGAACTCGAACTCGGCATCAAGCTCGCGCAATGCCCACAGCGCCCGCAACGAACGCGTCGGACCCAAACCATACAGTTTCATCATGATTGTCTCCTGTCAGGCCGGATCGGCCATTACGATCACCATCCACGACACGCCGAAGCGGTCAGCCACCATGCCGAAGCAGGGTGAGAAAAACGTCTTGCCCAGCGGCATCTTAACCTGCCCTCCCGCGGCCAGCGCGTCGAAACGCTGGCGCGCCGTCGCCGCGTCCACCACCTGCAACGACAGCGAAAAGCCCTGGAAGTTGGGATGGCCCATGCAGTCGTCGGCCATCATCACCGCGCTGTCGCCGATGCGTACGCTGGCGTGGATGACCTTGTTGTCGTAACCGGGGTGGGTGCCGGGCGGCAAGGGGTCGGGACTGTCCTTGTAATGCAGCATCATCTCCACTTCGGCGCCGATCGCCTGACGATAGAAGGTGATCGCCTCTTCACAGCGGCCGTCGAAAAACAGATAGGGTTGAAGCAACATGATCGTGTCCTTTCAGTATGGGGGTCTCGGCTAGTGCATCGAATGCAGGCCGATGGTGTTGCCTTCCGTATCCGTCACCAGCGCGAAAAAGCCGTACTGGCCGATGGACATCTTTTCCTTCACCAGACTGCCGCCGGCTTTCGCCGCCCTGGCCGCCTCGACGGCACAGTCGGCGCAGATGAAGTAGACGATCACGTTATGTCCGCCCGCATCGACCCCGGGCATCTTCACCAGCGCGCCGCTGATGCCCATGGCGTTCTGGTGCATGGGAAACGCCTGCATTTCAAAACCGGGCGGCTGCCCCGGGCCCTCCAGCTTCGAGAACTGCGTGCCGAGAACGGCTTCGTAGAAAGTTTTGGCACGCCGCATGTCGTTCACATAGATTTCGAACCAGCCTACGGTGTTGTGGATGTTCGCTTCGCCCATGATGTTTCCTTTCGTTCAGTTTTGCTCAGTTTTGCTCAGTTTTGTTTAGTGATGACGACATGCGTTGCGTTTGGCGTGGCAACGTGTTCGCTGCATTGATAGCCAAGCTTGGGCAGGTCGATGCCGGAAAGCAGATGTTCCCCAGAGCCCAGAAGCACCGGAGCAATGGCAAGGTGCATCTCGTCAATGAGTCCGGCGCTGAGATATTGCCGAATCGTGGCAACGCCGCCGCCGAGTCGGATATCTTTCCCATTCGCCGCTTCGGTGGCTCGTTTCAGCGCGGCGTGGATGCCATCGGTCATGAAATGGAAGGTGGTGCCGCCTTCCATCACAATTGGGGCTCGCGGATGGTTGGTGAGTACGAAGACGGGCGTGTGGTATGGCGGGTTGTCGCCCCACCAGCCATTCCAGGCGTCATCCGGCCAATCGCCGCGGACAGGTCCGAACATGTTGCGGCCGAGAATCGACGCACCGATGCCGATGTCCCCACGGGCGGCGAAATCGTCATCGACGCCACTGGAGCCGCCATCAGTGTTGCCAAACATTTTTTGACACGTGCGAGTGGCGAAGGCCCACTCATGTATCGCAGCGCCGCCAACCCCGAGTGGATTGTCGATGTCCTGGTTGGGGCCTGCACCATAGCCATCGAGAGAGATGGAGAAATTGTGCACGCGCAGTTTTGATCTGATTGTCATGGTGTTTCCTGGAATGTCAGATAGATCGACACTGTCAATCCGGAATCTCGGGTTCCACCAGTCGCGCCAGGTGGTCCAGCGACTCCTGCCAGCCGAGGTAACAGAACTCCGGTGGAATCGCCTCCGGAATCCCTTCCTGCTCGGCAGTCAGCTCGGTGCCGCAGACAACGGCCTTCAGCGTGACCGTCGTCGTCATCTCGCCCGGCATGTTGGGATCGTCGAACTTGTCGGTATAACGGATGCGTTCGTTGGGGGAAAGTTCCAGATAGGTGCCACCGAAGGAATGGCCGTTGCCGGTGGTGAAATTGCGAAACGCCATGCGGAAGCTGCCGCCCACCCTGGCTTCCAGCCGGTCGACCCTGCAAGTGAAGCCATTGGGCGGCAGCCAGCGGGCAAGGGCCTCCGCGTCGAGGAAAGCGCGGTAGACTTTTTCGGGCTTGGCGCGCAGGACGCGATGCAGTTTTACGGTGCCGGTGGGCATGATGAATCTCCTTTCATTGGGGCTTGTGATTGTTGTAGTGACCGCTTTTGTCCCTACTTGTTCCTTGGTCGAACGGCAGGACGTCAGATCGACAGACTTTGAAAGCTTTTTATTTCTGTTGCGCGACAAGCTGCCGCACCGGCCGCACCTCGATGCTGCGCGTCGTCGATGTCATCGAGCCTGCATTCCTCGGCATACACCAGACAGAGGTATTTCATGTTTCCTCCTTTGAGATGGCGGGTGAGGTTGCTGGCGGCATCAACCGCCGCTCAGGGCCTGGACGATCACCACGTCGTCGCTCTCGGCCAGGGGATGCGACAGGTCGCGCACCTGCACGCCGTTGACGAAGATGCGAATATGGCGCCGGATCCGGTCTTGCTCGTCGATCATGCGAAAGCGGATGCCGACGTAGCGGCGATCCAGATCGTTCAGCACCTCGGCGAGCGTGGCGCCGCTCGCCTCGGCCTTGCTCGCCTCGGTGTACGAGCGCAGTGCGCTGGGAATAATGACCTGCATGGGCCGCCTACAGTGTCAGCGCTTCCACCGCGTAGATTTCCGGCAGGTATTGCGCCATGCACTGCCAGCGGCGACCTTCATCCCGGCTCATCCACAGTTCGCCGCTGGTGGTGCCGAAATACAGGCCCACCGGGTCCGCGGCGTCTGCCGTCATCGCCTGGCGCTTGACGGTCCAGAACGCCTGCTTCGCGGGCAAGCCGGCGTCGAGCCGCTGCCAGGTCTTGCCGCCATTGCGCGTCGCATACACGGCGGGTTTGCCTTCCGGGCTGGTGCGCGGCCACACCGAGGTGCCGTCCATCGGGAACACCCATGCCGTATTCGCATCGCGCGGGTGCACCACCATGGGAAAGCCGATGTCACCGCTGCGCTTGGGCATGTTGCGGCCGATGCGCACCCAGGTGTCGGACGGCCGGTCGATGCGATAAATGCCGCAATGATTCTGCTGATACAGGCGATCCGGGTTGGCGGGAGACATCCGCACGCAATGCGGATCATGGAACGTGGGATTGCTCGCGTCGAAACCTTCCACCACCTCCATCCCCTGCAGCAGCGGTTGCCAATGACGGCCGCGATCCGTCGATTCGTGCACGCCGCCGCCCGACATGGCCAGGTACACATGCGCGCTGTCGCGCGGATCGACGATGATCGAGTGCAGCTTGGGTCCGTCCGGCGTCCCGTCCTGCGCAGTGCCCAGCCATTCGCGATAGCGCGGGTCGTCCTCGAAGGAGAACCACGGCGCCCAGTTGACACCGCCGTCTTCGCAGCGGAACAAGCCCTGCGGCGAAGTCCCCGCGTACCAGACACCGGGCTCGTCCGCGCCACCCGGCGTCAGCCAGAAAGTGTGGTCGACCGCGCGCCCCTCATTACCCCCATCACCATTGGCGAAAGCCGGCGGTCGTGCCGCCTCTTTCCAGTTGCGAACGCGGCCGCGTGACGATAGCCGAAGCCGCCAAAGCGACGAGCATCAGCCGCAATACGATCAAGGATCACGTTGCCGCGCTCACCAAGCAAGGGCATCTCGTCAAACACGGCGCAGGCCGTGGCACGTGGTATGCGCTGGCGTAATCGTGATTGGCAACCATCAGGAAAGTTGTGCGTGGGATGTACTGGTGGCGATTATGAACGGGTCGTTGCGAACGGCTGGTCCTCGGCCGGAGCGGTCATTGGAGGCTTATTGCTTGAGCGGCAGCAACAAGGCATATTGCCGCCGTTCATCAATTCACCACCAAAAAAGTTTGGGGCAAAAGATCCAAACGGCCTGTTACCGAAATCCGCTACTCACACTTTGTGCCCGTTGCGGACGGTCAGGCCAACCGGCAGCGGCCGTTGGCCTTGCGAGTAGAGGGTGCCGAAGCGCGTAGGGAGCCACCCGGTCACTCGTGTGGTTGATCCAGCCATGACTCGTAACCTTAACGGGATAAAGCCGCCACGTTGGCCCGCGCCTTGTGCAGTTTTTTGTAGCTATCGATCAGGCGCTGGTGTCTGTCGAGCCCTTCCAGTTTCATGCTCGTTGGCGTTAGGCCGTAGAAGCGCACGCTGCCGTCCACTGACCCCAGCACCGCATCCATCCGCGGGTTGCCAAACATGCGACTGAAATTGGCCGCGTAATCGTCCAGTTCCAGATCGTCGTCCAGCAGCACCTCCAGCACTACATGCAAGGCCTGATAAAACAATCCGCGCTCGACCGTGTTTTCGTTATATTGCAGGAAGGCTCCCACCAGCTCTTGCGCCGCTTCAAATTGCTGCAAGGCGAGATGGATCAGCAGCTTCAACTCCAGAATGGTTAGCTGACCCCAGGCCGTATTCTCATCAAACTCAATGCCGATCAATGTGATGATGTCGGTGTAATCATCCAGCTCACTGTCTTCCAAACGCCCAAGCAGTGCTTTCAGGCTGGCATCGTCGAGGCGGTGCAAGTTCAAAATATCGGCGCGGAACAATAGCGCTTTGTTGGTGTTATCCCAGACTAAATCCTCTACCGGATAAACTTCCGAATAACCCGGCACCAAAATGCGGCAGGCCGTTGCGCCGAGCTGGTCATACACCGCCATGTACACTTCTTTGCCCATCTCTTCGAGAATGCCGAACAACGTCGCGGCTTCGTCGGCATTGGAGTTCTCGCCGTGACCGGAAAAATCCCACTCGACAAAATCGTAATCGGCTTTGGCGCTGAAAAAGCGCCACGACACCACGCCGCTGGAGTCGATAAAGTGTTCAACAAAGTTATTCGGCTCAGTCACGGCGTTACTTTCAAAGGTGGGCCGAGGCAAATCGTTCAGGCCTTCAAAACTGCGGCCCTGCAGCAACTCCGTAAGACTGCGTTCCAGCGCCACCTCTAAACTTGGGTGCGCCCCGAACGACGCAAACACACCGCCAGTATGCGGGTTCATCAAGGTGACGCACATCACTGGAAACTCCCCGCCCAGCGACGCATCCTTCACCAGCACCGGAAAGCCCTGCTTTTCCAACCCCTGAATGCCGGCCAGAATGCCGGGGTATTTCGCCAGCACTTCGGGCGGCACGTCAGGCAGTGCAATTTCACCTT
>JAYUFR010000097.1:0-1821 GCA_043738625.1 Sterolibacteriaceae bacterium
CGAGGGCGAACACGGCATACACGCTGCCCACGATCAAACCGTTCAAGAGCTGCTGGGCAAGGATGGCGTGCTCCTTCAGGCTGTAGTGGCGAACGAAAGCGTGATGACTTTTTCGTCGGTCATATCGCGGACGGCATATTTTGGCCCCTCTCGTCCGTATCCGCTGTCCTTGACGCCGCCATAGGGCATGCCATCGACGCGTGAGCTGGATGTCTCGTTGATGTGGACGGCACCGACTTTGATTGTCCTTGCAGCGAGGAATCCCCTCTCCAGATTGCGCGTGAACACACCCGCGGAGAGTCCGAAGCGTGTTGCATTGATGCTCTCGATGGCATCCTCCAGGCTGTCGACTGGCAGCAGCGAGACGACAGGCGCAAAAATCTCCTCGTCGATCACCTTCATCCCTGGGCGCGCCCCGCTGACAATGGTCGGCTGCAGGACCGATCCATTGCGCGCGCCACCGAAAGCAATGTGCGCCTGGTCACGTATCGCTTCGGCGAGCCAACTCTCGGCCCGCCTGGCGTCCGCCTCAGAAATCATCGGCCCCACGCGGGTCGCAGGATCACGCGGATCGCCTGCGCGCATGGCGGCCGCCTCCTGAGCGAGCCGCGCCAGAACCTCCTCCTGCAAGGGCCGCTCAACGTACAGCCGTTGAATTGAAGTGCAGACCTGGCCCGCCTTGCGAAACGAAGCGCGGGCGATTTTCGGAATCGCTGCGTCCAGATCGGCGTCCGCGCAGACGACGGTGCAGGCGATGCTGCCAAGCTCGAGTTGAGTGCGGCGCAGTCCGGCTCCAGCCTGGATCAGGCGGCCAACGCGGGTACTGCCAGTGAAGGTGTAAAAATCAATGCCCTGCTCTTCCAGCAGCCAGCTTCCGACTTTGCCGTCGCCATGCACGAGTGCCAGCAGGTCTGGCGGCAGACCGGCTTCAAGAATGAGCTCGCACAGCAGGCTGGCCGACAGGGGGGTATAGCCGGAGGGTTTCAGGATGACTGCATTGCCGGCCGCGAGCGCCGGCGCGATCTTGTGCAGCACCGCGTTCAGCGGCGCGTTGAACGGCGTGATCGCGCAGACCACGCCAACCGGCGTGCGCAATGTAAATCCAATGCGGTTATGTTGACCCGGGTTGCCATCCAGCGCGACGACCTCGCCGGTAATGCGCTTGGCTTCCTCTGCGGACAATTGCACGGTGTCGAGCGCGCGTGCGATCTCCGAACTCGCATCGGCCGGCGTAAACCCGGCTTCGGTGACCAGCAAATCCACGAACGCGTCGTGGCGCGCTGCGATCAATTCGCCAACCCGATGCAGGATTCGCGCACGCTCGTAAGGTGGGGGTGAACGGCCAACGGCCGCCCGCGCGACGCGAACCGCCTGAGCTACCTGATCGCGCGTGGCTTCCCCGACTTCGGCCACTTGCATCTGGGTGTAGCGGTCGAGTACCGGCAAGGTCTGTTCGCTTGCCAGCCGACGGCCGCCGATCAGTGTTTGCGTCGGGGGGAGTCCTTGCGGAAGGAAAGAAGACGTTTGCACTGGGAGAAATTCATTGTGACGCATTGCAGGCTTCTGAAGAAATTTAGGGTGACGCTTTCCACATTTTCCAGGTTCCTGAAGACATTCATTGTGCCGCTTTGCAGACTCCTGAACATCCTCGTTTACCCCCGTTCAGACCGCAAGTCCGGGCGGCTAATGAGGCATGAAGTCGTGGCCATGCAACGGCGGCCGTCCCCGGATCATGTCCGCCGCTTTTTCTGCCACCATCAGCGTGGCTGCGAGCGTGTTGGCCGACGGCACCTGCGGCATCACGGATGCGTCCACCACGCG
>JAYUFR010000098.1:0-1805 GCA_043738625.1 Sterolibacteriaceae bacterium
GTTACTGCTGAAGCCCCTGAACAATCACACGGAATCCACTGAAAAGCAAAGGCAAGCAATATGAGCATCCGAGGCAAGGCCTGCATCGCTGGCGCATTCGAGCATCCCACGCGCAAGGCCGCCGACAAGACCGTGCCGCAACTGCATGCAGAATGCGCGCGCGGCGCGCTATTGGACGCGGGCCTGGCCCTGCGGGACGTTGACGGCTATTTCTGCGCCGGCGACGCGCCCGGCCTCGGCGCGCTCAATATGATGGACTACATGGGCCTGCGCTGCCGTCACGTGGATTCCACCGATACCGGCGGCTCCTCCTACCTCGTCCACGTCGCGCACGCCGCGCAGGCCATTGCGGCTGGCAAGTGCAACGTCGCATTGATCACACTGGCTGGCCGGCCGCGCTCGGAAGCCAGCAGCGGCACCCAGCCGCGCAACTGGGGCGCGAACGTTCCGGACGAGCCATTCGAGCTTCCCTATGGCGTCGTCACTGTCAACAACTATGCGCTGGTAGCTGCGCGCCACATGCATGACTGGGGCACCACGCCGGAGCAGCTCGCCTGGGTCAAGGTTGCGGCCTCGGCGCATGCGCAACACAATCCCAACGCGATGTTGCGCGACCTGGTGACGGTGGCGGATGTGCTCGCTTCGCCCGTCATTGCCGATCCCCTGCATCGCATGGACTGCTGCGTGGTGAGCGACGGCGGCGGAGCGCTCATCGTGGTGCGGCCCGAGATCGCGAAGTCGCTGCGGCGCCCCATGGTCACCGTCCGGGGTGCGGGCGAAGCGGTCAAGGGGCCGAATGGTGGCCGCGTGGACCTGTCCTTCTCGGCGGCAGCCTGGTCGGGCAAGACAGCTTTCGAAGAGGCTGGCCTGACGCCGGCGGACATCCAGTACGCGTCCATCTACGACAGCTTCACCATCACCGTGCTGATTCAACTCGAGGACTTGGGCTTTTGCGCCAAGGGTGGGGGCGGCCGGTTCGTGGCCGACGGCAACCTGATCTCCGGCGTGGGCAAACTTCCGGTCAACACCGACGGGGGCGGCTTGTGCAACAACCATCCCGCCCATCGCGGCGGCATGACCAAGGTCATCGAGGCGGTTCGCCAGCTGCGCGGCGAGGCGCACCCTGCGGTGCAAGTGAAGAACTGCGCGCTCGCGCTGGCGCAGGGCATGGGCGGGCTGCTGGGCTCGCGCCATGGCAGCGCCACGCTGGTTCTTGAAAGGGAGTGACGCCATGACAACGCCTTACCAGGACCGGCAGCTTTCCAACCCCGTGGTGTATCCGGACAACGCGACTTTCTGGCAAGCAGCCTCGCAAGGCCGCCTGATGCTCAAACGCTGCACGGAATGCCGTGAAGTGCACTGGTATCCCCGGCCGATCTGCCCGTTTTGCGGCAGCGACGACACCTACTGGGTGCCGGCCACCGGAAAGGCCACGGTCTATTCCTTGAGCGTGACGCGCAAGGCTGGACCGGTGCCGTATGCACTGGCCTATGTCACGCTCGAAGAAGGCGTCACCTTGATGACTAACATCGTCGACTGCGACCTCGACGCGGTACGCATCGGCGACAAGGTGCAGGTCGTGTTCAAGCCAAGCGTCAGCGGGCAGGCCGTGCCGATGTTCCGGCCAGTGTGAGGCGCGCGCAATGATGAAGCGAGGTTCTGCTATCGAGCCCATCACGGTGTCGCCCTCGCGCAGTGCCGCCTAGGGAAGCGCGGATTTATTCCTCGCGGCCCGTGATCACTTGGCTTGGGCGGTCTGCGGCGTTGGTTTTTTTGCAAATATTCCCGATATTTGCTGCAAATGC
>JAYUFR010000099.1:0-16657 GCA_043738625.1 Sterolibacteriaceae bacterium
GCGGTCAGGTTGGTGCCGAGTAAACTGCCGCCGGCCAACGCGCCCATCGAAAGCGACCCGCCCTTCGGCGGCACCCGCAGATTGCCGAGCGCCAGTATGCCGTCGTGACAGGACAGGCAAAAACGCGAACTCCCGGTGGGCTGATCCGGCGTCGCCTGCAGGGTACTGCTCGCGTAGATCTGATACGTGACCGGGGGCAATTCGCGGTTCCATAGGCCGCGAGTCGCTTTGGCGTTGTGCTGCGTATGGCAGAAAATGCAGGTGCCCTGCGCCTCTGTGGTGTGCAGGGTGCCAGGGCCGCTGACGCTAAGATTGTGTTTGGTGCGCGCGATCTGGGTCTGGGCGTGAGTCGGTGTGGACGTGGCCAGGAGCGCACCCATGACCAGCAGCAGCGTGGCGAGAGCCCCTGCCATCTGGGTGGTGCGTTCACCGCCGCGAGCGACCGCATGGGGGCGCGTTTGCCGGTTATGTGTCAATAGCGTCATTTGGCGGACTCGGTGTGTGCATCGGCAACGCCGGCAAATACCTGCACCCGCCGGTTATAGGCGTCTGCGACGAAGATCTGGTCTTGCGCATTGATGAAAAGACCGCCGGGTAGCCAGAATTGCCCGGCCTGCCTGCCCTGCTCGCCGAAGCCGAGCAGGAAGGTTCCGTCGCGCTCAAAGATCTGCACAGCGTCGAACAGCGCGTCGACGATGTAGATGTGCCCGGCGCTGTCGACGCCCACACCCTTGGGCGCGGCGAGATCGCCCGAACCATCGCCATTGTGGCCCAGCTTCCAGAGAAATGGGCCGTGCGCATCGAATGCCTGGATGCGGAAATTGAGCGCGTCTGTGACCAGCAACGTTCCGTTTCGCTCCAGCGCCAGATGAGTCGGATAATTGAATTCGCCGTCCCTGGTTCCGGCCCGGCCCAGGGTTTCCAGCAGTTCGCCCTCGGCGCTGTACACGGTGACCTGATGCCCGACCGAATCGGCGACGTACAGCCGTGCGTTTTTCGCATCGAAGGCCAATGCGGCCGGCCGCTGCAGGATGTCTCCCGAAATGGTCTGAATGAGCTTGCCCTGCGGGTCCACCAGCAGCACTTTTTTCAGCGCCGAATCCGCGACATACACCGCGCCGTCGGCGCGAACCGCGACCGCGACCGGAGAGACGAAGCGCTCGCCGCCGACGTCGTCCACCCTCACGGCGCGGTTGTGCGCGTAGTCGAGGATCCACAATGCCCGCGCGCCGGGATCGGCGACATACACGATACCGTTCTGTTCGGCGACGCCGGTGGGGCGCACAAAATGCTCTTCGCTGCGGCCCGCCAGCGTATCGGCCATGCGCTGAAAAATGGAGTTGCTAATCCCCAGATCGCCCGGGCCCGAAAAGCTTCGCAAGTAACGAATGCGCGCCTGGGCGGGTGCCTGCGGCCAGACCGGGCCGGGGGCTGCCCCGGGGGCTGCCATTTCGCCGGCGACCTTGGCGCTGCCGGGCGCACCGCAACCGGTAATGAGCAGCAACAGGCCGGCGGCGGCGAAGGCGAAAACACGGCGGATATCCATCTTAGAATCGCCGTATCGCGATGAAGTCGAGGGCCCAGTTTTTTGTCTGGAAGCCTCCGCGGATGCGCTCGCTAGCCGTGAACACCGACGCAAGGTCGAGCTTGCCGTAGTTCAGGCGTGCCTTGAGGCGCGCCTCACTGATGGTCTCGGTCGGCTGCAGGCTGTCCTTGTAGACACGCCGGCCGATGAGCGCGGTCGTCGACCACGGGCCGCTGTACCAGTCGAGCGTGAGTTGGTTCGACAGCGCGTCGGTGCGATGCAGGGGCAAGGTAAAGTCGGTCACAGTCCAGTCCGTATTGAATCCGAATATCATGCTGTAGCTCGGTCGGTAGGAAACCAGGCCGGTGTAGTGCCACTGAGTGTACGCCAGGCGCGTGGCCTCGTAGCGGACATAGCTGGCACTGGCCTGACTTGGGAGGATGCGCCAGGTGCCGCGCAGATTGAGTTGCGCCGTGTCTTTGCGCAGACTGTCGAGAAACCGGCTGTCCTCACCCGATATCAGCGTTTGTTTGGATTGGTCGTGTCCATACGAAAACGCAATCCAGCGATAGTCCACGCCGATGCTCGCCGAGCTGGTTGCAGTGCCAAACTTGATGCTCGCATCGACTTCGTAAGTGTAGCTGACCGCGAGGGCATCGCCCGCCTGGATCGCCGCGCTGGTGGGCAAGGGAACGATGCGCGTGAGATTGCCCTCCTTGACGACCTCGTAATCGAGGCCGAGTGTGGACGGCAAGCGTGCGCCGCCGCGCGTGTCCACGACCACGATCGACGACGCGATGACGAACGGCTGGTTGAGCAAAAATCCCGCCCCCGCACCCAGCGACGAGGGCGCAGCCTGCGCTTCGTCGGCGACGCTGATCTGCGAGGCACTCAGACGATTGTCATCCAACTGATAGCGTCCGCCACCGCGCAGATTAAGGGTCCCGTTCCCCGGCAAGCTATGCCGATATTGGACAGCGAGCCCTGAAACATAGGTGCCGCGCGTACCGCTGGGAAGTTCCTGACGCAAGGCCGACATCTGGCCGTTAGTGGTGAGATTGCCAAAGGGTTGATAGCGTACATCGAGGGTGCCGTTCTGGGTCGTGCTGGTCCCCACTTGGGTATTTGAACGCGCCAGCAGATAATGATATCCCGTCGAAAGATTGTCGTCGTGGTTGATCCGAAGGTTGTCTTCCGCATTGAAAAGACTAAATGGGGTGACGCCGGTGCGGGTGTAATAAAACAGGCGGGAATCCGAGCGCCAATTCAATAGCGCTCCAAAGTCCACGCTGTAGTTGAGATTGACCGTCTGGCTCTGAAAATTGGCCTGCGGGAAATAGCGGTCATTAAGCGCGTTGAACCTGTAGCGTAAATCCAGGTCCGCCGTTTGGTAACCCTTGTGGCCATCAAGGCTCACATTATTTTGCTGTTCGTCGCGCTGGAAAGTCTGACCCAGCACACTGGTGGTCTTTTCGCGGGTCTCCTGCTGTTCCGCGCGCGCGCTGGCGCTGAAGTAGGGCATGCCCCAGTCGCGCAACGGACTGTCTTCCCGCAGTTGCACCGTAACACCACGATTCTGGAAAGCCAGTTCCGAGCGACCGAATGGCTGGGTCAGGATGTTGTCGCTGCGATTGGCGTAGAACCTGCCGTTGTAAGGAAACTCGCTGAACAGGCTGGCGTCGAACGCGTAGCCGATGAGCTTGCCGGTGCGGGAATCGCGCGTCCCGTTGGTGCTTTCGCGGTCCTGCACCAGACCGAGCGTCAACCCCAGGCTGGCGGTGACGAGCCGCGGATCGATGAAATAAAAGCCCTGGTTGCGCACACCCATTTGTTCGCGCGTGCGCCGGCGATTGAAATCCGTGTCCGCACTGCCATCCGACGAGTGCAGCCTCTCGCGCTCAATCCTGTACCCCGCTTCGAGCGAACCTTCCCAGCTGCCTAAATGGAAGTCCTGCAGCGACTGCGCGCCGGTCCGGCCCGAAGCAAGCAGCGTCAACAGTGCCATCATGGTGAATTTCCGCAGTGTCCGCGCGCGCGCCGTCATTGGAGATGACAGCGCGGGCAGGAGTTGAACGTCGCCTGGAAAGCGATTTTGCCGTTGTGGCAAACGCCGCAGGACTTGCCTTCCTCGAATGCGTCCATGATGATCGTATTGGCCCCCGCCTTCATCACGAAGATGTCCTCGTGACAAACATGGCACTTGAACTGAATCCGGTGGACGAAGTGCGGAAAGGTTGCCGTTGGCACATCCTTGGTTCCCGGGGTCTTGCGAGTGAACGTGATATCGCCGATCTCGCCGAGCGCCGCACCCGCCATCAGCAGGGAGAGCAGCGAAAGCGACGAGAGCGCTGATCGCGCAACGGCCATGCGAATTGAGCGGCGCATCATTTGGGCATGGCCGGGTGGCAGCGGGCGCAACCGGTCGCCACATCAAAGGCCACCTTGCCATGACAACGCCCGCAAAATTCGCCGGCGAAGATCTTTTCCATGGTGATCGCATCGGCACCTTTTTCCATCTGGAAAATGCCCGTATGACAGTTGGTGCAGACGAGGATTCGCGTGTGCGCTTTGTGCGGAAAGAGTACCTTGAAATCCGGCATGTCCTTGGGAACAAGCTCAATATCCAAGTCGAGTTCGGGTTCGTCCGCAGCTTTGGGATCGAGTCCCGGCTTGGGCGCAATGAGGTTTTCGTTCTGCGCACGCACCCAGTCGGTCGCGCCGGTGGCATCCTTCGGTAACAGTTGCAGTTGCGCCAGCCAATCGGTCTGCGGCACCTCTGGCATCACTTCCACCTCTGGCGGCGGCTTGGGACGCTCGTACGGGGGGCGGCGCGGATGTGGCTGCAGCGGTTTATGCACTACTGGCTCGAACAGCAACGCCACCAACGGCGGCGGCGAGCTGCAGGCGCCCAGAACAAGGATGCCTGCGCAGAAGAGCCACACGAGAATCGATCCCAGTCGGCAAAACTTGTCGGTGGGATTCGGCTTCGCGGACTTCGAACCTGGCACGGTCCTGGTGATCGGCATGCTTGCCTTCCTGATGGCCCGCGCGCGGGCCAGCCTTTGGTTGCGCGACCGGGGCAACTCGCGAAGCGCCAGTTTCGCATAACCGTCAATTCTTGGTCGGAAGTTTTGGGGCGGGTGCCGCAACGGCTTTGCCCGGCGGAACGAGGAAGCTGTCATCTGCGGAGGTGTTGACTAGGTCGTACACTTCAACCCGGTGATTCAGATAGTCACCCACATAAATGCGATTCTTGCCGTCGATCGCGATCGGAGACGGATTTTGCAACATGCCGGGAATCGGGCCGCGGCCGCCAAAGAAGATCAATACCTGTCCTTTCGGGTTGAACACCTGGACATTGCTCCAGCCCGAATCGACCACGTACAAGTTGCCGAAGCTGTCGGTCGCGACACCTTTCGGCTTGTCGAACATGCCCCAGCCATTGCCGCGCTCGCCAAATCGTTTCAAATACTTTCCGTCCGCGTCGAATTGCTGAACCCGCGAATTCAGCGTATCGGTGACGTAAACATTGCCCTGCTTGTCCACTGATACATAGGTCGGAAACTGGAATTGTCCATCGCCGTTTCCCTTGCCCTGCCCCAGCGTACCCGTGAGTTTGCCCTGCATATCGAAGATCTTGACCGTATGCGCTGTGGACTTGGTGTGGGCCGTGTCTGCGAGGTAGATTTTCCCGCGCGCCCGATCGATCGCCACACCGGCGGGTTTCTCAATCGAGGGATCGGTGATGAAGTGGAGGAATTCTCCCTTGCGGTTGAACACGCTGATGCCCTTCTTTTCCTGTTCGACCACGTAAACATTTTCCTCGGCGTCCAGGGCAACGCCCATCGGCCGGGCAAGCGGCGCCTCCTTGCCGATCTTGGTGAATTTCTTTTGCGCGAAATCGAATACAAAAACAGCGAGCTGCGCGTAATCGGAAACATAAAGGCGATTGCCGTCGTCGGAGACCGCGAGGCCCATCGGTTCAGCGATGCGATTGGCCGGCGGCTTTTTGCCCGCCAGAAACTCCACCAGGTTCTCGTTGAAGGTGACATCGCGACCGAGATCCTCCTCGCTGAAGAGCGAGCGGACGAAGGCGATACGCGTGGGCAGGGGTGGCGCGGGCCACACCAGCAGTTTTTCGTCCGGCGGCGGCGGGCGGGTCGCACAACTCGCCAGCAACGCCAGCATTCCCGCCATCGACGTCCAGATGAGCGCCCGGCTAGCGCGCTTCGCGGCTCCAATCAGGTACTTGAGCATAATGCCTCCAAGGCAACGTGTTTCGTGAACGACAAGCTACTGCGATCATCTTAATCGTCTTGATGGACTGGGTGTTGATGCAGATCAAAAAGCAACCGGGGCTGGCGTTTACCGCCAGCCCCGGTTGCTTACGGACTGCTTGCTAACTACTAAACCTGCACACTATTTGATATGGCACTGCACGCAGAGGTAACCGTCAGCTTGCGTGCTGCCGGTGAGCTTGCCACGCAAAAAATTAACGTCGACGGCGGCTTTGTTGTGTGGATCGTGGCATGAGGAGCACTCGATACCCGTTTTTCCGGCAACGGCCCCGGCACTGATTGCCCCTGCATTGTCGTTGAACAAGCGGATAGGCGCTGCGGGTTGAGCCACCCATTCCGTCAAGACCAGACCGTCGCCGCCCACCTTGCTGTTGTAGGTGTTCTTAGCTTGGTTAAACGAGTACGGCATCGCAACCGGGTGATTGCCGCCCATGGCACCAGCCACTCCGCCAGTCGCACCGATAACATGACTGGTGTCGCTATCTGAGCCAAGCTTAAATGTGTTATAGACACCGTCCGTACTGCCGACTGTGCGCGCCGCCTCTTTGAACCAAGCGATATCACCGACCGCCACAGTGCCATCGTGGCAGCTCAAGCATTTTGTGGTCGGTCCTTTGTAAGTGTTACCCACGAATGTGGCAAATGGAGTCCCGGCCGTGGTTGTGGGAACATCCCACGAAAAGTTGCTGGATGAAAGCGTGTGGTTCCACAATAGCAGCGTCGAGATCGCCTTGTGCGGTGTATGACAGTATGTGCAAACACCAACGGTCCCGGCGTTCGCGGTTCCCATCACACCGCCAGTAAAGTCGTGGGCAGTGGCAGCAACCCCTTGCCCGGGATCGCCGGGTACTGGTGGTGCTGCCCAGGCGAGTGCAGGTGCGAGAGCCAAAACGGCCAGCGCAGTCTTTAATACTCTTGATAATTTCATGATTTCATTCTCCTTGAACAAGTGATGTACAGATGATGAAGATGAACCAGCTAAACAACTTAAGAAGTGAGATACAAATGTTGAACCAGCTAAAAACTCTAATGTTGAGGTAGATCAAACAAGTGTGGATCTCACCAACAAACGCCGTAATCAATACTTGGTGTTACTTCGTTCACGCTATAGCTTGCAATCATCGTGCCACTCATGTCGTGCCAGTCGCAGATTGCATGCGCGTATTGCTACCTGTTGTTTTGTAATGATTATTTGTGTGTGCGGTTTGCACGACACGCGCTCGAATGGTTCGCGTTAAATTTCTTAGCGGTTTTTTTTCGCAAGAATCGGAAATGAGCAGGCTCCGATTCGCACGTTTGGGAAATGGGCGAGCGCTGGAACCGTTGGTGCCAGATACCATCTGAACCAATAGTGACCCCCCAAAAAACAAAAGACCCCTCCGAAGACAGGCCTAGGTGTTTCTCAATTTGGTACTGTCGCAAAAGGGAGTTGAAGTTGCGTTGAGCTGGAGCTTCGACTGCAATTCAAAAGACCCGTGAGCAGAGCTGGTTGGCTGCTGACGAGGTTTGACCTTCGAGGCGGTGGAAGTGCTCTTTACGGATCATGTGCATGGTTTCGATACTGGCGAGAAAAATGCGTGCGCAGCCAAAAGACTTGAATTCCAACATGGGCCGCACAACGCGATTAATCGCCCGGTGATCCTCTTCGACGATATTGCACCCGCTTGATCACCGTGCGCAGCGCCTTGACCATTTTTCGTATCCCGTCGTCAGTCCGGTTTCTGGATACCCGGCCCGGCTTATTGCGATAGCGCTCATGGCGGCACGGACCTTTCTCGCGTGGGGATGGTTCGGGCTCGAGCTTTGCCTGGTGTATGGCCTCATCAACGCGGACGCCGTTTTCTTCACCGCCTCTCCCTGCGCGTCGGGTTTCTCTAAGCCGATGTCCATCGTGGTGGCGACCGGCAAGGCCGCGACCCAAGGTGTGCTGTGCTGCGGTGCGGCCGCAATCGAAAACTTTCACAGGGTCGATACGCTGATTGTCGACTAGACCGGTACGGTCACCGAAGGCAAGCCCGTATTTGATCGTGCCATTCCAACGACCGGATACAGCGCCAGTTCACCCGCAATGGCTTGACGCTGAAACTGCTCGTCGAAGAATTGCGCACGACGGCTGGGGTTCATCACGACAGCAGCGCCGCAATCTTCGGCCAGGCACGCATCGCCGCAACATATCCGGCTGCAATCAGTTGGTCGTGAAAATTTTCCTTGCCGATGAAGTGGTGCAGATTCATTTGTATTGCGATATCGGCACTGCGTATTTGTTCCTTGATCAATGCGTTCGACATGATGTGCATGGTCTGGAATGCGACGCCGGTCAGCCCTTGAATTTGTTCTTCATAGGGCCGAAAGGCGACATCCACACCAATGACGATGTCCGCGCCCATTTCGCGCACAGCAAGGACGGGCACCGGTTCAGTCAAGCCGCCGTCGACCAAATCGCGACCGCTAATTTTGACTGGCTCGAACATTACCGGGATGCTGGCCGACGCGCTGACTGCCGCCCCCGCTTCCCCGCTGCAAATGATGACGCGCTCACCAGTTGCCACGTCGGTCGTGATCGCGGCAAACTGGATGGGCAATTGTTCAAGCCTGCGATTGTCCAGCGCGTTGTCGATCAATGCTCGCAATTTGGTGTGTTGCAGCAGGCCTTTGCCGGACCAGGAAAGGCTCGTCACGCCGGGCCATTCGAAGCGCCGCGCGATCACGTCGATTTCGTCGTACGGGAATTGTGCTGCTGCGAGCACGCCGATGATGGCACCGGCGCTGGTACCGGCGATGACCTGAAATTCAAGTCCCTGCTCCGCAAACGCTTTCAGCACGCCCACATGTGCGATGCCGTGCATAGAGCCGCCACCGAGTGCGATGCCGACCTGGCGCTTGCGAATGCCGGGCTTCCCGCCTGACGCGCTTTGCGGTGCCGCGTGTGACGTGCGTGCCGTTATCGCTAGCGCCGGGATCAAACCGATTGCACTCAGAAAAAATCGTCGTTGCATGTTGGGATGGGATCCACCCGTTCCAACGACTTCGTCGTGCAATCCGGTACTCATGTCGATGCCTGTTGGCGACCAACGCAAGTGCGCGGCATGTCGTCCGACGCTGCCCCGAGCGATTTCGGAAAGACCGGAACGATGTTCGCGCGCCGTGCTCTCATTTGGCCGGATACGCGCCTTTTTCCCGCGCCTCCATAATCGGCTTCCACGGACCGAACTTGTGCTGGTCTGCCGAGAAGCCCGGCGTGTATGGCGGAAAATGCGGCATCCACAGGCCTATTGTTGCGCGCCGGGAAATCCGCACCGAGATTTGGCTTGACTGGCCGTGGTTGACTATTCACGTAAGCAGCGACGTCAAATGCTTGCTCATCGCTCCGCACTGCGTTGAATTTGTCGTCCGACAGTTTTCCAATGTCTGGCGCTTGCCAGTCTGACTGACTTTGGGAGAAAGCGCACACCGTCGATGCGGCACTGATGGCCAATCCATTGATAATTCTGTTGATCTGCTTCATTTCAATCCCCATACAAAACCAGCATCTTCACGGCGAATGTTAAAACTTGTCTGCGCTACACGACGTTAAAATTCAACATCATGCCGTTGTCTTCATGCTCCAGGTTATGGCAGTGGAGAACATAGTTGCCGGCGACGTTAAACCGCAGCGCAATTTCAACTGATTCAAACGGGCGCACCAGCACCGTATCCTTCCAGCCCAGATCGGTCGGGAGACGTCTGGCCTCGATGCCATCGCGCGATACCACCTGAAACTGCGTGCCGTGAACGTGCATTGGATGCGGCTCTATGGCACGGCTGATGAATTGCCATCGCTCCAGGTCACCCCGGCGTGCGACGAAATCAATTCGCGCGCCGTCGTAAACGAGATTGTTGATTCGATGCAATGCGCCGCTCATGCCGTTCATTGTCGTCAACTCGAAAACTCGCCTGACGACGGCGGCGGTCGAATCGTAGCGAGCGATGGGTGCAAATGAAAGAGGCACGCTTCCGATGTTGGTCGCGGGGGCGCTCGATACGGCAAGATTCAACAGATCAAAAGCAGTCCCCTGCGGCAGCGCGGATCCCATCATGCCTGACCCCATCAGGCCGGATCCCATGTTGCTGAATGCGGCACTAACGATTTTGATGATCTGTCCGGCGTCGCCGCGCAGATCAACCAAAACATCGGCTCGCTCCCCCGGCGCAAGCAACAGACTGTTGACAGACAAGGGTGCCCCCAGCAGTCCGCCGTCGGTGCCGATCAGCCAAAAGTTGCGTCCATTGGCAAGCGCCGGGTTCAGGATGCGCGCGTTGGAGGCGTTCAATAAACGCAATCGGATGACGGCAGGTTCGACATTCGTCGTAACCGGGCCCGCAGTTCCATTTACGGTGATCACGTTCCCGAGCCAGCCGGTCATGATGTCCAGGAAGTTTGGCTGATAGATCAATGCACCGTTGCCCACGCGTTTGTCCGCCAGCACCAGCGGAATGTCGCGGACCCCCGTGGGCAGTCCGCGTGCGGTATCGTTGCCATCGTCGACGATCAGCATCCCCGCCAGTCCGGAGTACGCCTGACGCGCGGTCGCTCGATCGGGATGCGGGTGGTACCAGTAGGTGCCGGGGCGTTCGTTGACGGCAAAGGTATAGCGCTTGCTCGCCGCTGGCGCGAGCAGTTCGGTAGGATGGCCATCCATGCCGGGTGCGGCAGCCAATCCATGCCAATGGATATTGGTGGATTCACCGAGTTGGTTTTGCAACGTGATGTCCAGTGCACTGCCGGAAGAAATTCGAATCAACGGTGATGGCCACTGCCCGTTGTATAGCAGGGCACCCGATTGCGCGCCGGTGCCCAAATCATAGGCACCCGCAGCCGCACTGATCGTACTGCCGGAAAAATTGACCGGCAAACGCAATGTGCCGCCGCTGGCAACGCCCGTTGGTGGCGACCCAAAACCCCCACCCATATTGCCGGCGGAAGTCATGTCGCCGCCACCGCCACCACCGCCGCAGCCCGCCAAACCGAACAGACTGAGTGCGGCAACACCGGATAAAAACTCCCTGCGTTCGGGAATGTGCGGGTTGTTCATGGAGACCTCCTGATGGTAGAACATCGGAATGCGCCTTGCGCATGCGAGCGGTCGCGGTCGCGCATGAGATGCGCAACCGATACCTCTCAGTCAGGGTAGAGGCATGACTGAGGCCCGTGTTGACGAAGATCAAACGGTTTGTTTTTAATGCGGAACCGGCCAGATCCCGGGTGCTATCCGCCACAAAAGTATCGGGCTGATCCCGTTGTCGCGATTCCCCTGGTTGAGATTGACCTCGATGTCGACAATCCGCGACGACCATCTGCAGTCGATCTTGGCATGGAAGGCCGATTTGGCCAGGGTGCGAGAAGAAGCGGCGGTCGTTGCCAGGGCAAACGCCCGTACCGAAAACGAGGGACACACCCATACACAAATGCCAGCATGGCCGCGAGACTTGGGGCTGGCAACCGGCTATCAGATCTGGATTGCGTCGAATGATCGGAGCCGCATGTACGGGGAAAAACCAGTGGGCACGGGATTTTGTCAGACTTGCCAGCGGGTCTGCTCTATGTTGCTCTGATCGGTACGATCAAGCTTATCGATGTGCTGGGGCTCGCGCTCAATGCCAGTCAACTGGCGACCGCGTTCGAGGTTAAGCATTCGACAAGCATCTATTCCGGGATTGTCCGGATGCTTGATCTGCCATTGAGCGACGCGGCGCATTAGGGGGCATTGGCTTTTCTGGTGGCTCCCGACGAGCGCGAAGCGGATGTTCGCGCGCAGTTCGCTCGCCCTGCATTTTTACGCGTCCAGGAAATGCAGCTGCGATATGGCCCGTACAGCGAACCTGCAAACAATCGAGGAGCCATCGCAGAGTTTGCCCGTAGCCTCAAGGCCATGGAGGCAATTTCTCGCCCATTGAGCTGATCGTTGTTGCAGAGGGAGCCATCGGTGCGGGCGGGCCCGAAGCGGGACAAAATATTCCGCAATCAGCGCGGCTGTCTGAATGCAAAAAACAACGCCTTTCGTCGAGTTTCAGATAGCTGAATTCTTGCCAATCCCACGCGCCGGCGACGGGGAATCGGGAAAATGCAGCGTAAATCGAGTGGTGCCCTGATTTTCAACATTCACGTTGCTCACCAGTTCGACTTTTCCGCCGTGAAGTTGCATGATGGTTTTGACGATGGACAGTCCCAATCCCGACCCACCCGCATGCCTGGCTCGACTTTCATCGATGCGATAAAAGCGATCAAAAACGCGAACCAGGTCGTTCGCCGGTATGGTTTCTCCAACGTTCTCCACAGCCAATTCGACGGTCCCAGGATGCTTTTCCATGTCGATTCGCACTGTCGAATTCGCGGCGGCATGCCTTAGCGCATTGGTCAGTAAATTTGTGATTGCACGCTGTAGTAGAATTCTGTTTGCATGAACGGTGGCATCGCCATCGATTTCTATGACGATGCCTCGCTCCGTAGCAATCACCTCAATGAAGTCTGCCACGGTTTGCGCCTCCTGCCTGACCAGAAGAGGCTCGAACGACAGTTCGTCCGCTTCGTTTTCCGCACGCGCAAGAAAGAGCATGTCGTCGATCAACCGGGAAAGCCGTTCCAGATCCTCGACGTCAGCCTCAAGCACGGCCAGCAATTCTGCAGGGGCGCGGGGCCGGGAAAGAGTCACCTGGGTACGGCCGAGCAGAATGCCGACAGGTGTACGCATCTCGTGTGCAAGGTCGCCGGAGAATCGATTCAGTTGCGTGACCCCGGTGTCGATGCGAGCCAGCATGGCATTAAAATCGATGGCGAGATCGCGCAATTCCAATGGCATATCGTCCGGGATCAGTCTTCGCGAGAGCGACACCGAACTGCTTTCGCGTGCCAGCTTCTTGAATCGTGCCAGCGGTGCCAGTCCGGTGCGCGCCGCGATCCATGCGCCGGCTAATACCAAGCCCAGCAAAAGTGGCATTCCGATCAGTGCCGCGTTCATATACCCCTGCAAAAGGCGGATATCGTTGATGCGATTCTGCGAGAGGACAAAGCGCAGTCTGTCGCCATTGGCGACCCTGCCGATGCCCGCCAGTGAGGTGAAGGATTCACCATCTTCACTGTGCCAGTTAATCACGGCGTCTGCGTCCACGTTGTTCGCGCAGCACGAGATCGAGCGGAGTGCCAATCGTGAAAAACTGGCAAGCACCGTACCCGTTCGATAGTCAACAATCGCCAGGTGCAGATCGTCGTGTCCGATTAGCAGATCGCCGAATCGGTGCCCATTGTCCGGCACCTTTGCGGACGAATCTATTTCCGAAAGGACGTGACGCAACAATTCGCGCTTGCCCTGGAGTTCGAGAAGCGCGCGACTGTTGAGCTGCTGCGAGAATGCAAAATAGCCAATGGCCGCTGCGAGTGCAACGACGATTACGCCGATCGCTCCGCTGATCGCAGCGAGACGCGCAGATAGTGAAATCCTGTTTCCAAGCTGGCTCAGCGGCGGCAACGGCTTCCCCTACCGGCCCTTTGCGTCGAGTACATAACCGACGCCGCGCACGGTCTGAATCAACTTTGACTCAAAGGGCTCATCGATCTTGACGCGAAGGCGCCTGATGGCGACTTCGACGACGTTGGTATCCGAATCAAAATTGATGTCCCACACGAGTGAGGCGATTTCCGTACGCGAGAGAACTTCGCCGGCGCGGCGTGCCAGCAACGTCAGCAGGGCGAACTCCTTGGCGGAAAGTTCAATACTGTGTCCTGCGCGCGTCGCACGGTGCTTGATCTGGTCGATTTCGAGATCGGCGACAGTCAATATGTTTTCCGGCGTGGTGCTGTGGCCCCGCTTCAGCAGCGCGCGTACCCTTGCCAGCAATTCAGGGAACTGAAATGGCTTGACCAGGTAATCATCGGCGCCAAGATCGAAGCCCTTCACTTTGTCGCCGGTTTGACCGCGTGCCGTCAACATCAATACGGGGATCTGTTTGGCGGTACGTAACGCAGTCAAGACGGCGAAGCCGTCGATTCCCGGAAGCATGACATCCAGAACGACAAGATCATGATCGCCGGTCATCGCCATGTGAAGGCCATCTGTGCCGTTGAGTGCGGTCTCGACGCTGAAACCGTTCTCGGTCAACCC
The DNA here is from genome assembly GCA_043738625.1 of Sterolibacteriaceae bacterium. Taxonomy (GTDB): domain Bacteria; phylum Pseudomonadota; class Gammaproteobacteria; order Burkholderiales; family Rhodocyclaceae; genus JANYCD01. The sequence goes on from JAYUFR010000099.1 coordinate 13,959, forward strand.
CTGACGCAGATACTCGGCAGCCCGCTTTTCATCTTCAACAATAAGTATTTTCATCGTTAGCAATGGAGTTTTTCTGGCGCATGCCGGATGCTTCGGCGGGTAGGATAATGGCGCGGTAACGGCGGCCCAACGAGATTACAAAACTGTAATGTTGCAGCCAGCTTGTTGTCGGCACCTCAGGTTCAAACTTCATTCCATCGCGGCAGTACACGCCGCGCGGTTGCCAAGCCCAAGCTTGACGAATGAATTGACTCAACGAATAGGAGTTTGCCATGTTTAAGAAGACCATTCCCGCCGCTGTTGCTGTGGTTCTGTCCCTGTCCGCCGGCGCAGCCCTTGCCGACCAGACATTTCCCCTGTTGAACGATGCAGCCGTAAAGAATGACGTGACTGCCAATGACTGGCGCTACGTCGGTGGAGAAACGGGCTGGGAGCTTGTTCCGCACGCCTACGAATTCCGTAACGGAAAGTTGGTCCATGCCGACAAGTTCGATCACAGCACGCCGAAACCAAGTCTCGCCTCGATCGAACAAGCGAGGAATGCTGTGACTGCGGACGGTTGGCGCTACGTCGGTGGAGAAACGGGCTGGGAGCTTGTTCCGCACGCCTACGAATTCCGCAGCGGAAAGTTGGTCCATGCCGACAAGCTCGATCACACCGCGCCGAAGCCAAATCTTGCCTCGATCGAACAAGAGAGGCATGCCGTGACTGCGGACGGTTGGCGTCACACGGGGGGCGAGAGCGAGTGGGAGCTTGTTCAGCACTCCTACGAATTTCGCCAAGGGAAGTTAGTACATGCCGCCGATTGCATTTATGGCGCGCCGAAGACGGGCCAATCCAAAACCCTGTAATCGCAAAACGTGTATCGCGGCACGCACTCGACTCGGGCGCGAATGGATGCAACGCCACGCTTGGGCACGCGACATCGCGGGCCCGCGCCAAGGGGTTTGAAACCGTTGATCCGCAAAGGATGAGCACATGAAAACATCGATCTTGTTGGCTGCGATGGTTTTGGGCGCGTTGGTGCCGCATGCCGCGGTCGCCCAGAAAGTAGACACACCTGCGCACGCCACTGAAGTAGTCAGCATGACAGCCGGCGTCGTCAAAAAACTGGACAACGATCAGCGAAAGATTACTCTTCAGCATGACGCGCTGGAGAATCTTGGCATGCCGCCCATGACGATGGTTTTTCACATTGCGAATGAATCCCAGGTTGAAAAGGTGAAGGTCGGCGACCGTGTCATGTTTCGTGCTGAGCGAATCGACGGCGCATTCGTAGTCACGAGGTTGAAAAAAGTGGATTCTCGTTCGTACCCGGCTGCCGGTGCGGTAAGCGCGGTCACAACTCAAAATTAGGAACCCCCATGTCTGAACAGCACATTCGCAACACTGCGTTTTCTTTCGCCCTATTAGTCGCGTCATCGGGCGCATTTGCCGCCGGTTCACATGCCGGTGAACACGGCGATGGCATCAGCGCAATCGGCGCTCCCGGAAAGTCTGCCCAAGTGACCCTCACGTTCAACGTCGATATGACCGACAACATGCGCTACACCCCGGCCGAGATCGCCGTCAAGCAGGGGGAGACCATCCGCATCGTGGTCAAAAATTCCGGGCAGCTCAAGCACGAACTGGTGCTGGGCACGCCCCAGGATTTGAAGAAGCACTACGACATGATGCTGAAGATGCCCGGCATGGAACACGCCGACGCCAATATGGTCAGCGTCGCGCCCGGGAAAACCGGCGAGGTGATCTGGCACTTCACCCAATCCGGCAAGGTTGATTTTGCCTGCATGCAGCCCGGTCACTATGAAGCCGGCATGAAGGGGCTGGTTAAGGTGGCTGGCGACAAAGAGGCCACGAACAAGGGCCACGGGAACCACAAGGACTGACCGCGGTTGTTTATTTTTCTTTCTTCAGACTATCCACAATTTTCTACAGGAGTTCCCCGATGCAAACCTTGATGACTATCGCCACCGCGACCGTCTTCGTCATCGTCGCGCCGTTCGCTGCCACCGCCTATGCCCAGTCCACCATGGACCACAGCAAGATGGACGGAAAGCAGATGCCGGGCATGAAGATGGAAAACATGGCTGCCAGCCAGATGACCGACGGCGAAGTGCGCAAAATCGATAAGAATAACCAGAAGATTACGCTCAAGCACGGCGACATCAAGAGCCTCGATATGCCCGGTATGACGATGGTGTTCAAAGCCAGGGACTCGTCGATGCTCGACAAGTTGCAGGTCGGCAGCAAGGTCAGGTTTATGGCCGAGAAGATTGACGGTGCCCTGGTCGTGACGATGATCGAATCGGTGAAGTAATTCCACCAGCAATGTCCTATCGCCGATGCGGAAGCCTTCGCGGTCGTGGTGAAAGCGGCACGCGAATGGGAGGCCGCCCATGCCGGCAAGGTTACGGCGCGGCGCACAGCGGCGGTATCGGTGGTGAATGTGCGACGCAAGCGGTAGGCGAAACGAACAACTCAAGCACTGGCGCGGCGTTCAGACCGAAAAGGAAGGTTTGCCGCTGTGACACGTCGACAAACCCGGCTTGCTCGAAGAGTGCAATGAGTTTGCCGGACACGTTGTCCTGTGTGTTTTCGAAACCGTCGAGCAGTTGAATGAATAGAAACAACCCACGCATCAAGGTATTGGCAGCGCGCCCCCAGTCGGCAACATGCAATTCGGCCCCCGGTTTGAG
>JAYUFR010000100.1:0-16643 GCA_043738625.1 Sterolibacteriaceae bacterium
AACAAAATCGATGTACCCACTGGCAATTGCGCTCTTCGGCATGTCAGGCTGACGCGCAGTACTCAGCTTCTGCGCGATGGTAATCCCGCCTGCCTGTTGAATGCCGCATAGCGCAGCGGCGCCGTCGCCGTCATAGCCCGAGACAATCACCGCCACCAGCTTGCCGTCCCAGCAACGGGTCAGTGAACGCAGAAAAACCGTGATGACGTCGGGCCAGCCGTGGGGTTTTGATATCGGCTTGAGATGGAACGCTCCATGCTCGACATGCAAGTCCCGATTTTCGGGGATGATGAATACCCGGTTGGGTTCGATCGACAATCCCTCGGTGATGAGATCCACCGGCATGGCGGTGTAATGCGGAAGAATCTCATGCAGTTGGGTCGGCATGCTTCTCATGTGATTGACGATGACGATCGCCACCCCCATGTCGGCCGGCAGGTTTTGCAGCAGCCGGATATAGGCATCCAGACCCCCGGCTGATCCGCCGACGCAAACAATCGGGAAATTTTTCGGCGCGGCACTCACTGCGGCTCACCAGCGGACCAATGGCGAAGTTCGCAGCCCTCCGCGTCAAGGCTAGCGGGCACCCTTGTGGTCTTTGGGGCCGTCGTTTTTATGCCGGCCGGCAACTTCGCGCGCTTCGGCCTTTTGCTTTTCCTTGTTCACATCCACTGATGAAGGCGGATGGGTCTGCCCTGGTTTCGGTGGCTGATCTTTGGTTTGTTGATTCATATTCATGAAAATCTCCCGCCAAGTGGAATGTCATTCGCGTGGTGCCCAGCCATGACTGCCAAGCACCCTACCCAAATCGTTTCAAAAACACTGTGCGGCAGCGAACACTGGCTTTGCCGCGGAAAATATCGATCCAGTGGTTCCCCGATAGAGCCGCTCCGCCCGCGCCTAAGGAAACCCGGGAAACCCGGCGATTTTTCGCTATGTGTCCCAGCGCACAGTTCGCCGCCCGCGAGCCAGCGATAATCACCCACGCACTCGATTGTGGCTGTCTGATCGTGGCTGTCTGATTGTGACGATCGCGGGTCGGGTCCGGCAGCGCAGCCGCTTTCGGATCGCGTCAATTTTTCACGGAAACCTACATGTCCGAAACAGCCAATGTTGCTTCCCGTGCCCACCATCACGGCACCAGTTTCTCCTGCTGTGTGCCAGCGCGGCGAACGTCGTTAGCGCGCGACGAACCGGACACCGGCAGCATCGGGGTGCGGAGTGCTTTCCCGTGAAATCGACGCAGCAGATTGTCGCGCCGCTGACCGGAGCGGTGCTGCTGGTGATCGTGGTGGTAATGACGGCGTTCTGGGCCTTCCAGCAGACCACGGCCGCAGCCGCGGCACGCAAGCATTCTTACGTCACGATCATTCAAACCAATGCCCTGCTATCCGAACTGAAGGATGCCGAGACCGCCGCGCGTGGCTATTTGCTCACCGATGACGAAACCTTTCTGCAACCCTATCTGGCGGTGCGCAACAGCATAGGCAGCCACTTCAATGTATTGCGCCAGTTTTTCCTGAGCAGTGATGTGCGACAGCACGTAGACAAATTGGCGCCGTTGGTCGAGGCAGAAATGGCGGACATCGCAAAGATGATCGAACTGCATCGCCAGCATGACATCGTCGGCGCTGTGGCGCGGGTGAGCGCGGCCCGGGGCATGATGGATACCATGCATAGCGGGATGCGCGAGATCCTCAGAATGGAGAATGACGAGCTGGCGCTGCATGAAGCCGTTTTACAATCCAACATGAACCGCCTGTTCATCATCATCATCAGCGCCAGCCTGCTTGCGTTGTTGCTGACCCTTGCGTTCGGCTACCTGGTTTATCTGGAATCGCGGCATCGGCAAAAGGATTTGCTGCATCTCGATACCAAGCAATTGCTCGAGATTCAGGAAAGGACCAATCGCGAACTGCGCCAGGCCAACATGACCTTGCAGGTCAGCGAGGAAAAAACCGCGGTGACACTCAAGTCCATCGGCGACGCGGTGATCGTCACCGATGCCGCGGGACAGGTAACGCTGCTGAATTCCCTGGCCGAGAAACTGACCGGTTGGACCCAGGCAAAAGCCTGCAATCACCCGGTGGGTGAGGTCTTTCACATCATCAGCGAGGAAACCCGACTGCCAGCGCTGGCGCCGGTGCAGGCAGTTCTGGAAAAGGGCACCAAAAAAGGCTTGGCCAATCGCACGCTGCTGATTGCACGCGATGGCAGCGAGTGTGCCATTGCCGACAGTTGTGCCCCGATTCGTGATGACAGCGGCAAGGTGCTCGGCGCGGTACTGGTGTTTCGCGATGTCACCGAGGATTACGCGGTGCAACAGGAGTTGCGCGACAACGCTGCGCTGATAAAGAACATTCTCAATTCCGTGGTGGACAGTGTCATCACCATCCATGCCAGTGGCGGCATGATCGCGACCGTCAACGCGGCGACGGAGCGCATGTTTGGCTATTCGGCCGCAGACATCATCGGAAAAAACTTCAGCGTACTGGTACCCGAGCTGGGTGGAGACCAGCGCGATGGCTCTCTTGAATACTACAACCCGTCCGAGGAAGCGCGCGCCGCGGGCCTGGAACGTGAAGTCACCGGCCAGCGCAAGGACGGTCGCAAATTTCCACTGGAAATCGCGATGAGCGAAATGTGGCTGGGCGGAAAACGTTACTTCACCGGCATCCTGCGTGATGTCGGCGCGCGCAAGCGCATCGAGGCGGAACGCAACACGGCCCTGGAGCTGGCGGAGAAAGCCAACCGCGCCAAGACGGATTTTCTTTCCAGCATGAGTCATGAACTGCGCACGCCGCTGAATGCCGTGCTCGGATTCGCCCAACTCATGGAGGCCAGCGCTCCGCCGCCGTCGCCGCTGCAAAAACGCAATATCGATCAGATTCTCAAGGCCGGCTGGTACCTGCTGGAGCTGATCAACGAGATTCTCGATCTTGCGCTGATCGAATCCGGCAGAGTCACGCTGTCGCGGGAGCCGGTTGCGCTGGTGGAGTTGATGTTGGAGTGCCGCGCCATGATCGAGCCGCAGGCGCAAAAGCGCGGCATCCAGCTAACCTTTCCGCGCTTTGAATATCCCTTGTTCATCAACGCGGATCGAACCCGGGTCAAGCAGGTGCTCATCAACCTGCTTTTCAACGCCGTCAAGTACAACAGGCCGCAAGGTGCAGTGATCGTGGAATGCACGCCGACCCGCTCTGGTTCGATCCGGATCGGCGTCCGCGACACCGGCGCAGGATTGACACCACCACAACTCGCCCAACTGTTCCAGCCGTTCAATCGCCTGGGCAAGGAGGCCGGCGCAGAGGAAGGCACCGGCATCGGCCTGGTGGTGACCAAGCGGCTCGTGGAGCTGATGGGCGGCACGATCAGCGTAGAGAGTAGCGTCGGCGTCGGCAGCGTGTTCTGGGTCGAACTGGCCCTGGTGTCCGCACCCATGGTGGCCCAGCATGACGCCGAAAATGTGGTCGTGGTGGAGCCGGACCTGGCCCGCGGCGCGCCCCTGCGCACCTTGCTTTATGTCGAAGATAATCCGGCCAACCTGGAGCTGGTTGAGCAACTCATCGCGCGTCGCGACGACCTGCGCCTGCTAAGTGCTGCTGATGGTCAGCTCGGCTTCGAGTTTGCGCGTGTCTATCAGCCCGACGTAATTTTGATGGACATCAACCTGCCCGGCATCAGCGGGATCGACGCCATGAAAATGCTGCACCAGGATGCGACGACAGCGCATATCCCGATCATCGCGCTCAGCGCCAACGCCCTGCCGCGCGATATCGAGCGCGGCCTCGAAGCCGGATTCTTCAACTATCTCACCAAACCCATCAAGGTCAACCAGTTCATGGATGCACTGGACGTGGCGCTGAAATTTGCCCAAAATAAAGCGAACTGCACCGCCGAAGAGGAACCCGCATGAAAATTGCCGAAGCCGATATTCTCAATGCCAATGTCTTGATCGTTGACGATCAGGAGGCCAATGTCAGCCTGCTGACGCAGCTTCTGCACGAGGCGGGCTACACCCACGTGGCCGCAACCATGAATCCGGCAGAGGTGTGCGCACTGCACCGCAAGAACCGCTATGACCTGATTCTGCTTGACCTGCAGATGCCGGTGATGGACGGTTTTCAGGTGATGGAAGGCCTCAAGACCAACGCCGCCGACAGCTACCTGCCGGTCCTCGTGATCACCGCTCAACCCGGCCACAAGCTGCGCGCGCTGCAAGTCGGCGCCAGGGACTTCATCAGCAAACCGTTCGATCTGGTCGAGGTCAGGACGCGCATCCACAGCATGCTGGAAGTGCGGCTGCTGTACAAACAACTTGAGAATTACAGCAAGGTGCTGGAACAGACCGTGCAGGAGCGGACCGCCGAATTGCGCGAAAGCGAAGCCCGTTATCGCAGCCTCACCGAACTGGCCTCCGACTGGTACTGGGAACAGGACGAGGACGGGACCTTTACCAAGGTCTCCGGCCCGGTGCTGGAGATGCTTGGAATACAAGTCGATGGCCTGGCGGGCAACGACAGCGGCGTTCCTGCCGCGGGCTGGAATGACGCCGAGCGCAAAGCCCTGCTGGCAAGAATTGAAGCGCGCCAGCCGTTCCTGGATTTCGTCTTCCATCGCGTCAATGCCGATGGCTCGCAGCAGACGTTTCGAGTCAGTGGCGAACCCATATACAACCGCGCGTCGCGGTTCATCGGTTACCGCGGGATCGGCATCGAGCAAAGCGCAACGCACTAACCGCCCCGCATCGACAATCAGCCATGGCCCTGCCGCACAGTCCGAATCAAAACCATTTGCTCGCCGCCCTGCCGACGGTGGAATTCGAACGTGTGGCGGGACATCTTGAACTGACATCGCTGCGGCTCGGCGAAATGCTCTATGAACCCGACGAGCAAATTCAGTACGCCTATTTCCCCACCACCTCCATCGTGTCACTGCAATATGTCACGGAGTCCGGCGCGTCGGCTGAAACCGCAGGGGTCGGCAATGAAGGCATGGTCGGAATTTCGCTGTTCATGGGCGGCAACACCACGCCAAGCTCGGCCGTGGTGCAAACTGCCGGACAAGCCTACCGCCTCGGACGCCGCATGCTGGTGGACGAATTCAATCGCGGCGGCCTGATGCAGCGCCTGTTGCTGCGCTACACCCAGGGCCTGATCACCCAGATGATCCAGACCGCAGCCTGCAATCGACACCACTCCATCGAGCAGCAACTATGCCGCTGGCTGTTGTCGACGCTTGATCGCATCCCCTCGCTGGATCTGGTCGTGACCCAGGAACTGGTGGCCAACATGTTGGGCGTGCGCCGCGAAAGCATCACCGAGGCCGTCGGAAAATTGCAGCGCGCTGGCTTGGTTCGCTGCCGCCGCGGCCACATTACCGTGCTTGACCGGCCCGGATTGGAGAACCACACCTGCGAGTGCTATGCGGTGGTCAAGCAGGAACTGGCGCGCCTGCTGCCGGATGAGCAGTACCGACAAAGAGCCGCTTGACAGGAAGCAACCCGTGCCGCTGGGCCACCCATGGTCGATACAGGCACGGCGGGTACCCGTGCCGCGTTGTGCAATCGTTTTGCTGGCGGCTTTCGTCTTTAACACCCACGCCATGGATTCGAATTCGCCCGCTTCTCTCCTCGCCCAATACGGCGCCACACAGGGCCGCCTCGATCAAAACCAGTTCCAAAGACCGCTGTATCTGGATTCCAGCGAGACTGCGAACGGCGTCAGCGGCGACATCTATGCCCGCGTCGATTATCCGTTCGCCGGCGTAAGTACGGCACTGAACAAACCCGGCAACTGGTGCGAGATTCTGATCTTGCATATCAATACCAAGTACTGCCGCGCCGCGCTTGGCGATACCGGCAGCGTGCTCAATGTCAGCATCGGCAAGAAGTACGATCAGCCACTGGATGATGCCTATCGGGTGGTCTTTGCCTATCAGGTGGCGGCCCAGGCAGCGGACTTTCTGCGCATCACGTTGACCGCAGCCAAGGGCCCGTTGAGTACAAAAAATTATCGCATTGCGTTCGAAGCCATTCCGTTGAATAGCGGCCAGACCTTTATCCACCTGTCGTATGCGTATGGCTATGGCCTGCTGGGACGGCTGGCGATGCAGGCCTACCTCGGCACCATGGGGAAAGACAAGGTGGGATTCACCGTTACCGGCACGCAAGCCAATGGCCAACAGCGTTATATCGGCGGCATACGCGGCGTGATGGAACGCAACACCATGCGCTACTACCTGGCCATTGACGCCTTCCTCAACGCACTTTCGGCGTCGCCGCAGACGCAACCGGAAAAGCGCCTCCGCGACTGGTTTGCCGCCAGCGAGCGCTATCCACTACAGTTGCACGAAATGGATCAGGCGACCTACCTGAACATGAAACACCAGGAGATTCAGCGCCAGCAGACGCTGCTTCCATAGCGCGATATGGAATAGTGGGGCATAGCACTCCCCGTTGCATGGCCTGTTGCCGATGCGTGGCACGGCGTGCCGAGCACGCCGTGCCTGGCGCCGGGTAGTATTGCCCAGATTCGCGTGAGGAGGAAGATGCTCCGTGCGCTCGCGCACATACGCAGAAAATCGCGTGCTTTACGCTGCTTCAACCATGGAAGCAATATCGGGAAATCCCGCAGCTATTGACCGGCCTACGCCACAGGATCTGGCACTGTCGGGTTTGTGGACGGCGCGTGGCATCGCCGCGATCGAAAATCAGCTTGACGCTCTGCGCGTTGCACCAAAAACGGAAGTCATTGCCGACGGCGCACGTATCGAGGCGCTGGATACGGCTGGCGCCTGGGTACTGCAAAAACTGCTGTTGCGGCTGCGCGCCGAAGGCATCGTTGTGAACTTGCGTGGTTTGCGCCCGGAATTCGCCAGGCTGCTGGAAGTGGTGGCGCAACACGTCGCCGCCCAGGCCGGCAACCCTCCACCGGCCACCAGCCCCGCGCCAACGCTGTTGGCACACGTCGGCCGCAGCACTGTTGCCGCCTGCGAACAAGGCGTTGCGCTGCTTGGCTTCGTTGGTGAAAGCGCAGTCGCGTTTGCAGGCTGCATCGCACACCCAGCGCGATTCCGCTGGCGCCCTATCCTCTTCAACATCCGTAGTGCGGGGTTCGACGCGCTGCCCATCGTCGGGCTGCTGTCGTTCCTGCTCGGTATTGTTGTCACCTATCAAGGCGCAAACCAGCTCAGGCAATACGGCGCCAACATCTTCGTCGTCGATCTGGTTGGCTTGTCGATGCTGCGCGAGTTTGCCCCCTTGATCACCGCCATCATCATCGCCGGACGCTCAGGTTCCGCGTATGCCGCGCAAATCGGCACCATGGCAGTGACCGAGGAGATCGATGCCATGCGCACCCTCGGCATTGCGCCGCTGGATCTGCTGGTACTGCCCAAAATCATCGCGCTGGTGATCGCGCTGCCGCTGTTGACGGTGTTCGCGGACGTGCTCGGCGTATTCGGCGGCATGCTCATGGCGCGCGCCAAGCTTGGCGTCGGCATGGGCGAGTTTCTCGATCGCTTCGTCAACGCGGTTGGCACCACTGACTATCTGATCGGCATCGGCAAGGCGCCGGTATTCGCCATCATCATCGTCGTGGTGGGCTGCTTTCAGGGCTTTCGTACCAAGGGTGGCGCCGACAGCGTTGGCCGTCAGACTACGCGCAGCGTGGTCCATTCCATCTTCCTCGTGATCGTCGCCGATGCCCTGTTCTCGGTCGCGTTCAGTGCATTGGGCCTTTAACGTGCAAGACGCAGCGCATGCAGAAGAGGCGGTCATCGAGATCAAGCAACTATCGACGCGCTTCGGCGACCATGTTGTACATGCCGGAATTGATCTGGAAGTGCGTCGTGCAGAGATATTCGCAGTGATCGGTGGCAGCGGCGCCGGGAAATCGACGCTGCTGCGCGAGATGATCCTGCTGCAACGCCCGGATGCCGGCACGATTCGCGTATTGGGTGTGAATCTCCAGTCGCTGGGGGAAAAGGAAATCGTGGCGCTGCGCGAACGCTGGGGGGTGATGTTTCAACATGGCGGCCTGTTCGGCGCGCTGACGGTACAGGAAAACATCGGTCTGCCACTGCGCGAGCATAGCGGGCTTGAAGACCGGCTGATCGATGAAATCGCGGCGTGGAAGCTTGCCATGACGGGCCTTGCACCGGAGGTTGGCGCACAGTATCCCGCCGAACTCAGCGGCGGCATGATGAAGCGTGCCTCCCTCGCCCGTGCGCTGGCACTGGACCCGGAGTTGCTGTTTCTCGATGAACCGACCACCGGGCTTGATCCGGAAAGCGCCAGCGGCGTCGACGAACTGGTGCTCAAGCTGCGTGACCTGTTTGGTCTGACTATCGTCATGATCACGCACGACCTCGACCTGTTGTGGCAGGTTGCCGACCGCGTCGCCGTTCTCGCCGATGGCAAGGTGCAGGCTACGGGTTCGATGTCCGAGTTGTCGCGCATGGAACAGCCTGCCATCCGCAAGTTCTTCGATGGCCCGCGCGGCAGGGCGGCGCGGGAGCAGGCCGAGACCCAGGCGCCGGGAAAAAACGGGAGGCCATCATCGAAACCAAAGTGAACTTTCCGCTGGTCGGTGCTTTCGTGCTGGTGCTCAGCGCGCTGTTGATCGCGATTGTGCTGTGGCTTGCCTCGGGCGGCGCCTTGCAGAAAAAATACGCTCTTTACATGGCGATCGAGGACGAATCTGTCGCCGGCCTCAATCTCAACGCGCCGGTCAAGTTCAACGGGGTTGACGTGGGCAAGGTGCGAAAAATCCAGCTCGATCCCAACAACCCTGAACGGGTAATACTGCTCTTCGCCATCGAGCACGGAACTCCAATCAAGGAGGATACGGTAGCGGTTCTGAAGATACAGGGCCTGACCGGGATCGCGTATATCGAACTGAACGGCGGCACCAAGGGTGCCCCGCCGCTGCGTGCCAGCGCCGGCAATGCGTATCCGCTGATCCGCACCAAACCCTCGCTCAGCGCCCGATTGGAGAACATACTCACCAGCGTTCTGGCGAAGCTGGACAGCACGTCCAGCAACATCAATTCTGTTCTCAGCGATGAAAACAGGGCAGCATTCAAGAGCACGCTGGCCGACATTGCCGCTGTGGCGCACACCATCGCCGCGCGCAAGGCCACGCTAGACGCCGCCATCACCAATGCCGGGCGCACGCTGGAAAATGCATCACGCGCAGCGGCCGCGGCCAGACCCGTGATTGATCACATCGGACGCAGTGCCGTTGCAGTCGAAAAAATGGGCCACGAAGTCGCCCGCACCAGTGCCATTGCCGGCAACACGGTCAACGCCGTTGGCGCCGACGTGCAGCGATTTACTACGCAGACCCTGCCGGAACTGGAACGCCTGCTCGGCGAACTCAGTGTCCTGTCGACCTCGCTGCGGCGACTGAGCGAGCAAATCGAACGCGATCCGGCGGGCCTGTTGCGCGGGCGCACACCAATACCCGATGGTCCCGGTGAATCAAGTGCGGGACAATCACCAACAGGATCACAGTCGCCATGAACAACTTGTCCTTTGTACGATTTCGCCGGTTGTGTGCTGCTGCATTGTTAACATTGGTCTCGAGCTGCGGGCTGCTTCACCCGGTAACAACGCCTCGACCAGACCTCTATTCGCTTGACGGCGCACCGCGCACCGCGGCGCAGGCGGCGCCGCTCACGGCACCGATATTGATTGTCAGTCCGCCCCATGCGGCGGCCGGATTTGACAGTTCGCGCATCATCTACACGCGCACGCCTCACAAGCTCGAATACTTCGCTCACAGTGAATGGGTGGATCCGCCGGCACGCATGCTCGCACCGCTTGTTGTCGCCGCCATCGAGGACGCCGGAGCGTTTCACGCGGTGATAGCGGCGCCAATCGCCGCAACCGGCGACATGAGGCTCGATATTGAGATCATCCGCCTGCAACATGAGTTCGCATCCACGCCGAGCCGCGCGCATTTCACGCTCCGTGCCTATATTGTGGATAACACGACGCGCCGGGTGCGGGCGTGGCGCGAATTCGATGCATCTGTTCCCGCCACCAGCGAGGATACCTATGGGGGAGTGGTGGCCGCCAACCACGCGGTACAGGTCGTGCTCGAAGACTTGGCGGCATTTTGCACCACCGCGGCGCATAGCGAACAAATCCGCAAATGAAGAAGTTCGCGGCAATATTTGAATATTCCTCGAATAAGAACCAGCAAGGAAATTATCGCTCTATACGTGCGGCACCGCACCGATAGACCGAATTGCGCATTTGATAATGCCATCCAGTCAAGTGGCGACCCCCGGCAATCGCGTGCTTCAGCAATCTGCGGTGCAAGCCACTGGCCCTCCTCCCTCTTTAAGGAATTGAAATGAACAAATTAATTTTGGCGGTATCCACCGTGGTCCTGGTCAGCAGCATCAATATCGCCACAGCGCAACAGGCTGGAACTGGAACGGGGACCAATGGCGCCCTGGACAATGGGCACCCAACGGGTGCGGCCGCGGCAACGACGGCAACGGACACCATGAATCCGGAACACAGGCCCAATACCGGTACTGCATCCGGGATGAACATGGAGCATGAAAAAACCCCAATGCACAAGGGGAAAATGGCAATGAAAGACATGGACACCAATCACGATGGCATGGTTTCCAAGGAAGAGTTCATGACATATCACGAAGCGATGTACGACCACATGACAAAAAACAAGGAGGGCATGGTGGACATGAAGACAATGCAAATGATGCATCGAAGCAAAGACAAGTAGGGTCTACTTTGACTACATTGCAGCAAAGTTTTCGACGCCGGGTGACGGTCAGCTTCCAGGTTGTCACTCGGCGCGGCAGTCATGAAAATATTCGAACCTGATACCAGCGATCATCAACGTGAGCGAATCCATGCATAAACATTTATTGATTTCAATGTCTTTGGCGTTTGTACCGTTTATCACCGTAGCGGAGGAAAAACCAATGACCAACAGTTCAGTGGCTTCGGCATCAATCGCAAATGCTGAATCGCAACACTTGGCCGATCCGGACATGCAAATGGTCCTGGACACTTTGACGGGCATGAAAGGCAAGCCGATTGAAACTCTTGCTCCGCTCGAAGCACGCAAACAACCCACGCCGACGGATGCAGTGATGGCAGTTCTGAAAAAGCAGAACAAGGATACGACTCCGACATCAATGGTGCCGGGGGTTACCAGCGCCGATTTCACAATACCTGGCGCCGCAGCTCCCTTGCCGGTGCGCATCTACACGCCGACGGGTAAAGGACCGTTCCCCTTGGTCGTGTACTACCATGGCGGCGGCTGGGTTCTTGCCGACAAGAACGTATATGACGGTGGCGCGAGGGGCATCGCCAAGGAAGCCAATGCGGTCGTGGTGTCGGTGGATTACCGGTTGGCTCCGGAAGCCAAGTTCCCGGCCCAGCATGACGACGCGCTAACCACCTACAAGTGGGCCATTCAAAACGCAGCATCGATCAACGGCGATCCCAGGCGCATGGCGATTGCAGGTGAGAGCGCGGGCGGCAACCTGGCGATCGCCACCGCCATGGCAGCCCGCGACCAGCATTTAACGCTGCCATTGCACGTGGTGGCGGTCTACCCGATCACGCAGGCGACCGACCTGGCAACGCCGTCCTACGTCGATAGCGCGCAAGCCAAGCCACTCAACAAACCCATGATGGAATGGTTCGCCAAATATGCCCTGGGAAAACCGGAAGACAAGAAAGATCCGCGTATCGACCTGGTGCATGCCAACCTCAAGGGCTTGCCGCCGGTAACGCTCATTAATGCAAGGATAGATCCGCTGCGCAGTGATGCAGACATGCTTGAGGTATCGCTCAGGAAAGCGGGGGTTAAGGTGACACACAATATCTACGATGGCGTGACACACGAGTTTTTCGGCATGGCTGCCGTTGTAGGCAAAGCCAAGGACGCACAGAAGCTGGCGGGCAGTCAATTGCTGCAGGCGTTTGCCGCATCCGGGCGCTGAGCGACGCTGACCTGCTGTGAGTTGCAAAAACATCTGAGTTAGTGTTCGACAACGTACATACGCGCAATTTAATCGCGGTCTATTCTCCACATGTGTGTAGATCTAGTGAAGTAAAAACCGTTTTCTGCACCATGCAACCTTGATAACCCTCGCGACACAAACTTAGGAGAATCACATGGAAACTACTGCAAGCGGCAACACCCTCTCGATGTCCGGAACCTCGACCAACTCTGACGGTGCTTTCAACAAAGCTTCCTCGAATGCTCACGCAGCGGTGGATTCGATGGCCGGGGCAGCCGACGATGCGATGCGCAAGGCCAAGCCTGCCATTGATCGGGTCGCGGCAATGGCGCACCAAGCCGTGGATAAAGCAGTTAACGTGGCCGGGCCAACTGCCGATTGGCTGTCAGCACAAGGCGAAAGCCTGAACGCCCGGCAAAAGAAATTGATGGAAAGTACGTGCAGCTATGTGTCCGCCAATCCGATGAAATCCGTCGGGATTGCCTTGGTAGCGGGTTTTTTGCTTAGTCGCATCATTATCCGCTAGCGTTACCCGACATGGACGCCACATCAAACCCGCAACGTCCATGGGGTGTCACGCCTGGCGATAGCCATTGGGCGCCGGCAGAAGAAGCGCCGGGCCCAGCCGACGAAGTCCGCGAACAGAGTCCTCCACCACCGGCAGGTGTGCTCGAAGAGCTATCGAACGCACTGACGTCAGGACGCGCTGCGTTACTGAGTTTTTTCGAGCTGATGTCGCTGGAAACCCGGCGAGCGAGTTTGGCGCTCATGTGGATGATTACAGGGGGAATGGTCGCGGCAATTTGCATCGTAGCGGCCTGGTTGGGATTGATGGCCGCGCTTGCGTTGTGGGCGGCGGCTCTTGGTCTGCCTGTGATCGGAGCAGTCGTTGTTATTGCGGCGATTAATTGCGTTGCCGGCGTTGTCCTGCTCCGTGTTTGTTACAACATGAGCCGCGACCTGCTTTTTTCCGCAACCAGACGGCAACTGGCGGGTGCGTTGCCTGCTGATCCCGCTGCGTTATGAAGCGGCCCGCTCTCACTGAAATTCATGCGATCGAATTAAGGGTCGCGCAATCCAGGGCAAACACTTGGACTGAGCTGCGCCGAGCAAATGCCGCGCTCCGTTCGCTGCTCGCCCGTCCGACCACGTTGGTCATGGTCGCGGGGGCAGCAGGTGTAGCTGGTTTTTTGCTGACACGTCGGCAGGCGTCAACCCGGGCATCAGCAGATGCTGCGGATGTCAATTCGCGCCCCTTCGCGGCAGGTGCCTTTTTAGCCGTTATCGTGAAATATGGAATGCAAGCGTTCCCCTTCATCCTGCAAAATTTTCTGTCAATACGAGAGCAATCTCCGGAGCACGCCGCGGCCGCCGTCGCAAACGAGCATCCGTTCCAGCAAGGTGGATATGAATCTCCGTGAACCCGGTCGCTGGTGCTGAATGGCAGCATCTGAAAAACAAAATATTCCGCATGTGTCGCTGACGGTCCCTGCACCCAGTGTCGGTGTATTTACCAGGGTATGTTCGTTGACGCACAGACGATCAGCCCGATCATTGCAACAGTTGCATCACCCAAACAAAAGGAGCTCATCATGACGCTTTCCAACGCTGCGAATTCAGCCGAATTAGAACGCAGAAGCAGTGCAGCGGACCCCTATTCCGAGTTGATTGGATCGCAAGCCAGCGCTGTATCGTGGGGTGCCATCGTGGCGGGCGCCGCTGCCGCTGCGGCACTGTCATTGATTATGTTGATGCTTGGTATAGGCTTGGGCCTGTCATCGGTATCGCCATGGGCCTACGACGGTATCAGTGCAAAAACCTTCGGCGTATCGACCATCCTGTGGCTGACGCTGACGCAACTCCTCGCTTCGGGAATGGGTGGGTATCTCGCGGGCAGGCTGAGAACAAAGTGGGCAAGGGTTCATCCCGACGAGGTGCACTTTCGTGATACTGCGCATGGCTTCCTCGCTTGGGCGGTGGCATCACTCGCCACCGCCGCATTGCTGAGTTCTGCCATCGGCTCAATGGTAAATGGCGGAGTTCAGGCCGGTGCTTCGGCATTGGATGGGATCGCCAAAGTCGGAATGGCTGCCACCACCGGCGCCGCGGCCACGGCTGGCGCCGGGATGGGCAAGTCGAGTGATGACGGCGATCCAATGAACTATTTCGTCGACTCGCTGTTGCGAAAGGACATGGCTACCCCTATGTCTGTGACTGCCGCCAACAGCACTGGAGACCTGTCCGGAGGCGCTGCTAGTCACGCGGCAACCACTGCCGAGGTGGGTAGAATCTTCACCAATACTGTTCGGACCGGAAACCTGTCCGCGGATGACTTGCACTATGTCGGTCAACTCGTCGCGCAACGAAGCGGTCTCACACAACAGGATGCCGAAAAACGCGTGAGTGATACGTATACGCGCTTGCAGACAAAACTCCACGATATGCAAATCGCGGCGAAAGACGCCGCGGATAAAGCCCGCAAAGCTTCCGCGTATGCGGCGTTATGGCTGTTCATCACACTACTCATCGGCGCTTTTGTCGCCAGCCTGGCCGCAACCTACGGCGGGCGTCACTCTGACGTCTGAACGAGAACCCATTATTTAAAATCGGAGGCAATCATGCGATCACTACTTCTTTTCTTTCTCGGTATTCCCATCCCCATCATCATCCTGATCGCGCTATTCGTACACTGATCAATCCCCAACACTAAAGGAAAACACCATGACAACCGTAATGAAGACGACAACCACAAAACGCGATGCCCCAGTCCAGGAGGCTATCGCCCTGCTACGCGCCGATCACGCACAGGTCAGCAGACTGTTCGCCGAATATGAGAAAGCGCGATCTTCATCGAAGAAGAAGGAGTTGGTGGCGCAAATCTGTGCGGAGCTGAGTGTGCATGCGCAGGTGGAAGAAGAGATTTTTTATCCGGCCGTGCAACAGGCTTTGAAGGATCACGAACTGGTTCCAGAAGCGACGGTGGAGCATGCATCCCTGAAGTCACTTATCGCCCAGGTCGAGGGTATCGAGCCCGATGGGGAAATGTATGACGCCAAGGTCAAGGTGTTATCGGAGTATGTCAAGCATCACGTCAAGGAGGAACAAAACGAGATGTTCCCCAAGGCGAAATCCACCAAGCTGGACATGAAGGCGCTAGGTGCCGAGATTTCTGCGCGCAAGCTTGAGCTCCAGGCCGAGCGCGCCTGACCGCCAATTAATTTAGCAACAGCAGTTCCCCTGCCAGGGAAACTGGCTCAATCCGTGTCCGACTAGCGATTCGAGAAGCCGCCCTCGATGGACTCCCTTGAATATGGCCTTTATCTGCGCGTTGAGGAATTGCACAACGGTCCGAAGCCTATGCCGCTTGACAGCGGATTTTCGATGGGCCGTGCCTATCGCGCGCTGGGCTTGTACAACCCTTCCGAAACCAGTGACGCCTACTTTGTACTTTCCAATGACCGCGCCGAAGTATGGTTCATCTGCAATCGGCATTTAAGAACTTATGCGTTGCTGCCGGACGAACGGAATTTCAGCGTCACCGTCGAAGGATCGGTCAGCCAGCAGGGGGATCAAAATTGTCCGATTCGATGCTGAATGCCTTGCAATGGCCGGCGATGGCCGCGACGTTGTTGTCAGCCTGGTTTGTTGCATGCCAATCAAAACCAAAGCGAAGCGCGGGTTTCTGGTTGTTCATGTTGAGCAATGCATTGTGGATCGCTTGGGGTTTGCATGATGGCGCATATGCGCTCATCGCATTGCAGGTTGGCCTGTTTTTTCTCAATCTGCGTGGTGTTCAAAAGAATGAATCCCAATAATAAGGGCCCAGTCGGGCAGAGAGCCCTGCATATGCGGCGCACTATCCCGCTGATTTGTCTGCCGCCAACGCCGATGCCGACGCTCGCCTTGCCAGCCGTGCCATTGCCGGGTTGCAGTATTACCCACCAGGCGGTCATGGCACTCCCCAATTTCATCCGCAACGCGATTTCCGGCACTGGCGCGCGCTCAAGCTGAATCACAACACCATCCATACCCCAGGAGACTTTCATGACAAAACCCAAAATCGAAAAACCGGCTCACATCAATTTGACGGGCCTCGATCCTTCCCCTTCTGACGCCAACCGCTCCGAACAAGCAGCGTCGGCACGGGCACAGGAACCAGGTGAATCACTCACCACCAATCAGGGGTTGCGCATCAGCGATAACCAAAACTCCTTGCGCGCCGGCAATCGTGGACCCACATTATTGGAAGACCACATGCTGCGTGAAAAGATCATGCATTTCGATCATGAGCGCATTCCCGAACGCGTGGTGCATGCACGCGGAGCCGGTGCGCATGGCATATTCGAAGTGTATGAATCAGTGGCTGGCTTTACCAAAGCCGGCTTTCTGCAAGATCCAAAAGTGAAAACTCCAGTATTCGTGCGGTTTTCCACTGTCGCCGGTTCCCGTGGATCCGTCGATACGGCGCGTGACGTGCGGGGATTTTCGGTCAGGTTTTATACCGGAGAGGGTAACTTTGATCTGGTCGGCAACAACATACCGGTATTTTTCATCCAGGATGCCATCAAGTTTCCTGACCTCATTCATTCGGTCAAGCCCGAGCCGCATAACGAGATACCTCAAGCCGC
>JAYUFR010000101.1:0-5759 GCA_043738625.1 Sterolibacteriaceae bacterium
AGTTGCACCGCCACTAAAGGTTTACTGCAATGCGCTGAAGACTTTGCGCGCCAGCTTGCCAGCGGCGTCCATCGGATCCTGGCGGATGCTCTTTTCTTCTTCAGCGATCATCAGGTAGAGGCCATCGAGCGCTTTCTGGGTTACGTACTCATCCAGATGCGCGTCCTGGTCCTTGATCAATCCGAACTTTGAAGCCTTGCCGGCAAACTGGTCATATCTGTCCGCCAGCTTCACTTTGGCCATGGCCTTTTGCACAATGGGTTTGAACTTCTGCCCCAGCGGCTCCGCTGTGGTGCGACGAAAATACTGCGTGGCGGCATCGTCGCCCCCTTGCAGGATGCCTTTCACGTCTTCCACCGACATTTTTTTGACGGAGTTCAGCAACAATGCTTTCGCTTCCGGCACCGCAGCTTCCGCCGCGCGATTCATCGTCGTTTCCAGCTCGTCGGCATATTTGCCCATGCCCAGACTGCGCATCATGCCTTCAGCTTTTTGCACGCCTGGCGGCAACGGAATTTTCACTTTCGGGTTGCCGAGAAAGCCATCAGTACGGCCGAGACTTTCCACCGCCTTGCCCGCACCCTGCGTCAGGGCTTCCTTCAAACCTGCCACGGCATCCTTGTTGCTCAAGTCCGCCAGCGAGAGAGCAAAAACAGTGCTTGCAAGACACAGGGTGACAAGCACCAGCAAAAAGCCGAGAATTGGGCGCATATTCAAATTCGTCAAGACAGGAAGTTCCGCAGTGAAAACAAAATGGATCGCAGGGCTTGCGGCAATCGTTGTTGTGGCCGTTGCCGGCGGGCTGATTCTCTCACAGAAGCCAGCGGCGCCCGATGTGACCGTTGCCACGCTCAAGGGCGACAAACTTTCGCTCTCGCAACTGCATGGCAAAGTGGTGCTGGTGAACTTCTGGGCCACCTCCTGCACCACTTGTGTCGGCGAAATGCCGCAGATGGTGGAGACCTACAACACCTTCGCACCGCGCGGCTACGAGATGGTAGCCGTCGCCATGGACTACGACCGCCCGGACTACGTACTCAACTACGCCACACGCAACAATCTGCCGTTCACAGTGGCGCTTGATCTCAAAGGCGATGCCGCGCAGGCCTTCGGCGGCGTGCGCCTGACGCCGACCAGTTTCCTGATCGACAAGAAGGGCCGCATCGTTCAGCAATACCTCGGCGTGCCGGATTTCCCCAAGTTGCATGCACTAGTGGACCAGTTGCTCAAGGAGTCGTGATTTTCAGTGTGGGCGTCTTGCTCTATCGGCCGCTTCGCATCATCCGTTCCATGAAGGCGCGCGTCGGATCGGCATCCTCCACCTGGTCGGGACGCTCGTCCGGCATCATGTACTGGAGCACGGCCTTGCTGGCGTCGTGCCGGTCGAGACTTCCCGTCACCAGTTTCGGGAACGCGATCACCAGCGCCACCATCACGATCTGGATCAGCACGAAGGGCACCGCACCCCAGTAGATTTCCGAAGTACGCACGCTGGATGGGGCGACCGAACGCAGATAGAACAACGCGAAACCGAACGGCGGATGCATGAACGAGGTTTGCATGTTCACCCCCAGCAGCACGCCGAACCAGATCAGGTCGATGCCGAGCTTGTCCGCCACCGGCGCCAACAGCGGCACGACGATGAACGACAGCTCGAAGAAATCGAGGAAGAAAGCCAGCACGAAGATCAGCAGATTGACCGCGATCAGAAAACCGAGTTGTCCGCCGGGCAGATTTTGCAGCAGGTGTTCGACCCAGACATGGCCGTTGACACCATAGAAAGTCAAGCTGAAGATGCGCGCGCCAACCAGGATGAAGATGACAAAGGTGGTGAGCTTGGCGGTGGCGTCCAACGCCTGCTTGAGCAGTACGAATGACAGGCGTCGACGCAGCAAAGCCATGATCAATGCGCCAGTCGCACCCATGGCGCCGCCTTCCGTTGGCGTGGCGATGCCGAGGAAGATGGTGCCCAGCACCAGAAAAATCAGCAGCAGCGGCGGGATCAGCGAGGTCACTGCGCGCCACAACAGATGGCGGCCACGCAAGGTACGCGCCTCTGGCGGCAAAGCCGGCACCCAGTGCGGCTTGACCAGCGAAACGCCAAAAATGTAAATGGCGTAGAAGCCGGTCAGCATCAAGCCCGGGATCAGCGCGCCCTGATACATGTCGCCCACTGACTTGCCCAACTGGTCGGCCATGATGATCAGCACCAGCGAGGGCGGAATGATTTGCGCCAGCGTACCGGAGGCGGCGATCACACCTGACGCAAGGCGACGGTCATAGCCGTAGCGCAACATGATGGGCAGCGAGATCAAGCCCATGGAAATGACCGATGCGGCGACCACGCCGGTCGTCGCCGCCAACATCGCGCCGACCAGAATCACCGCATAGGCCAGCCCACCGCGCACCGGACCGAACAACTGGCCGATGGTGTCGAGCAAATCTTCGGCCATGCCGGAACGTTCGAGGATCAACCCCATGAAAGTGAAGAAGGGCACCGCCAGCAGGGTTTCGTTGTTCATCACACCGAACACCCGCGCCGGCATGGCTTGCAACAATTCCGGTGGCAGCACACCCAGCACAATGCCGATCAGCGCAAAGAAGATGCCGTTGGCGGCCAGCGCAAAGGCCAGCGGATAGCCGAGCAACAGGAAGACAATCAGCGAACCGAAGATGATCGGCGCCAGATTGGCCAGCAGAAATACGCTCATTGTTTTGGCGCCGCGCGCTGCGTGATGATGGCTTCAGCCAGCTCCAACTCCGCTGGCTTGTTGTGTTCTTTCACCCCCGGGTCGGGGGCAAGACCTTTGAGCCAGGCAACGCGCTTGATGATTTCCGATACACCCTGCAGTGCAAGCAGTGCAAAGCCCAGCGGCATCATCATCTTGACCGGCCACTGGGTCAGGCCACCGGCGTTGGCAGAGGTTTCACCGGAAGTAAAGGCGTTGCTGAAGTATGGCCAGCATAGATACAACATCAGCAGGCTCATTGGCAGCAGAAACAGCACCGTGCCGAAGATGTCGATGCCCACCTGCGTACGGCGCGAAAAGCGCAGGTAGATGACGTCAATGCGTACATGTTCCTGCTTGAGCAAGGTATATGCGCCACTGAGCAGAAACAGCGTGGCGAACAGGTACCACTGCGCTTCGAGAAAGGCGTTGGAACTGGTGTCGAAGACCTTGCGCACGATGGCATTGCCGGCACTGATCAGCACTGCGGCCAGCACCAGCCAGCTGGCAAGTTTGCCGATGCGTTGGTTGAGACCGTCGATCAGGCGCGAAAAGCCGAGTAGCCCTCTCATGTTTCCCCCTCAGGCCTGGCGGTTAGAATTGCGGGCATTGTAGCTTGCCGAAAATCATGCACACCACCCGCATCTGCATCGTTCGCCATGGCGAAACCGACTGGAATCTCGAACGGCGCTTGCAGGGCCAGCTTGAGACAGACCTCAATGCCGCAGGCAGAGTGCAAGCTCAAGCCACGGCGCGTGGATTGGAACAGCATGCCTTCGCCGCCCTATACAGCAGCGACCTGCGCCGTACCATGCAAACCGCGACGGCACTGGCGCAGCGTTTGGCATTGACCGTGTGCCCTGAAGCAGGGCTGCGTGAACGCAACTACGGCCTGTTCCAGGGACGCACCGCGGCTGAACTGGCCCACGATTATCCTGACGCCCATGCCCGCTTCCTGACCCGCGACCCCGATTACGACTTCGACCATGGCGAGAGCCTGCGAAATTTCGCGGCACGCGTGCGCGAAACCGTCGCACGCATTGCTTCGCATCACGCCGGAGAGACCGTGCTGCTGGTGACGCATGGCGGCGTACTGGATATCGTCTATCGCCGCATCACCGGCCGCGACCTGAGCGGCCCGCGCGACTTCCCTGTGCCGAACGCCGCCCTCAACTGGATCGAGATCGAGCCGCAAGGCTGGCGCCTGCTTGAATGGGCCGAGCGCAGTCATCTGCAACGCACGCTGGAACAGGCCGTCGAATAGTGCGGTGTAACGCGCCAAGCATAAATGCACCCGCCCCCTTCCACGGTTGGCTTTGCACAGCCAGCCGGCGGCGGCGGCGCAAAGCGGCGCTTTGCGAAATCCCGCCGACGCCTCCTCGCGGGGGAGGCGACTACTTGGCTCGCTGTGCTCGATCATGGGCGAGGGCTTGCGTGAAGCCTTTCACGCTAAAATGGGCCACTTTCCCGCACGGACATGCCCTATGTTTTAGTTTCGGCATAACGCGCTGCGCGCATTAGCCTCCACTGAAACATGGACTGCCCTATGTTTTAGTTTCGGCATAACGCGCTGCGCGCATTAGCCTCCACTGAAACATTTTTTAGGAACAAAAATGTTTTCCAAGCAAAATACCCTCGCCAAAACCGACCCGGATCTGTGGTCCGCAATCCAGGCTGAAAACCGTCGCCAGGAAGACCACATTGAGCTGATCGCCTCGGAAAACTACGTCTCCTGTGCCGTGCTCGAAGCGCAGGGTTCGCAGCTCACCAACAAGTACGCCGAGGGTTACCCGGGCAAGCGCTATTACGGCGGTTGCGAGCATGTTGATGTGGCCGAGCAACTGGCCATCGACCGCGCCAAGAAGCTGTTCGGCGCCGATGCCGCCAATGTCCAGCCCAATTCCGGCTCGCAGGCCAACCAGGCGGTGTTCATGGCTTTTCTGCAACCGGGCGACACTATCCTCGGCATGAATCTGGCCATGGGCGGCCATCTGACGCACGGCTCGCCGGTGAACATGTCCGGCAAGTGGTTCAAGGTGATTCCCTACGGCCTCAATGCCAAGGAAGAAATCGATTACGACGAAATGGAACGTTTGGCGCACGAACACAAACCCAAGCTGATCATTGCCGGTGCGTCGGCCTACGCCTTGCGCATCGACTTCGAACGCTTCGCCAAAGTGGCGAAAGCGGTTGGCGCCAAATTCATGGTGGATATGGCGCACTACGCCGGCCTGATCGCGGCAGGTTTCTACCCCAACCCGGTGCCCCACGCCGACGTGGTCACCACCACCACGCACAAGACCCTGCGCGGACCGCGCGGCGGGCTGATCCTGATGAAGGCCGAACACGAGAAGGCCATCAACTCCGCGATCTTCCCAGGTTTGCAGGGCGGCCCGCTGATGCACGTGATCGCGGCCAAGGCGGTGGCGTTGAAGGAAGCCATGACGCCAGAGTTCCGCAGCTACCAGGAACAGGTCATCGAAAACGCCATCGTCATGGCCAAGGTGCTGGCCAGTCGCGGCCTGCGCATCGTGTCGGGGCGCACCGAGTCGCACGTGTTTCTGGTGGACCTCCAGTCGAAGAACATCACCGGCAAGGAAGCCGAAGCTGCATTGGGCCACGCGCACATCACGGTCAACAAGAACGCGATTCCCAACGACCCGCAAAAGCCTTTTGTCACCTCGGGCATCCGCATCGGCACGCCGGCCATGACTACGCGCGGCTTCACCGAAATCGAAGCCGAACAGGTCGCCCACCTGATCGCCGACGTGCTCGACGCACCGACCGACGCAACGGTGCTGGAAAAGGTGCGCGGCAAAGTCGCCGAACTGTGCAAGAAATTTCCGGTGTATGGCTAATCGCCATACACCCCGGTATTGGAGGGCACCCCCTCCCAGCCTTCCCCGCCAAGCGGGGGAGGTGACTAGTCACCCCCTTCCAGGGGAAGGGGGATGGGGGGTAGGCCCATATGTTGCAATAAGGGCACTTCATCACTTGCTCCCACGGAGCAAGTGATGAAGTGCCCTTATT
>JAYUFR010000102.1:0-16549 GCA_043738625.1 Sterolibacteriaceae bacterium
CCCACCGCCAGTCACGCCTTCGCCCGCCGCACCTTCTACATTGACGAAGATTGCTGGTGCGTCACGCAGTCGGAGGCCTACGACAGCGCCGGTAATATATTGCGCGTAGTGCAAACCAACAATTTTCCGTCTTATGGCACTGGCGGTATCAACCTTAACTCGTGGACCGAGTATGACCTGGTCAAAGGCGGTTACTATGTATTCAATGCCGGGTATGCAGACGAGGGCCACCAGGTTCGTGATTACGATACGGCGGAAGGATTGCCGCTCACGCTTACGCCGCAATCGATCGTGGGTAGCAGCACGCAGTAATTGTTAACGGGGAGTCTGCCTTGCCTCTGAAAATGAAACGCCTCTGCGGCGGCTTGATCCTGACTTTTGCGGTCGGCACTGCCGCAGCGGCCGACGCCGGCCACGGTCAGGAATTGCACCTGATGTTGTGTTCGGGTTGTCACGGAGTCGATTACAACAGTGTCGGGCCGACGCATGGCGGCGTTTTCGGACGCAAGGCCGGCAGCGTGTCCGACTACCAGTATTCACCGGCGCTCAAGCAAGCAAAGCTGGTGTGGGATGAGTTGAATCTCGACAAGTGGCTGACGAATCCGGAGTCGGTCATCCCTGGGCAGAAGATGAACTTCTCGGTTCCCGATGCGGCGGATCGCGCCGATATCATTGCCTATCTGAAGACACTCCCGCCGTAATTGTTGTCTTTGGCGCTGCGTAACTCTGAGTAAACAAGTCCGGCGCAGATTAATTTACGCGTGTGGCGGCATCCACTATTGCGTTGTTCCCCCCAGCCGGCGGATGGCGTCCGGCACGTAATCCGACACGCGTCCCTTGATCTCGAACGTGCCCACTGATTTCATTTCGTTGTCCAGGCCGCCGGCGTAATAGGTACCGCTGTCCAGGTCGTGAATGATGCCGTAGCGGTAACCGGAACCCGGCACATCGTAGTACTGCTCCTGCCCGTGTATTCCGACACGCCACAGATCGCCACGGTTTCCATAAGTGTCCTCCAGCAATATTGTCCAGCTGTCCTCATCCAGATAGAACGTGCGGCGTCGGTAAACGTGGGAGAAGCCAGCCTTCAACGTACCATCGACGACCCACACCCGGTGCAGCTCGTAGCGCGTGTAGTCGGGATTGATGGTGCCCTTGAGCAGCATGTCCTTGTACTTGAGTTTCTTGTCCCCCATCTTGTAGCTGTTGTAGGGCACGTAGATCTCGCGTTTGCCGAGCAATTTCCAGTCATAGCGATCCGGCGCACCGTTGTAGCCATCCACCTGGTCAGAGGTGTACATTCCTTCGGAGCCGTCGTTGATGTTGTCGTAGGCCAGGTCCGGTGCACGTCGCAGGCGGCGCGCGCCGGAGTTGTATATCCATGCGGCGCGGACTTCCGCCACCTGGTCAATCGGCTCGTGCACCAGAAAAACTTCTCCTTTCAACTCCGCAGGTGCGGTGAAAAAAATCCTGGCGACAAACAGACGATTGGGTGTGTGTTGATCAAAATTCCTGTCGTAAATGCGGGTGGCGTGGACGCCGATCGTGTAGTACTCGCCGTTGGCTCGAACCGGAAAGGAGTTCGCATCACCCTCGGTGCCGCCGCCGGTATAACGCATCAGGTGATTCCAGACCGCCTCCAGGCCATCTTTCGGGATGGGGAAGGGGATATTCGAATCACCCAGATTCTGGACCCCGAAACCCTTGAGTTCGACTTGTGTTGCCTGGGCCTTGGCCGCGTCGGTGACGTTTTTGGGGTATGCGGCGGTACGGTGTGACGGATACACCGGAATACGGAAGGTCGGCAGTTTCTTCAACAGCGCAAGCTCTCCGACCGTGAGGGCAGCCTTGTACTGATCCGCGTTTTGTGCGGTGATGGTAAACAGCGGCTTTTCATCGGCAAAGGGATCTGCATAGCCGTTGGCACGAATCCAGCCAGGGGGCGCCTTGGTCAAGCCTCCGGTCCAGGGAGGAATTGTTCCTTCCTTGTTGCCGCTTGGGTCTGCGCCTACGGGGGTCAAGTCCTTGCCGAGCCGGTCCGCCTCGGCCTGTGTGAGCCTCGCGGCCACAGGGCTGGTTGCCAGCACCAGCAGGGCGGCAATACAGCCGGATGCAATGGCTTTGTGAAATATCATCAGTGGACTCCTCCAGTGAATACGCGCTTTCGTATGCTGATTGGCGCGCTGTTACGCATCCTAACATTGCCGCATCAACAGCGGCTAACCTGGGAGCATGTCGTCAACTTATCACCCGGACTTTTCAGCATCTATGGCAATCATTGATGGCAATGAGTTGGTGAGTTAACCCCGATAAGCATTGGCGCCAGAGCGACGCAAGAAGTTGCGGCTTTTTTTGTGCGAAGTCGTGGCAACTTCGCAAGCGGTGGAAAACGAAGTGCGTCGGAATATCGCGCGGTCAGCTTCTGCCACTGCGCATCAGCCGGGCTCTCAGTTCGTCGATCTCATCCAGCAAATCGAGTGCCAGCGCGATACCTGCTGCATTGATCTCGAGATCGCGTGACAAGCGCAGTGCCAGGCGCGCACGGCGCAGCGAGGCGCCACCAAATTGCCATTCCTGCGGCGTCTGGCCGATCGGGTCGAGCACACCTTCAACCACCCAGGTCGTCACATGCTCCACGGCAATGCCGCAGGTGTGGCACAACTCGGTGAGTGTCAGGCGAATTTCTTCTTCGACCACCTGGCCTTGAAGGTAGGACATCATTGGCTCATGCATGGCGGATCATCCTTCCATAGCGGCGCGCGGGTTGAAATCGAAGGCAGTTTGCATTGCGCGATAAGCGTCCTTGGTGACTTCGGTATCGGCCGGGGGCAGCGCGATGAGGAGCACCGCATACAAATCGCCTGGCGGATCACCCGGGATCCCCTTGCCTTTCAGCCGCAACTTGCGTCCCGTGGCCGATGCGGACGGAATCGAAAGTTGCACCGGTCCCGCGGGCGTAGGTGCGGTGACCGAGGCTCCGAGCGCCGCTTCCCAGGGTGATATCGGCAGGTCGAAATAGACATCGCGTCCATCAGCCCGAAAGTGCGGATGCGGGCGAAAGGCGATTTCCAGATAAAGATTACCCGCCGATCCTTCGCCCAGCGCCGGCCCGCCTTGACCGGCAAGGCGTAAATGTTGGCCTTCGCGGACCCCTTTGGGAATGCTCACGTTGAGCGTGCGCTCCCGTGTGACCAGCCGCCCGTCGGCATCAAGCATCGGCATTTGCAAAGAGATGCTGCGTTGCGCACCGTGATAAGCGTCTTGCAGATCGATCAACACCTTGGCGTGATGGTCCTGTCCCTGTCCCTGCGCGTTTTGGCGATGGGTCTGGGCATGACCGGTGCGCCCGCCAAACAGTGATTCAAAAAAATCGCTGAAATTTCCGCTATTGGCGCCACCCGGATCGCCGCCGCTGAATTCAAAACCGGCGTCCCAGTCCGGTGGCGGCTGAAAGTCCTGTCCGGACTTCCACTGGTTGCCGACGCGGTCGTACGCGGCCCGCGTCTCAGGATCTTTCAGCACCTTGTAGGCTTCGCCCACTTCCTTGAAGCGTGCCTCGGCATTGGCTTCCTTGCTCACGTCAGGATGGAATTTGCGCGCCAGTTTTTTGTAAGCGCGCTTGATCTCGACCTCTGTTGCGCTGCGCTCCACGCCGAGGACTGCATAATAATCCTTGAATTCCATGAGTCAGGCCTTGCTACTCGAATCCGTCAGAATTCATTGACGACAACAAATCAAATATTATTCTGGCTGGGTTGTTGGTACAGGTCACGTCGTGTCAACGGTACCGGACGAGTGGCTGTGCCACGCTTCGATGCCAGTATCTGGTAAATACCTGTGCCGCCGGCTTCGAACTCCAGCGCACATGCCGCCATGTAGAGCCTCCAGATTCGGTATTCTGTTTCGCTGACGTGTTGCAAAGCCTCATCATGCGAAGCTTCCAACCGTTGCACCCAGTGACGAAGTGTTCGCGCGTAATGTGGTCGAAGTGCCTCCACATCTTGAATTTCAAGGCCCGCATGTTCCATGCCGCGCTGAATATTGCTCACCGTATCAAGCTCACCATCAGGAAATACATAGCGGTTGATAAACTCCATATCGATGTTTGGTTTGCCGCTATCTTCTTCATGGGTAATCCCGTGATTCAGGAAAAGACCGCCGGGCTTCAAGATACGGCAGACACTGGCGTTATAGACGGGAAGGTTGGCGAGCCCCACATGCTCGAACATGCCGACGCTGGCAACCTTGTCATAGACGCTATCGCCTTCCAGGTCGCGATAATCGCGCAATTCAACAGTCACAAGATTGTTCAGTCCCTCGACGGCGATGCGCTGCCGGGCATACTCATACTGCTGCTGGCTCAGTGTGATGCCGTGCGCGCGGACACCGTAACAGCGCGCTGCCCAGCACACCAGCGCGCCCCAGCCGCAACCAATATCGAGAAAACGCTCACCCGGAACGAGCCGCAATTTTCGGCAAATATGATCCAGCTTATTACGCTGTGCCTGCTCCAGCGTATCGTCGGGTGACTCAAAGTAGGCACAGGAGTACACCATTTGTGCGTCGAGCCATAACTGGTAAAACTCGTTTGACACATCATAGTGAAAGGATATGGCGGCTCGGTCACTTTGCCTGGAGTGACGATGAGAGAACGAGCGATCTGTGTTGAATGCAGTTGGAGCGGAGGGCATTGAGACCGTCAAAGGCTTGCCGGGCAGGCGCATGGCGTCAAGCAACAGGCCGCAGCGTTCGCGCAGCGACAGAACCAGTGTCTCGAAGTGTACCTTCAGCCGAAGTGCAACGTACAGATCGCCTTCGAAATCGAGTAGTCCGCGGAAATACGCATCCGCCAGCAGAAGCGGATTGCGCCGGATGACCAAATGCCTGAGAACTGAGGGATCGCGGATCACCAGGGTGAAGGCTGGCGAAGTAGGGCCGATGTGATGCGTGGCATCGTTCCACAGACGCAGCGCGGCGGAACCACAGAAGCCGTTCAACAAGCACTTCAGAATCCGTAGCGCGGTGTCTGCGTGGATAGATTCTGTATGACTAGGCGATACGACGCCTGTTGTGGAATTCATGGACCACTACTCCAGATCAGCCTTCGTGCTATATCCCGACGATGGTGTAAAAAGTGATCCAAGAGGGGCTTCCATGATGACGACATCGAATCGTATTGCTACCGAAACCATATCGTCTGTGCGCTGGCGTACTCACGGTGCCTCGAAACTTTCTTCGAAGATGTGACATGATGCGCTGTCAATACTATTCGGCCGCAAAGTCGCCTTGGAGTCCCATGGGAAATGTACGTATTCGTCACCTGCCTGGTCAAAATGGCCGCGCTTGAAGATGACCTCCATGAGCAGGAAAGCAGGGTGTTTTCCAGATCAAGGGGAAAGCAGGTAGCGTTCGAACGATCGATCCGGCAGGCACACCTCAAGCTCAAGATAGGATTCTTTCGCTGGCTGATGACCAATCGTCCGCACAACTTGATCACCGATGCACGCAAGATACTCGGCACGCATTCGCGCCGTGTGACCTTCCTCGTGGATGGCGAGGCGACCGATTACAAAGGCAGGCGCGAAGAATTTCGAGTTGTACTCGCCAATAAAAAATGCTGACCGTCGCCGCACTTACCATCAAGAAATCCATCACGCTGATTGCGTTGGTGGGACCGGTGACCATGATCCCTATTTTCCTGGCCGCAGCAGAAGGGTTGGACGAGCGAGGAAAGAAACGCTTTGCGCGGACTATCGGCATCAGCGTCACCATCGCGTTATTGGCGGCGACGTTTCTGGGAATGCCGTTGCTCGGTTTTCTTGGCGTATCGCTTGGTGCCATGCAGGTTGGCGGCGGGATCATCGTTCTGTTGCTGGCGATCGCGATGGTGCTGGGCCAGGAAACAAGCTTCAAGGGTTTGCAGGTTGCCGCGAACCCCGGCAGCGTAACTGAAGCGTCAATTGTTCCGCTGGCCGTGCCGCTTCTGGCGGGGCCTGCGGCATTCAGCTATGTGATGGGCAATAGCGAATGGCATGGCTATACCGACCTGATTCACGTCGTGGTGCCCATCTTTGTTGTGGGGTCAGCGTGCTGGATAACCTTTCATATGGCGTGCCATGCAGGAAAGGAAATTCGGCAGTCGACGCTGGATGTCGTGGAGCGCGTGGCAGGATTCATCCTCGCAGCGATGGCCGTCGAGATGATGGCGACCGGTTTGCGCAGCTTGTTTCCGGTACTTTTACCGAGTTGATTGGCGTTGTCAGCCTTGTTCTTCGGGCAAGTGTACGACGATGCCGTCCAGTTCGGGTTGCAAGTAAATCTGACAAGTCAGGCGACTGGTCGGCCGCATGTCCAGTGTCGCTTCAAGCATCATCTTTTCATCTTCTGACACGGGCGGCAGCTTGTCCAGCCAATGCTGGTCAATATAGCCATGGCATGTGGCGCAGGCGCAATTGCCGCCGCAATCACCAAGGATGCCCGGCAGCATTTGATCAATCGAGGCTTGCATGATCGACTTCCCGATCTCGGCTTCAATGACGTGTTGTGTACCGTTGTGTTCGATGTAGATGACTTTTGGCATGAATAAGGCGCTCAAATGAAGGCGGTAGGTTTTACATTAAAGGTAGTGCAGTGCCGTCGTTGCGGCCTTTTTAGCCTAGCGTTGATGCGCCGGGATTGTAACAACTGCGAGGGGCGGCTGCAAAGCCGTTCAATTCGGGCTCCTCAACCCCGGCTCGAGTCGGGGTCTACAGATAAATATTTTGAGTTGTTTCTGGGTCAGCAGGACGCGAAGCAAGCGTTGCCGGAACCGCTTCCATGGATCATGGTTTTCCATCGCGCGTGGCCGAGGCCCTGCGCCAACGCCCTTCCACCTTGAAGTGACGGTCGACCTTGGGTTTCGGCATCAGGAGATTTTTGCCCGAGACCTTTCTTGAAGTCTTGTGCGCCTGGATGGCGGCGCTGAGTTGCTCCTCGGTGAGCAGGATTGGGGAATATTCCTCTTTTGGGTTATAGGCGGCGAGATCGAACTTGATGGCGATGGCGACTTCTTCCGTAACAGCTTTTTTGGGCTGGTTTGCCATGATTTTTTGGGCAATCGGCGTTAGCGTGAAGCCACCTTCCGTAGCACTGATCAAACCAGAGGTGGACAGCCGTTCAATCGCCTCGCCCAATTTCTCAATGAAAGGAATAAAGCCTTGCAGCAGATCGGCTGCAGCCACGATCTCGGACAGTTCCGCAGGACGTCGCTTTGATGAAAGCGTCGTGGCCATCAGAATGAGGACATCAACGTCATGGACCGGATGCATCGAGTAGCCTTTTGAATTGTGTGAGGATTAAAGTGCGAAAGCAGGGCCCTACAGGTTGCGGCCTTTAACTTCTATAGACAGACCCTAGGGCAATTTTGCGGAAGATTTTTCCGAACCGGCTGATGGGTTAGGTTGAAGTTCATCCAGTGCCGCAAGCACCAGATCCGGATTCATTGATTGCTTTAGTGCGACCGCCTCAGGATCGTGGCGGTTTCTGACATTAGGCAAATCGCGCCTCAACTCTTCCACAAGATCGATTAATTTAGCGACTTTCTGCTCGGTTAGCAGGGTCACTTTGAGGTCCAAATGCGCTCGTTGTTCTTCAAGTTTTGCAATACGGTTTTGCTTGGACAAAACCGCGGTTGCGGTCAACAAACCACTCAATCCGACAATCCCTTGCAACCAAGAATACGGTGCCGGATCGAATACGGTCATGCCAAACTGGCCCAATAAGATGTTGGAAAGTATCCAGAGCGCAACAAAAAATAAAATCAGGCCAGGAAAAACCGGCTGCCCGACAAAACTGCTGAAGCGTTCGAGAATCCGTTGCGAGCGACTGATCTTTTGCTCCTCGCGCGCGTAGAACTCCAGAATGGCCTCAATATTTTGGCTGATCTGATCGCGCTCGCTTTGCTTATCCACAGCATCCGGAGGCTGCGGAGCAGCGGGTTCGGTACTCATCAAGGCATGTTTTCGCTATGTTGGTGCTTCGCCGTGGGCAAGAAAAAATTCGATCGATTGCTGGAAGATATTCATTGTGTCACCAATGTTTGATCACGACTCGTAACGGTCATGTCTGATTCCTGAAACCAGCCGTGCGAAGGAAGTTACGCAGCCAACGTTAACCGTGCGCGCTATCTTGCAGATCGTTGACGATCCGGTAACAGGTGCAAGCAGCCGTTTCCAGACTCTTTCGATTCAGAATTCTGATGTTGCCACGGCTGTACTCGATCAAATTCTTGTGTTCGAAAGCGCGGGCAGCATGGGTGACGCCTTCTCTACGGATTCCCAGCATATGCGACAGAAATTCGTGCGTAAGGTGAAAATCGACAGCGTGCAGGCGGTCGCTGGTCATCAGTAGCCAACGGGCAAGGCGTTGCCCTGAGCTATGAAACCGGTTACATGCGGCTGTTTGGGAAATCTGGGCCATCAATAGATGGTTATAGCGGAATAGTGCGTTTTGCAACGGCACATTCTTTTTGAACTCTTCGCGGAAACGGGCCGCCGGCATGCGCAGCGCAATTCCAGCGCCCTGCACGAGCGCCTGAACGGCTGAAACGTTGATTCCTAGCACCATCGGCATGCCGACCATGCCTTCGTTACCGACCATGCCAATTTCCAATGTTCGCCGCTCATCCACTGCCGTCAGGAGTGAAACGAGGCAGTTAATTGGAAAGTAGACGTACTCAATCCGCCCTTGAGGCTCGTACACTACTTGCCCATAAGTCAGCTCGACTTGCACAAGGCTGGTCAACATTCGCTGGTACGCCTGCCGAGGCATAGAAGCAAAAAGTTGGTTTGCGGCGGGTAGTTGTTTGGCGACTGGCATCGTACTTTGACTCCACCAAGGAGAATGAGAGCGTCTAAATAAACCGACTTTGCAATGAATTTTCAAATGTCAAATTGCAGACCCTGGTTTAACCCGGATGCGTTCCTACCAAACTCAAGATTATTCCAATGAGTAGATATTTCACTTAGTACCCGACGAGTTAAGACGCATTGCAGCGAGAGTCGCATCGCAATGATGCGATTCAAGCAGGCGGGTGCGGAATTCAATAAGCTGCGTCAATGGCCATTCGGGCTTGTGCTCTTTCACCCATGAAACGAATGCGTGGGTTGAGGCAAGACGCGCGGCGTCATCGGGTAGATCCTCGGGGCATTGAAAAGCGGCTTCAAAAGACGCATCCGCACTTGGGACCGGCTCGTCAGCCGCGACTGGTAGATTGAATATGGCGAGAATAGCAGGGAACAAAATTGCATGCCGCAGAATTCTTTTAAGCATCATGGCCCATATAAAAACGGTTCAATCGTCATAGCATCCTGCGGAAGCAGACGTCGTGCGAAACACTTGCGAAGCGCACTAGCTCGGAAGTTAAATTTCTACCAACTTCATCTAAGGTGAAAATTGCCTGCGCCAAAGAGTCCAATCAGCCCGATCGCGATCAAATATATGGCGACGATGTAGTTCAGCATCCGAGGCACGACCAGAATGAGAATCCCGGCTAGCAGCGATATCATGGGAGTCAGCCCCAACGTGATATTCATTAATTGACCTTTCAGAAATTGTGGGACTGTGTTTGGAGGGGAATTGGTTTGCATTTCCACAATATGACTTTGCCGCCATTTGAATAATGACAACGCTTGATGGCCCAGTCTGTACGCTGCCCCACGTAGTATGGAGCAGGAGCCTTGGTCAAAGTGGAATAGCGGCCACCGGATTATCCATATTCCATTTTCCAAAATCTCGATTCGGACCCAGAATGCACAAAGCCCAATCGCAATGGCTGGGCGAAATGTAAGAAACGATACAAAAGACTTTGGCTCCCACGCGTAGGCGCGACCTGTGGGCAATGTTAATCACTACCAATTCCCTAGCGTGGCATTCGGTCCTTCTCAGGTTCGTTAAGCTGGATCAATTGCCGCAAACCACGACCCGGCAAATCGTCGACCAGCTTGATACCTTCTGGTCCGTGTTTAATCTCAACCAATGCGAATTGCGGAACACGCTCCTTAGCGTTGCCGAATATGCAATAAACCTCCTCACTGCGCTTGATCATCGCGGCAATGTCTCTTACCGCGCATTGGCTAACAGTCCCCCCAAGGAAATCATCTCCGTTCCGACCAATCTCACCAATGTCTGTCGCTTGTCTGCCGCTTCGAGCCAGCCCTTTCGATCAAGCCGTATTGCAATAATTCCAAATATCGACATCGTGATTTCCGGGTTACCGACCACGTTAAATTTTGGGCTGCTTTGGGCTTGGGCTGTCAGCTTTGGGCGTTGGCGAACCATCACTTAAACCATAAGCCGATCGTCGATCTGTATCCACAAGTCCTCGCTTCAGATCTTTTTGCGCCTGGATGATTTGGGGATCAGGGCCGGATACAGTTTCCGCAGTCGCAGTTTCATCGCGTTCGTGGGGGAGCTGCTGGCCTTCGTCTCTGGTTTGCGTGGAAGTATCCTTGCCGACCGCACCCGGCAGACTAGTCGTGCCAGCCACCTTAAAACCCGCGATTTTTCGTTTGCCTGGTGATTGTGGATTCTGTGTCATAGCATTACTTCACTTATCCAGAACTTGTTCACGCGGCTGCATCATTTTCTCGCGAGAATTTCATCAGCTTTTTCCGCAGTGTTGCCAAGCGCAGAATGACCTCTCTATTTGTCTTCATCGTTGGTCCTGAATCGGCTAACGGATTGCTCCCGGGAAATTCAATATCGGCGCACAATTCCGCCGTCGATCTGTACCTGATCACCCACCCGAAGATCGGCGCTGGTATTTTGCGTCACTGTTTGATAAGAGCCATTACTCATGCGGACCGTGATTTTGTAGACATCGGGCTGGGGCTGATTTCGCTCTTCGATCTGATGTCCGACATACGCGCCGCCAGCGGCGCCGAGAACGGTTGCAGCAGTATTACCGTGACCGTGACCAACCTGGTTGCCAACAATGCCTCCCACCACCGCGCCAGCGACGGTGCCGATGCCCATTTTGGTGTCGGCGGTGTCTTGCCTGACCAAGTCGATGGACTGCACTACGCCATAAGAGGAATAAGAGCTACTTGAATTGCTGGATGACGGGTACGCTGTGCTTGAACTGGATGTCCTGCCCGGGTTATTCATGGACCCGCAAGCGCCAAGCGTAAGCGCTGCGGCCAGGCCGAGGACTGCCCCTAGCTTATTGATGTGTGTCATGACGTGTCTCCTGAAGGTTGATTAGTGCTGGAACAGAGTTCGGCCGATGTGGCTCTGATTGACGGTCGAACCGCTAGCTGGAAACTGTTCTTTATCGGTTGCGACTCTGCGCGAGATCTTGCTCCCGTTCGTCACGTTTCTCTGTACGCTCGCGCACAAATCGAACAAGGCGTTTCATCAATGCTGTGGTTTAACTGACCAGCCTATTGGCGTAACCCGGAACAGGGAATTAACCGGGTCTGGCGCAATAACGGTGGCCAACAAAATTTGATCTCCTTAGTGATGCCCGTGCGACGCCTGGATCACCTGGCACAAATACAGATGGCTCATCAGGTTGCGACGGGGCGTATTCGACGTCAGTGGCAGCGGCCATTTTGCGTGGGCTGCTGCTGCCGACCCGACAAGCGTCTTCAGGGAAAGGCTGATGACTGAGCGACGAGCTGTGCTGGCATCAAGGTCCTTCTCCCAGCGCATAGCGGCGGCAATGGTCCAGATAGCCTCGCTCGTGAGTCGCGATCAGTTCAACGATGCTTGACCATAACCAGGATGGTGCATCCAGAGTCTTGGAGCGATTGCGTGCAAGCTCAGCCCGCCATGCCTTGCGATTCTGCGGATCCATTTGGCGCGCATGTGCCCGCCCGACAACACGCGCGAAATACCTTGCCGCTTTTGTCGCCTCTTCACAACTGACACGATCAAGTTCGATCTTCAAGTCTTCGGGCAACAGTTCGCGCATGAATACCGGTCGATCCAACAAGCGTCCGGAGGCCATGCGTTCCCCAAGGTGGGGAGACATGCTTTTAGCTCCCATTAATACCCGTTCCGCATTATCTCGTGGCATGTCGGCTTGCGGGCTTCGTGGTGCCATGGCCTTGGTCGCTTCCTTGATATCAATCAAGCACAGATCACGTCCTGATGCTGCTCGGCCTTCAATATCAAGAAGGACGGCATAGCGAAGCAATCCAAGAGAACTACAACCTTTTAGCCAGTAGGCAGCGTCGGTAAGCTTTACCTTGGCGTCATCCGGCCGATGACCGAGTTGCGTTGCAAGGCTATTCAGGTCGCCGGTGTCAAAGATTTGGTTAATTGCGATTCTCTCCTGCCTGGAGATTGGCCAAAATCTTTTGCCTAGGGGCAGACTTGCGGTTTTTCCTGCGACACGTTCCTTTGACAGATGGCGCCAGGAGCGTTTTTGGGCCGATTTCAATGCTTGGTAGACCACATCCGGACGTTCGGAGGGTGGCACCTTTCGCAGCGTGGCGAATTCCAGCGTATAGCCGTCAATGAGTTGTTCCAGTATTCGCGTCGTGGTGACCCCCGGAAGGTCGGAGCCGCGAACCGCCATTGCCAGGGAGAGGCCCAATCGGATGAGGTCGTGGGCCGAGTTACCAATGACGGTTTGGTCAAAATCCCGAATCTGGATTTCTACCAGGCCTGCAGCACTTGCTATCGGTCCCAGGTTGCCTATATGGCAGTCCCCGCATATCCATACCGACATGCCTTCGGGTAGCGAACGCGGCGATAGTGAATCCAGCCATTCGTAGAACTTCAAGGTGCTGCCGCGCACATACGCGTGCGCCGACCTTGCCATCTTGAAGTTTTTTGTTGAGGTGAGAACAGGTTGCCGCTTTTTCCAATGCGGCGGTTCAAAAATGTCTGTGGGTTTCATTTAATCCGTGCGATTGCAAACAGGGCTCCGGAAGCTGACGTTAATTTCAAACCGAATCAAAGCATAAATAATTGTGGGTGTGTGTGATATCGAACAGATCAAGTCACTTTGTTTTCCGACAATTGGACGCTGGCCCGAATGTTCCAACGGTAGATGCCACGTGATCGGATAATTCGCGTTCAACCCCTGCCAAGTGTGCAGCACATTGGTGCGGCACGCTGAGGATCATGGCCCGCACTGATATACGCCCACCTTGTCTCGTCCTGAAAGAGAAAAAAATAATGGCTCGTTCGTTGTGGAAAGGCAACATCAGTTTCGGTCTCGTGAGCATTCCGGTAGAACTGTTCCCTGCGGAAGAGCGAGCCGAATTCAAGTTTTCCATGCTCGACAAACGGGACTTTTCTCCAGTAGGTTACAAGCGCTACAGCAAAAAAACCGGCAAAGAAATTGAATGGAGCGACATCGTCAAAGGCTACGAATACGAAAAAGACCAGTACGTTGTCCTGACCGACGAGGATTTCAAGCGTGCCAACATCAAGGCGTCGCGCACCATTGAAATCCAGACCTTTGTTGCGGAAGACGATATCTCACCAGAATACTTCGAGACGCCGTATTACCTGGTCCCCGGTGATCGTGCCGAAAAAGTTTACGCATTATTGAGGGAGACCTTGCGTTCGACACAGCGACTGGGGGTTGCTCAATTCGTTCTTAGAACCACGCAGCACTTGGTGGCGGTCAAACCAGTCGGACGTGCGCTGATGCTCTTTACGTTGCGATATGCCGATGAACTGCGCGGTACGAGTGGATTCGAGCTTCCTGGGGAAGGCTTGAAAGAAGCGAAAGTCACTGCCAAGGAAATCGATTTGGCGAAGCGCCTAATCGATGACATGACAGAAAAATGGGATCCCGCCTCGTTCAAAGATACCTATCACGAGGACCTGATGGCGAGGATTCACCAAAAAATCAAGAAGGGGGAGACCAAAGAAATCACCCTGCCCTCGGACGATGATGAGGGGCCACTCCCTTCCAATGTGATTGATCTAGCCGCGCTTCTGAAGCAAAGCATTGACGGAGATGGCGCGCGACGTACGTCTGGACGGGTAAGTCGTTCCCAACCCGGCGCCAAACCGAAAGCGGTTGCCAAAGCCCGCCAGGTTTCCAAGCCGGCGCCAAAACGCGGGCGCGCATAGGAACACCGGATGAGCCTCGCGCGTTACCAGGAGAAACGCGATTTCAAGACAACGCCGGAGCCTCGCGGCCGGGGCCGAAACGAAAAAAATATCGATTTGTCTTTTGTGATTCAAAAACACGCCGCCCGCCATCTGCACTATGATTTTAGGCTTGAGCTCGACGGTGTGTTGTTGAGCTGGGCCGTCCCCAAGGGCCCGAGTCTCGATCCTGCCGACAAACGTTTGGCAATGCATGTCGAGGACCACCCAATCGAATACGGCGGGTTTGAAGGGACAATCCCGAAGGGACAATATGGTGGCGGCACCGTATTGGTGTGGGACAGGGGGACGTGGAATCCGGTCGGCGATGCCAGAGAAGGCTATGCCCGTGGCCACCTGAAATTCGAGCTCAATGGCGAAAAATTACACGGACAATGGGCATTGATAAAAACCAGCAGCAGCCGATACGGCAAAGGCGAGGCATGGCTGTTGATCAAGGATACCGATGACTTTGCAAAACGCGGCATCGGCTCGAAAATTGTGGACAGCGCGCCCGACAGCGCTATTTCCGGTCGCAGCGTCGTCGAGATAGCTGCCACTGCCGATCAACGGTGGCATTCAAACCAGTCAGTCAAAGCCAACGTCATGGCGGGCGCCATCGCTGAGCGCAAGCCTGATTCCACGAAGCCGGCAAGGAGACTGGCCAGCGACAGGAAAGCTTCCGATAACCCCTTGCTGCCTTCGGTTGGCCGTCGCAGTCCGATGCCGGACAACATGTCGGCCATGCTTGCCACATTGGTTAAAGCACCACCGCAAGGGAATGACTGGTTTCATGAAGTCAAATACGATGGGTACCGAATGTTGAGTCGTGTAGAGAATGGCAAAGCATTTATGTATTCGCGCAATGGCAAGGATTGGACCGGGCAGTTCGCCACCGTCACGGCAGATGTAAAAAAGATAAAAGCCAAATCGGCGTGGATCGACGGCGAAGTCTGCGTCATGGATACCGAGGGGCGGTCTGACTTTCAGAAGCTGCAAAACGCTATTGCTGGGGAAGAAGTGGTGAAGCTGGTGTATTTCGCCTTCGATCTCCTCTATCTTGATGGCCTCGATTTGCGTGATTTGTCTTTGGAAGAACGAAAACGACTGTTAAAGGATTTATTGGCTCGTTCCAAGACAGCGATTCGCTACAGTCCCGAAATTCGCGGATCGGGTGCCGAAGTATTCAAGCAATCCTGTTCCTCTGGGCTTGAGGGAATTATTTCAAAGCGCGCTGATTCACCGTATCGCAGCGGCTCGCGGACACGTAGTTGGGTAAAGGTTAAATGCCTACGCAGACAGGAAATGGTAATCGGTGGCTACACCGAGCCTCAAGGTACCAGATCAGGCTTCGGCGCCTTGCTGATTGGCGTCTATGAAGCCGGGGTCCTCCGCTATTCCGGCAAGGTGGGAACGGGATTCAACGATAAAACGGTATTGACCTTGTTCCGGAAGTTGCAACGCCTGGAGCAAGATAAGGCGCCTTTTGTGAATCCTCCGCGCGGCTTCGAAGCAAAAGGAGCGCACTGGGTGAAACCGACGCTCGTCGCTGAAGTCCAGTTCATGGAATGGAGCGATGTCGGCGCCTTACGTCATCCGGCCTTTATTGGCCTGCGAGCAGATAAGCGAGCAACCGACGTCATCAGGGAAGAACCGGTAACGCTCAACTCAGCAACGGTTCAAGACACGACGCCGGAAGCCGCCCCAATCAATCCTGAGCGAAGCGCTGGAAAAGCATCGCAGTCGAAGCCCAACCCCTCGCAATCCGACACCGTGGCTGGCGTCACCCTTAGCCATCCCGACAAGTTGTTTTTTCCGGAAGTGAAATTGAGCAAGATTGCACTCGCGCGCTATTACGAAACGATTGCGGACTGGATCTTGCCGTATATCAAAAGTCGCCCGCTCAGTCTGCTGCGTTGCCCGGATGGATGGAACACTGAATGTTTTTATCAGAAACACGCGGACCGCAGCGTCCACGTGTCTGTCTCCAGAGTTCAAGTGCCGGAAAGTGATGGACAAGCAACGTATTT
The DNA here is from genome assembly GCA_043738625.1 of Sterolibacteriaceae bacterium. Taxonomy (GTDB): domain Bacteria; phylum Pseudomonadota; class Gammaproteobacteria; order Burkholderiales; family Rhodocyclaceae; genus JANYCD01. Next base: position 16,125 of record JAYUFR010000102.1, read on the forward strand.
CTCGGTCGGCTCGCTCCAGGCATTGGTTGGGCTGGTGCAATGGGGAGTCATCGAACTGCATCCATGGGGTTCACGCATGCCGCATCCGGAAAGGCCCGATCAATTGATCTTCGACTTCGATCCTGCGGAGGACGTGTCGTGGTCCGAACTCGTGGAAGCTGTCAAGGACGTGCGAAAATTATTGATGGAGTTCGGACTCGTGGCATTTCTCAAGACGACGGGTGGAAAAGGATTGCATGTTGTGGTTCCCATTAAGGCGACATTGACCTGGGACCAGGCTAAAGCCTTTACCAAGGGGATCGCAGACCTGTTCGCGCGGACATTTCCCAACCGATTTGTGTCAACCGTATCTAAAGCCAAGCGTAAGGGAAAGATATTTATCGACTATCTCCGCAATGCGGAAGGGGCGACGGCGGTCGCTCCTT
>JAYUFR010000103.1:0-1782 GCA_043738625.1 Sterolibacteriaceae bacterium
GTCATCGAGATCGACATTCCCCAGCGGAGTATCAATCTGGCGGTTTCCGATGCCGAATTGGCGCAGCGGCGCAGCGCGATGGAAGGCAAGGGCGCCAAGGCATGGCTGCCGCTCAATCGCCAACGCGTGGTCTCACAAGCCCTGCTGGCCTATGCGGCGATGACCACCAGTGCCGACACTGGCGCGGTGCGTGACATCAGTCAGTTGCAGCGCTGAGTAACTTTCCACGCGATTGCGACCGTTGGCCTTGGCCAGGTACAAGGCCTTGTCGGCATCCTCGACCAGCCTCTCCGGCGTGAGCGGAGCAAGCGAGTCGGCATGCCGGTAGCCGATGGAGACATTGATCTTTTGCGTCGGTGATGCCTGATGTTCGAGTTCCAGGGCCTCCACGCTGGCGCGCAAGGCGTCGGCGAATGCGCCAGCCTGAGCGGCATCCACACCCGAACAAAGAATGCAGAACTCCTCGCCGCCGTAACGAAACACGAAATCCCCCGGACGTCGCGCCGACTGCTTCAGCGCCCCCGCAATACTGACCAGGACCCGGTCGCCATCAATGTGGCCGTAGTGGTCGTTATAAAGTTTGAAGTGGTCGACGTCGACCATGATTGCCGTCATCGAGATCTGCTGACGAAGGTTGCGGCGGAACTCCGTCTGTAGCACTTCGTGAAACGATCGCCGGTTTAGCGTTTCGGTCAATGAGCCCATATTGCCAACTTCGACCATAAGCAATTCGATATTGTCGATGTGCATCGAATACAGATAGAGACCGGCCGAGATGGTGAGCAGGGCCAGTGCCAGCGACACGGACGAAGCGGTCGCGACCGGATGCAGCGCGATCTGGCCAACGATCAAAAGACCCAACAGGGAAAACCCCGACCACAAGGCAGCCTCTCGGCGCTTGCACAACGCAAACGACAGGACCGGGCAGGCAAGTATCCATGAATCGACGGTGACATCCGGCCGCTGAACACGGATCGTGGCCAGCATCAACAGCACGGCGGCAAGGACGAAGGCCCTGACGAAAATGTCAAGATGCCGATCGTATTGGTACGACCCCCAAATAACGAAGATGCAAACCAGGATGAACAACGCGCAAGCGACCGCCGCAGGGTAGATGTTCCAGACAAAAAAATGGAGCACCAGGAAGGGGAGCGTGGCAACCAGGCAAAGAATCGAAAGCCAGCGCAGGTAATGGCGACGATAGTGGCCGATCTGCTCGGTCATGCTCGAAAACGTATCGGTCATAGTTCCTTGCAGTTTGCGCGCCAGTTGGGAGTTCGCCCCGGGAGTTTCAAGACCATGCTACCAAATATGATATTTCATGTGTCATAAAACCGGCATTGTGGCGCTGGCGTGCGACAGAACCGGCGGGCATGGATGGTGTGATGGAAGGCCGTCGACGTTGTGCTAGATTCAACTCCGCTCCGCATTTCAGCGTACGACCCACCATGCCCAATCACCTCGCCACCGAGACCTCGCCTTATCTGCTGCAGCATGTCGATAACCCCGTGGATTGGCGTCCGTGGGGCGAGGCGGCGTTAAGCCTGGCGCGGCGCGAGGATAAACCGATCCTGCTTTCCATCGGCTATTCGGCTTGCCACTGGTGTCACGTGATGGCACATGAATCATTCGAGGATACTGAAGTCGCGGCTGTGATGAATGCGCTGTTTGTGAACATCAAGGTCGACCGCGAGGAACGTCCCGATCTCGACCAGATCTACCAGTCGGTGCACAACATGCTTACCGGTCGCGCCGGCGGCTGGCCGCTGACGCTTTTTCTCA
>JAYUFR010000104.1:0-16476 GCA_043738625.1 Sterolibacteriaceae bacterium
GTGGCGCCGCTGACGGTGGCGATATAGCCGTTGGCGGTGATGGCGGGCTGGATCAGGGCGGCGGCTGCGGCGGCGCTGGTGTTGGCCGGAATCACCACCGAACCGGTCAGGGCAGGGCGAGTACCGGGGCCGGTGGCGGTGATGTTGACGGCGGTGACGGTGGCCGGGTAGTTGGCGGTAGCCGGCACGGTCAGCGTGCCGACATAGGTTGGTGCTGAAACAGCTCCCATCGCGATGATGGAGGGGTTGACGGTGCACAGGTTGCCGGCGATGGTGCACTTGATGATGGTCACGGTGGCGGTGCCGCCATTGGAAGCGCTGACGCCGCTGACGCCGCTGTTGGCGTTGATGGCGGTGACGATATTGTTGGCGGCGGTGACGGCGCTGGCGCCGGCGGCGATGGTGATCGTGCTGGCGAGCACATTGCTGCCATTGACGCTGATGGAGCTGACATACGCCGGCAGCGTGGCGCTGGGATTAGCGACCGCGGTAAGGGTGCCGAAGGAATTGACGGCGGTGGTGGTCAACGCCGCGGCAATGGCGGTGCCCGCCGGACTGCTGACGATGTAATCAGTGCCGCCGGCCGGGCCCGAAGGCGGGGTGACATTGGTGGCGGTGAACCCGGTGCCGATGTTGGCCGCGACCAGTTGCGCGATGATGGTTTGCGATACGCCCGGCGCGATGTAGACCGGGGCGGTCAGATGGTTGGCGCCGTTAATGGTGACGGCAGTGACGAGCAGCGGCGTGGTGCCGGAACCGGCGGCGGGCGCGACGAGGGTGCCGTAACTGGTGAAAGTGACCGCCGGAACGAGGGTGGCGATGGCGACGTTGGTGGTGCTGGTGATGAAGACCGTGCCGCTGGGCAGAGCAGTGGCCGGGTCGACGTTGGTGGCGCTGTAGGGAGCAACGGTGATGCGGGCGGCGATGGCGGCGGCATTGTTGACGGCAGTTTGCAACGCGGGCAGGACCAGGTTGCCGCCAGTCCAGACGTTGACGCCATTGACAGTGAGGCCGGTGACGGTGACCGGGTAGATGCCGACCACGGGCGGCGTGAGCGTGCCGTAATTGGTGGCCGTCGAGCTGACCGTGACCGCAGTGATTTTCGCGTTGGTGCTGGGCGCGATAACCGTTTTGATGATGTAGACCGTGCCGCTGGTGGGAGCATTGGCGGTGGCCGTATAGCCGCTGCCAGCGTTGCCATTGATGGCGCCGGCGATCAACGTAGCGGCCTGCGCGGCGGTTTGATTGGCCGGAATTGTCAGGGTGCTGGCGAGCAGATTGGTGGTGGCGCCGGCAGTGACATTGATGACCGAAATAAAGGCCGGGAAGGAGCCTGTGGCGAGCGCGGTGACCGTGCCGTAGGAATCATTGGCGGTGGCGGCCAGGGTGTTGTCGATGACCAGGTTGGTGCCGCTCTTGATGGTGATCGTGGCCGAGGTGGCAGCGACGTTGCTGGCGCTGAAGCCGCCGCCGATGCCGGCGACGATCTGCGTGGCGTCGTTGACGGCGGGGTTGTTGGGGACGAAGTTCACCGTAGCACCCAGGCGGTTGCTGCCATTCACGGTGATGGCGCTGACGATCAGCGGCGTGGTGCTGGCGTTGGGCAAGGGGCCAGTATTGGGAGCCGGTACCACGATCGTGCCGTAGTTGACCGAAGTCGTGGTGAGCGTGGCGATGGCGGCATTGGTGCTGCTGTTGATCCAGATAGCGCTGCCGACGATGTTGGCGCTGAAGCCGCTGACGCCGCTGTTGGCGGTGATGGCGGCGGCGATGGCGCTGGTGGCCTGCACGGCGGTCTTGGGTGCCGTCATGACCAGATTGCTGCCCAGAAGATTGGTGCCATTGGCGGTGATGGCGGTGAGCGTGATGTCATTGCCGGCGACGACCGCAGGCGGCGTCAGGCTGCCGTAATTGGTGTGTGTCGCGGTGGAGGCCACCGCGGTGATTTTCTGGTTGCTGGCGCTGATGATGAATACCGTGCCGGGGGCTGCGGCGCCGCTGATGGGGTCGACATTAGCGGGCAAGGCGGTGTAACCGTTGCCGATGCGGGTGGAGATGAGCAGGGCGTTGGCGGAGGCGCTGTTGCCCGCAGGCAAGGTCAGGGTGCCGCCGGTCAGGGCATTGGTGGTGGCGCCAGCGGTGACATTAATTGCGCTGATGTAGTCGGGCAGGGTGGTGCCGCTGGCAGGGATGACCACCGAACCGTAGGAGTTGACGGCCGTGGTGGTCAGCGTGGAGATCGTGGCATTGGAGCCGGCTGTGATGAAGTCGGTACCCCCGGCCACGCTGGTTTGCGGGTTGAGATTGGTCGCGGTGTAACCATTGCCGATGTTGGCGGCGATCAACGAGGCGACGGTGATAGCAGAAGTGCCCGGCGCGATGTTGAGCGTACTGGTCAGGGCATTGGTACCGTTGGCGACCACCGCGCTGACAATCAACGGCGTGTTGCCCGAGGTGGGCGAAGGTGCGGCGATGGTGCTGAAGTTGGTGCTGGTGGCGCTGATGCTCAGCGACAGCACGGCGATGTTGGTGGTACTGGTGGCGGTGATCACGCCACCACTGGCGCTGGCGGCAAATCCGTTGCCGATGCGGGCGGCAATGGCGGTGGCGGCGGCCGAGGCGCTGGTGCCGGCCGCCAGGACTAGACTGCCGCCGGTCAATACATTGGCGCCATTGACGGTGATCGCCGACACGGTCACGGGATAAATACCGATCGCGGGAATGGTCACGCTGCCCGGTGACGGGGCGCTGCCGGTCAACAGCAGATCGGGGAAGGTGGGGTAGACCCCGGAACCTTGAAGATAAGGTGTCGGCGAGCCGGGCCATGCTCCGCCGGGCTTGGCCGGGATGACGTAAGCGGTGTTGGCAGGTACTGAAGCGGGCGCGGGAACCTGGGTGCTGAACGGTGGCTGGTTGCAACCGGTGCCGCTGGTGCCACTGCCGGCGCAGGCGATGAATTCATAGGGGGTGCCCAGCGTGCCAATGATCGGATAGGCGGTGGTTTGGCTGTTAATGCTGGCGGCGATCGCGGTGGCTGCGGCGCTGGCGCTGGTGTAGCCGCTCAATGTGCCGTTGATGATGTTCGGATTGGACGCGGTGATCGGAAGAGGGCCGAGGGTGATGGAGGTGATGTCCTGATAGCTGGCTGGATTGCTTGGCACGGTGATCACCGCATACGCGGCGTGGCCGGCGGTGGCCGGGTTGACCTTGCCGAGAAAGCGCGGATATTGATAGACCGCAGTCTGTTTGGCCTGGCAGTTGTTGAGCGCCGGGGGGTTGAGCGGATCGTTCTCGGTGAAGTCGAGATTGTTGTAGTCGACGATGGTGTCGGTGGTTCCCTTGTATTTGCACCACCGCACCGGGGCGGGAATGCTATAGGCAGCGTTGGCGCCGGTCGGCACAACGCCGGGCGCCGTGGCGATGCAATTGGTCAGCTTGGTATCCGAGCAATACTGGGTGGGGATGATCTTGTAGTAGTACGGGTTGCCGAAGACGTATTTGGTATTGATCGAAGCGGCATCAAGCCCATAGGTGTACACCGCATCCGGGTAGGTGTAGTCGGTACGTGTGCCGTCTTTGTAAAGATTGTTCTTGAGACAGTTGGGGCCGTTGGCCGCGTCGCCATTGGCGGTGCACCAGACCCGGTCGGGATACCCGGTGACAATATTGATGCTGCTCACACTGTTGCCGAGTTGATCTTTCTGCTGCACGCCATACGGATCGGTTTGCACCGCGGCCGGGTTGGTCTGGCTCGTGAAGGGGGTGACGCCATCCGGCCGTATGCCGGGGGTATAGGTGATGCTGGGGTCGTAGTAGATACGGTTGAAATCGGAACTCATGTGCGGCGGGTCGCCGATTTTGCAGCCACGGGGATTGTCCTGAATGCCGGAACCGAAGTTGCTGTCACCCGGGTCAAAACAGGTGGCGAACTGACCGTTGAAAACAGGAACGGCGGAATACTGCATGATCGTTTCCTGCTGCACGTATTCGGGCAAGAAGTCTTCCGCCATGGAGGCCGATTCGTCAAGCATGAACAGCAGGTTGGGATGCACCGTGCCGGTGGAGTTGGACATTGGCTCGGTGGCAAAGCTGACGGGCGCGGCGGGCAGGTTTTGCGGGGCGGCGAGTTGCAGCAGGATGGCCGCGATGACGAGACGCGTCAGTCGCGTCTTGACACGTGGCGAACCGGAGACGGAAAAGGAATTTGTTTGCGCGGTCATGATTGTCTCCGGTCTTTAATAGACCATTGCCTGGACGAAGGATTCTGCGTTGCGCGGGCCAACGACCCGAGCAGTGATGCGGTAATACGGGGTGGCGCTACCGCTGTTTGCCGGGTTGCTGCTGGCGTAGTCAACACCCTGGGCGTTGGATTGCCCGAGCGAGCCGGTGATGCTTGCCGTGTAGCAAACCTGGGGCAGGCTGGTGGGGCTGCCGGGATCGGTAATCGCATCGTTCGGGGTTCGGCACATGCGATGGATGACATACTGAACCTGGAAGTCGGCCGGCCCGGCGACGGTGCGGGAGTTATTCCAGTCGTAGTTGCGGGGATTGAAGTTGTCATTCCAGGACGAGTTGTACCCAGTGGTGGGGGCGGCATCGTTGATCAGCGAGCTTGGGCTTGCCTGCATCAGCCAGGCGCGCGCGGCTTCCAGGCCGTAATCGGCGGATTGCACGGTGGCCTCGCGGAACGCCAGATTGCCGCTGAGCAGCGTGGTGGTGCCGACCGAGCGCATGGTGGCCAGCCCGGCGAGCATCAGCATGAACACCGCGACCAGGGCGATGAGCAGCACGACCCCGCTTTGAGGCGCGCGCACGGCGATTCCTTTGCGCAAAGCGCGGCGGGCGGGTGTGGCGGTCGGCAAGGAGTATGGGCAGCGTGCCATGGTGTCTATTTTTTCCAGATCATGTTGCGAAACGGAACCTTTGTTTCGAAAGAACGGTAGCGATAATGTTGCCAGTCGGTCGGTGTCGCCGCCGGTGAGGTCAGCGAGAGGTCGATGACAGGGCTATTGCCGTCATTCCAGTTGATGCCGGCGGTGGTGACGGCGTTCTTTTCAAATTGCTTGCTGCGCGAGACAAGGGCAATGCGGGCGGCGAGCAACTGCTCCCAACTGGCGAACGTCGACGGAATGTGGGTGAAGGTGACGGTGTCGATCTGGTTGCTGTCGAGCCAGCTATCAGCGATGCCATCGTTGGCTGTTCCGCCTGATACGCCGCTGTCCATGCCGTAAAGCGCCTTGAGCGCGACAATGTCGTCAACGAGGGGAACCCATACATTGTCATTGCAGGTGGCTGGCGTCAGTCTGGTGCATGCATTGGCAGCTGCGGTGCAATCATTGGCCAGCATGTCGCAGGTGGTCAGTCGTCCGTTGCGGACTGCGTAGAGTTTGGCAACAAGCCCGGAGGCAATTATTGGCGGTGTTGTATGGGCTGCCGGTCCAAGGTTGTAGGCTTTCCCGAGCGTATAGGTGACCAGTTCGGCCGGGGGATTCCATTCGGGAGATGTCTGTTGGCTACAAGTACTGTTGGCATGGATGTTGAAATAAGTAGTGGCGCTGTCATGCACAATCCACGAGGCGTCGATCAGATTGGCACCTCGATTGTCGCCACAATTGCCGTCTTCAGGCAGGCTGGTGATTTCGGCCATGCTGCACGATTCGCCGGCCTGGCCCGCGATCAGGATCAGATCGCCGTTGCGAAAACCGCCCCGGTTGCCTGTCGCGTTGTAAGCGTTGGCCGCGATTCGAGCGACGGGAATGCCGTTGCCCACCATGCCGAGACTGCCACTGTAGATGACTGCGATGATGTCGCTGCCCGGATCTCCCGCCGGAACCCCCGTGGGGTTGATGACGAACGGAGCGAAGGGGAGGCCGCTATTGAAGGTACGGGTGGTGCCGTTGTGGCTGGCCAGCGTTGTTCCGTTTGCGCAACGCGCGAGCGCACCGTCGGTTTCTGTTGTCACGATGCCGTAACCGGACAAGCGCATATCGCGTTGCATTGTGTACATGGCGATCGCGCCGTTGCTCTGCGCATCGCCGCCGGTAGTGGCAGTGCGGCGGTAACCTTCGGCAACGGACATGGCCTGCATCATGATCAGGATGGTCAGCATGGCGATCGCCATGCCGATCAGGATTTCGATCAGGCTGAAACCATGCAGACGGGAAGGGTTGAGCCGCATGGGATTTAGTTGATTTGGGTGGAAACAGACAGGTTGTGCTGCGATGGGTCGCCCGGCGCCTGCCATTTGATCGTTACGTCCACGATCTGCGTGGTGTTGGTACCGTCATTGACGCCATTGCTGATGCTGACGACCACGGGATTTGCCACTGCGCTTTGAGGCAACAAAGCTTTCGCGGCGTTTTGCCAGGCGACGAGATTGTTGGCGACAAAAGTGTTGAGCGTTGCCGCAGTAATCGGCGTGGGCGGTGTGGTGAACGTGCTGGAGGGGACCCCGGTCCAGATATCGCTCAATATCTGGTTGGCGACCAGGGTGGCGTCAGAACGGCTGCGCGACTCGCTGCTGGCGCGAATCGCGGACGCCTGGAATCCGATCAAGGCAAGTACACCCAGCGAAAAAATCAGAATGGCAAACAGTGCTTCGAGCAACAATATGCCGCCCTGTTTTTTTCGGGCACCAATCGCGGCTTGGGCGCGTGAAGAGATCTTCATGTCAGCAACTCCCTGCAGGGGCGCAAATACGCGGGTCGGTGGGATCAGTGACCGCCGGATCGCACATCTTGATGGATCCGTTGCCGGCACAAACCTGAAGACAACGTGCTTTGCCACCTAATTTGGCGCAGGTTGTTCCGCTCTGACTGCCCGGATTTGCGACACTGATATCGAATGTGACCACCGGGTTGACAGAGCATCCGCCGGTTGTTCTGTCTACTTGCCCCATGCCATTGAAACAGGCGACGGGTTCCGATGCGACGACGACCAGAGCGGTGGCGCCGTTCTCGGCGGCGGCGTTCTGGATCACTTGGGGCGGAGTTGTGACAAGTCCGCTCACCGGCATCTTGTCGCACTGCCCGTTGATGTCATCCAGGCTGATGACCCAGTTGGTGCCGCTGGTTGATGTCACACAAGCGCTGGTGAGGGAATCCACGAGCTGGAAGCGAACCGTGCTACTGGGCGGCGTGACATTGCGCTTGAGCGCCTCAACGCGCGTCTGTTGCAGTCCGTTCTGGATTGACTCGGCCCAGTTCCGGATCCTGGCGTTGGTTGACCATTGACTATAACTGGGCAGCGCCAAGGCGAACAATATCGCCACGATGGCGATGCCAATGGTCAACTCAACCAGGTTGAAGCCGCGCTGCGAGGAATTGGAAAGTATCAGCATTCTGACCCGGTGATCAACCAGCAATTTTTTCCGGTCTGCGGGGCACCCTGAAAAGTCAGGGTGGTTTTTGTGTTGGCCTGGTTGATCGTATAGACATGCCCCCCGGCCGCGCCGAGAGCGCCGGTAGCAGTGAAGGCATAGTCCTGCCCGGCGGTGACAGTGCAGGCGCCAGTCGTATTATTCAGGGTTCCCAGGCAGCAGTTGTAGTTGAAGTACTTGCCCGGTTGCGGCGTGACGCCGCAGTTGCCGCCAGTGCCGTAGTTGCGATTGTCGAGGTAGTACTGCTCCGTCCTGACGCGTAAATCCGAGAGTGTCGTTTCCGCTTCGACCAGCGTGCTGCGGCGGACATATTCCCGATAATTCGGCAGTGCGATGGCGGTCAGTATCCCAATGATCGCGATGGTTGTCAGGACTTCGATCAGGGTAAAGCCTTTGGCCCTCATCTTGAGGGTGGGCGCCGGTGCATGCGAAGCGGGTAACTGAAGGCGGGACATGGCTTTCCTTTCTTGATGGATGGAAAATAATTGATATTCAGTGAAAGTTGAACTCGTTTCAGACGGACGGAAGCGACAGGCAGATCAGCGGTCGGTGTGGCCAATGGGCAGTCCCGTTGTGCGGATGTGCCTCAAGCACAATACTGTTACCAGTCGTTGAATCTGTGGTGCTGGTGCCAGCAGTTGAATCCATGGTGCTAGTGTCGTTCAGGCGGCATGCGTTAGCGATATAATCGCTGTGTCTTGCCCTATGCTGTTGTAGCTCAGTTGGTAGAGCAACTGATTCGTAATCAGTAGGTCGCCAGTTCGATTCCGGCCAACAGCACCAAAATCCTCCTTCCCAGCTTGATATTGACCCCGCCGCTCAGCGGTAGACCAGTACCGGAACGGTAGTATGGGTCAGCACCCGATTGGTTTCCGAGCCCAGCAACAGGCTGCTGAGGCCGCGTCGGCCGTGGGAGGCCATGAAGATCAGATCGCATGCTGATTCCGCTGCGGCTTCGATGATCCCTTTGTACGGCACATTGTTGACCGCACTCTTCACGGCGCAACTCACGCCAGCCGCGTCGGCCAGGGCCTTCGCGGCAGAAAGAATTTGCTCGGCCTGGTGGTCTGCCATTTCGGCGAACCGTTCCGGGGTCGTAGGGTCCAACAGGGCGCCTTCACCATAGAGGGCGACGGGATAGTCGGGTTTTGCAAAATAGAAAGTTAGCCGGGCGTTTATTTCTCCGGCAAAGGTGATGGCGCGTTTGACGGTACTGATCGACATTTCCGAACCGTCGGTTGGTACGAGAATATGTTTGAACATTTGGCCTCCCGGATGGTGTTAGCTCGCAAGACCATTCTAGTGTTAAGTGTTTGCTGGCGCTACCGGGAAAAATCAGTGTGGGAATTCGGGAGTTGCTTTGTTTCGAGCGGTTGTTCTTGCATCGAGAGGTCTTTTCCCTGAATTTTCTTCATTCGTCGGTAAAGTCGGGCGTAGTGTCGTCGGGAGATATAAAATCCAAAAGCTGCGTATCTGTCATTGATGACGCTGTGATCATAAGGGGGAGACGATTGGCGTCGAACCTGAAGCAACAGAAGGATAACGATGCAGTGTGTTGATGACTTCCGCCTGCACTTTGGCAAACGCGAACTGGTGCCGATCCTGGTCGGCGGCATGGGCGTGGATATATCGACGGCCGAACTGGCGTTGGAAGCGGCGCGGCTGGGCGGCATCGGCCATATTTCCGACGCGATGGTGCAGACGGTGTCCGATCGTCGTTTCAACACCCATTTCGTCAGGGAAAAAACCAAACTCTACAAATACAACGTTGCCAACACCGACAAGTCCAACGTGCAGTTCAACCTCGGCGAGCTGACCGAGGCGACGCACAATCACGTCGGTCGGGCCATGGCCGCCAAGCGTGGCGATGGCATGATCTTCATCAATTGCATGGAAAAGCTGACCATGAATTCGCCGCGTGAAACCTTGCGCGTGCGACTCTCCGCAGGGCTTGATGCGGGCATTGACGGCGTCACCCTGAGCGCGGGTTTGCACCTTGGTTCTTTTGCGCTGATCGAGGATCATCCGCGCTTCCGCGATGTCAAGCTGGGCATCATCGTCTCTTCAGTGCGAGCGCTGCAGTTGTTCCTGCGCAAGAATGCGCGGCTCAACCGGCTGCCGGATTACGTGATCGTCGAGGGGCCGCTGGCCGGTGGGCATCTGGGGTTCGGCATGGACTGGGCGCAATACGATCTGCACACGATTGTGGATGAGGTTGTGCAATACCTGAAGGCAGAGCAACTGGAAATTCCGGTAATCGCGGCTGGCGGCGTCTTTACCGGCAGCGATGCGGTCTCGTTTCTTGAACGCGGTTCGGCGGCGGTACAGGTGGCGACACGATTTACCGCCTCACGCGAGTGCGGGTTACCGGCGCATGTGAAGCAGGAGTATCTCAAGGCAATCGAAGATGATATCGAGGTCAATACCATCTCCCCGACCGGCTATCCGATGCGCATGCTCAAGAGCAGCCCGGCCATCGGCGATGGCATCCGGCCCAATTGTGAAGCTTATGGTTACCTGCTCGATGGCAAAGGTAATTGCGCCTACATCACGGCCTACAACCGCGAGGTTGAAAAGAATCCTGGCGTCAAGAAAATCTCGGTCATGGACAAAACCTGTCTCTGCACGCAGATGCGCAACTTTGATTGCTGGACCTGCGGCCAAATGACTTACCGACTCAAGGACACCACATTGCGTCTCGCCGATGGCAGCTATCAACTGCTCAGCGCAGAACATATCTTCCATGATTATCAGTTCAGCAAGGATCATCAGATCGCGCTGCCCACCCTGGAGACAATAGAAACTGAATGATTGCCGCGTCGGTTCCGCAAACCACAAGGCCCGCAATTGCGGGCCTTGTGGTTTGCGGCGTTGGAGATACCGTGTGGCTCAGGCAGCAGCCTGAGCCGGGATACAGTGCTTCTGATTGACGATGCGGTTGCGGGCGTCGACATACACGAGGTCAGGTTCGAATTTCTGCAACTCGATCTCGTTGTAGCTGGCGTAAGTTGCGATGATCAGCAGGTCGCCGGGAGCAGCAAGACGGGCGGCGGCGCCATTGACCGAGATGGTGCCGCTACCACGTTCGGCACGGATGGCGTAGGTAGTAAAACGTTCGCCGTTGTTGACGTTGTAGATATCGATTTGCTGGTATTCCTTGATGTCGGCGGCATCCAGCAGGTTTTCATCGATGGCGCAGGAACCTTCGTAATGCAGTTCCGACTGTGTCACCGTTACGCGGTGCAGCTTGGATTTCAGCATGGTGCGTTGCATGATCGTTCGCTCCTTCTCAGGCAAAGGCGTCGAGTTCGAAAAATGAGAACCGGGGTTCCCCCAAATACCTTTTCTGGCCACCGCCGGCCTGGGCGCATCGCGGTGTCCTAAACTTCCAGATTGTCGATGAGGCGCGTGCTTCCCAACCGCGCCGCTGCCAGCACCACCAACCCGGAATCGTGAAAGGCCGGCAATTGTAAGTCAGTTCTGTTACGTACTGCAATATAGTCCGGAACCCAGCCTTGGGACTGCAATTCAGCGATTGCGGCCTGCTCAAGGCCTGCAAAATCACGGCTTCCGGCGCGCAAGGCTGCTGCAATACGCTCCAGCAGTCGATAGAGACGCGGCGCCTCGGCTTTTTCGACGGCGGAAAGATAGCCGTTACGGGATGAAAGCGCCAATCCGTCGGCGGCCCGGACGGTTTCGCCAGGTACGATTTCAATCGGCAGATTCAATTCGTGCACCATGTTGCGGATCACCATGAGCTGTTGGTAGTCCTTTTTGCCGAAGAGCGCTGCCTGCGGCTGCGCAATCTGGAACAGCTTCATCACCACCGTCGCCATGCCGCGAAAATGTCCCGGGCGGAACGCGCCGTCGAGAGTGTTTGTCTGGTCTGGTGACGGATCGACGTAATAGCTCTGCGGCTGCGGGTACATCTCTGCTTCGGTGGGGGCAAAAACATGGCCCACGCCAGCCGCTGCCAATTTTTCGCAGTCGGCGGCGAAAGTGCGTGGATATTTTTCGAAGTCTTCACCAGGACGGAACTGCAAGCGGTTGACGAAGATGGACGCCACTACGGCATCACCGTGTGCGTGAGCCTGCTTCATCAAGGCGATATGGCCCTCATGCAGATTGCCCATGGTAGGTACCAGGGCAACGCGTCCGGCAGTTTTCAGCGCGGCGCGCAGGCCGGATATCGTTTCGTGGATATGCATATGGGTGTCTCATGTCCGTATGGGTTTCGTAGGAGGCCCGCCTCGGGCCGATGTCCCAATCGCGGCGGGGGCGCCGCTCCTACGGTATTTTTAATAGCTGTGCTCGGGATTAGGGAAACGACCGTCCTTGACGGCGGCGACGTAGGCTTTTACCGCACCCTCGATGCTCTGCGCTTCTAGCATGAAGTCCTTGACGAAACGTCCCTTCTTGCCAGGGTACACGCCGAGCATGTCATGCAGTACCAGCACCTGCCCATCACAGTCTTTGCCGGCGCCGATGCCGATGGTGGCGCAGATCGTCAGTGATCGACTGATATCGGCGGCCAGTTCCGCCGGAATCATCTCCAGCACCATCAGTGTCACGCCAGCCTGCTCCAGCGCATGTGCGTCCGCCTTCAGGCGGGCAGCAGCAGCTTCATCCCGCCCCTGCACCCGGTAGCCGCCCAGGGCATGTACCGACTGTGGCGTGAGGCCGATATGGGCGCAGACCGGTACGCCACGTTCCACCAGAAAATGCACCGTTTCTGCCATGACCTCACCACCTTCCAGCTTGACCATTTCCGCACCAGCGGCGAGCAGGCGGACAGCATTGCCCATGGCCTGCTCGCGCGACTGCTGATAGCTGCCGAAAGGCATGTCGGTCACCACCATGGCGCGGTGGACGATATGGCCCACGCATTCGGTGTGATAAACCATCTGCTCCATGGTGACGGGCAGCGTTGATGTCTTGCCTTGAAGCACATTGCCGAGCGAATCTCCCACCAGGATCAGGTCTACGCCGCAGCGATCTTCAAGGGCCGCAAAGCTGGCGTCATAGCCGGTCAGCATGGCGATCTTTTCCGCCTCGCGTTTCATGCGGGCGAGTTCTGGCAGGGTGATCGGCTTGTTGCTGGCGAGGTAGGTCATGCGTTGCTCCATAGTGCACGAAGGTGAGTGCTTTGGAAAAAATCTTTCGCCCGCAACGCGGGCGCCATATTAGTCGCCGATTGGGCGAGCTCGTAACAGGCCGGAAAAAATCCATTCATGGAAGTCTCTCAATCTTCTGCTCGGCGCATGTGGCAAGCATGTCGCTGACCATGCCGTGGCCGGGAATGAGCATTTCCGGCGCGATCTCGGCCAATGGCGCGAGCACGAAGGCGCGCAGGTGCATGCGTGGATGCGGCAGGGTCAATTGTGGATCGTTGCATTTCGCATCGCCGTGCAACAGCAGATCAAGGTCGAGTGTACGGGGCGCATTCTTTACGCTGCGGATGCGTCCGAATCTGGATTCAACGGCGAACAATTGCTCCAGCAAGGCGAACGGCGTGAGTTGCGTCTCAAGTGCGACAACGGCATTGATGAAGTCCGGCTGGTTGTGCAGTCCCACTGGCGCAGTGCGATAGAGACTGGAGCTTGCTGTGAGCCGGGTATTGGTGAGCGATTTCAACATTTCGATGGCTGCATTCAGCGTGTTGGCCGGGTCGCCGAGATTGGCTCCCAGCGCAACATAGGCGATAGTCACTTTATGTAGTTCCAGTGCCGGGTTCGGTGGGTGCTTCTGACGTCTTGCGGCTGCGTGTGCGGCGCCGCTTTTTTGGGCCGGATTCAGGTACCAGCATTGCTGTGCGTCGTTCGCTGTCGGCATCCTGAAACTCCGTCCACCACTCGGCCAGTGTTTGCGGCACCTCGCCGCTGGCGGCGCGCAGCAACACGAAATCATAGCCGGCACGAAAGCGCGGTTGTTCCAGCAGTCGATAGGGTGACTTGCCGGCAAGCTTGTCGAAGCGCGGCTGCAAGGACCAGATTTCCTTGATGTCGCCGGCGATGCGACGGGTGATGGCGAGTTTTTCGCCCTGAATGTCGAGCACCTCGTCCATTGCGGCATAGAGTGCCGGTATCGAAACTTCGCCCCTGGCCTTGCGTGTTTCCCAGTTGGCCAATGCCTCATGCCACAACAGCGTTGCTAACAAAAAACCGGGCGAGGTTGGCTTGCCGGCGCGGACGCGCTCGTCGGTGCTGGCGAGTGCCAGCATGACAAATTTTTCGCCCATGGGTTGCTCCAGGATCACGTCCAGCAGCGGCAACAGCCCGTGGTGCAACCCCTCTTCGCGCAGCCGTTTGACGCATTCCGCGGCATGCCCAGAGAACAACAGCTTCAGCATTTCGTCGAACACCCGCGCGGTCGGCACGTTCTCGATCAACTCCGCCATGGTGCGGATCGGCGTGCGCACGGCAGGGTCGAGGATCAACCCCAGCTTGGCCGACAGCCGAATGGCACGCAGCATGCGCACCGGGTCTTCGCGAAATCGCGCTTGCGGATCGCCGATCATGCGCAGGGTTTTCTGCTTGAGATCGGCAACGCCGCGGTGGTAATCAATCACCGTCTCATTGGACGGATCGTAGTAGAGCGCATTCACCGTGAAGTCGCGCCGCGCCGCGTCGTCCACGATGTTGCCCCAGACGTTGTCGCGCAGCACGCGGCCATGGGCATCCTTGAGCGTGTCAGCGTCGTGCGCTGCGCGGAAGGTGGAAACTTCGATAGTCTCCGGACCGAACATCACATGCACGATCTGAAAGCGGCGACCGATGATGCGGGCGCGGCGAAACAGGGCGCGCACCTGCTCGGGTGTCGCATCCGTGGCGACGTCGTAATCCTTGGGCGTGATGCCGGCGATCAGGTCGCGCACCGCGCCGCCGACCACGTAACATTTGTGGCCGGCCTTCTGCAAGGTTTCGCAGACACGACCCGCCGCCGCCGAAATATTTTCACGACGGATGCCGTGCTGCGCCAGCGGAATGACCGCCGCCTTGCCCGGCAAATGCGCGTCCTTGCGCCGGAATACGTGGCGCAGCAGCTTTCGAATCATGCGGTGGGGGAGAGGGAGGGTCGAAAAGAGGCGGCAATCATACCGGAAACCAAGGGCTTAGTTCCGATTGATAGCCGGGCTATCGCAGGCTGATGACCGGCCAGCGGTGCTCGGTGGCATGGCGCCGCAGCGTGTCATCGGGGTCTACCGCCACCGGATTGGTGACTTTCATCAGCAGCGGCAAATCGTTGTGCGAGTCGCTGTAGAAGTGGCTGCTGTCGAACGAGGTCAAGCACAGGCCAAGGGACTCCAGCCAGGTCTCGACGCGTTCGATCTTGCCTTCCTTGAACGCCGGCACGCCGCGTGGCTTTCCGGTGAAGCGGCCATTTTCCTGGGCAGCGACGGTGGCGACCAGATGCTCAATGCCGAGTTCGCGGCAGATCGGCCCGGTGATGAAGCTGTTGGTGGCGGTGACGATGGCCATCAGCGTACCGTCGGCGCGATGGCGCTGCACCAGCGCTCGCGCCGATGCAGCGATGATGGGGAGAATGCGGCTAACCATGAACTCGCGATGCCAGGCGTCCAGTTCGCGGCGCGAATGGCGCGCCAGCGGCGCCAGTTGAAAGTCGAGAAAGGCCTGGATGTCCAGAGTGCCTTCCTTGTAAGCTTGATAGAACTGCTGATTGCGCGCTTCCTGAACTTCCTTGTCGAGCACGCCTTTCGAGATCAGGAACTGTGCCCATTCGAAGTCGGAGTCGCCGGCCAATAATGTATTGTCGAGATCAAAGAGCGCGAGTTTCATTTTTCATCAAGATCAAGTTGCAAAACCTGGCGCAACAGCGGCAGGGTCGCCGGTCGCTGCTGCTCCAGTGAGGCGTTATCGAGCGCATCGAGTACATTCATCAACGAGGGCAGGTCGCGCCGGCCGTGGCGCAGCAAATACTGCAACAGGCCCTCGTCCATGCGCAGGCCGCGCATCAGCGCATGACGTTGCAAGGCATCGGATTTTTCTTCGTCGGTAAGTGGCTTGATCTCGAAAATCAGCGTTTGGCCGATGCGGGTGCGCAAGTCCTCGCGCAAGTCCAGTTCGCGCGGTGGTGACAGGCCGGAGAGCAGCATCGAGAGTCCCGTCAGACGCGCCGCGTTGAAGGTTTTGAACAACGTGGATTGGCCTTCATCGGTCAGTGCGTGAACGTCGTCCACAATCAACAGCCCACCCGGAGCGAGGTCCAGACCGTCATTCACCTGCGCCGCAGCCAGCGCCAGACACGGGCGACGCCCTTCGGCAAGATTCGCCAAGGCACCGAGCAAATGGGTGCGACCGCAACCGGTGGGGCCCCACAGATAGACTGCGTCGAGGCAGTCGGGCCGGGCCATTGCCCTGAGCCGGCCGAGCAGCTCGCAGTTGCGGCCGGGGACGAAATTCTCAAGACTGGGAATCTGTTCCGGCTTCAAATCCAGCAACTGCTGGCGCGGCTGGTTCATGGCGCGCCGGTGTAAAACCGGCTCGCCAGATAGGTGCCGCGCATCTGGCGCAGGCCGACCAGCATCGCCGCCGATACCGGCAGCGCAACCAGGATGCCGAAAAAGCCGAAGATCTGACCAAAAGCCATCAGGGCGAAAATGACCGCCAGCGGGTGCAGCCCGATGCGGTTGCCGACCAGATAGGGCGTGAGCAGAAAACTTTCCAGCATCTGGCCGATGCCGTACACGATCACCACGCCGATGACGGGCGGCCAGCCCTGCAATTGGAGGAAGGCCGCCAGCAGCGCCAGCACCAGCCCTGTCGCATAACCGAGGTAAGGGATGAAAACCAGCAGGCCGGTGATGACGCCCAGCGGCAGGGCAAAGTCGACGCCGGCGATCGCCAGACCGATGGCGTAGTAAACCGCAAGCGCGATCATCACCAGGATCTGGCCGCGCAGGAACTCGGCCAGCACGCTGTCGATCTCGCGCAGCAGCGCCATCGACTGCACGTGCCAGCGCCGCGGGATGGCATTCTCGGCGCTCTCAAGCAACCTGTTCCAGTCGCGCAGCAGGTAGAACATCGCTACCGGCGTCAGCAGCAGCGCCGCTAGAATCTGTAGCAGGATACGGCTGCCGA
>JAYUFR010000105.1:0-5650 GCA_043738625.1 Sterolibacteriaceae bacterium
CAACTCTGTCAAGAAATGGATTACCCGACAATCAATCCATCTCGGAGATCGGGTCACCAAAAGCCAGGCGAATCTGTTCTCGTTCGTCCTTACATGCAAAAAATTTGTTGAGCAGCAGCGGATCGAAATGTCGACCTGATTGTGCCCACATGTGCTCCGTAGCCTCATCAACGGTCCAGGCCGCTTTGTAATGGCGCTTGGAAGTCAGTGCATCATAGACATCGGCAATTGCAACTATTCTGGCTTCGATCGGAATTTGCTCACCCGCGAGGGCACTAGGATAGCCGCTACCGTCAAATTTTTCGTGGTGGCTTCTGGCGACCGAGGCGGCCATTTGCAGGTAGCGCGATTGACTCCCTTCCAGCATGGCGTGCCCGATCTCGGCATGCGTGCGCATGACTGTCATTTCTTCTTCAGTCAAGCGACGCTGGGCCTGAAGAATTCCATCAGGAATCGCGATTTTTCCGACATCATGCAGCGGAGCAGCCAACTCAAGGATATTCAGGCTATCTGCATTCCATTGACATTCGCGTGCCAGCAATACCGAATATTTTGCCATTCTGACCAGATGCAAACCGGTAAAACTATCGCGTTGTTCGGCAACGCGTGCGAGCCGCAACAGGGTTTCCATTTCGCTGACACGCATTTCCCGAGTCACCTGGTCAACGCGATCTTCAAGATTCTCCGTGTACTCGTGATTGAGTAATTGCTGTTTACGCAGGCTTAGAAGATTCCTGCATCGGGCTGCACACTCAAAGGGGTCCAGTGGCCGTTTGAGAAAGTCGGTGGCACCTGCCTCCAATGCCCGGTACTTTATTTCGCGGTCATCGACGATCGTTATACATATTATTGGCACTTCGATCATATGATCAATTGCGCGTAGCCGACGTATGGTCTCGATGCCGTCAATTGATGGCATTCTGTAATCGGTCAACACGAGATCCACTTGATGTGTTTCCGCATATGCGATTGCATCGAATGGTTCTTCAAAAGCAATTACTTGTGCATCCGGAGCAACACCAGTGAGGATTTCCGAGATCAGCAGTCTTCCCGTTGACTGGTCATCAATGACGACGATGGTCAATGCGCTGGATGTCATTGGCGGCAATTCGAAACTGGCCGACTGATGATATTCGCGAGCCTGCTTAAATACTCGTCTTCCAGTGCTATATTGCTCAATTGAGCGCAGGTCATGCGGTCGGCTTAGTAGAGGTCCGTCTTCTCCGATAGGGAGTTTCAGATGCTCAACAATATCGCCTCGTACATAACGCATATCACGCCGTGACTCACTCGAGTGCCGAAAAAGTGCGTTTCCACCAAACTTTCCCATCGCTATACCCCCAAAATCTTTTCGCTGATCAAGCCCGGTACTGGGGCTGAATTTAAAATAAGCCGCACATCCTTATCGCGATCTAATAGTCTGTGTCCCTTTGTATGCCATCCCTGCCCTTGGACTTCGCCAAATAAAGCGCCTTGTCGGCTTTCTCGAAAAGTTCCACCGGACTCATCCTTTTCTCCCCGGAATAAGTCACCAAGCCTTGACTGATCGTGACGCTGACCTGCGTTTCGCCGGCTGGCATCGAGTCACCTCGAATCACGTCATGAATACGCTCGGCAACAGAGGCAGCAACCAGCTCATCGCAACTGGACATTACGATCAGAAACTCCTCTCCACCGATGCGACCGACCGCATCATAGGTTCTTACGGATCGGCGCAATCGTCTTCCGACTTCTTCGAGTACCGCATCGCCCGCCAGGTGCCCGTACTGATCATTTATATTTTTGAAATGATCCAGATCGGCAACAATGAGCGAAATCGGCAACCGTTCGCGAAAACACCGCTCCAATTCACGATCAAGAATATCCAAAATGGAATTCCGATTCCAAAGCCCAGTCAGGTGGTCCACCGTCGCCAAGCGGCGAAGCTGCTTGTTCTCTTCAATGAGATCGAGCAATTCGCGCTCTTGCAAGCCACCATTCAAAACTTCGTTGCAAATTGCCAGAAAGTCGCCAAACAACGATGAACGCTCATTGGTCCATGTGCGAGGCTCACGGTCCCCCAAAAAAATATCCAGCGTCGACTTTCCATCACCGGCGATCAGACGAGAATGCGCCACGAAGCGAATGCCGGGATCTTTTGAAACGAGTGAGTTGGCCCTCAACGAAGCAACAGAAAATGTATCCGGAATCAGTAGGGCACTGTGCTGGCCGAACAGCCGTTGCGGGACCTCTCCTTCACTCTCAAGAAGCCCACCTATCGTTCGCATCCAATGTGGTTCACCTGGCAAAAGAACGACACAAACATCCACATCAAACAAATGACCACCTATGCGCGCCAGTTGCTCGAATGGCGTGGTCGGATAGCGTAAATCGAGAGGCGGGGCACGCATCGCATCCCGCTCCAAACCGGAGCTGAATTTAGCAGTGTCGGTCACGTATGCTCCTGAAGATTTGACGTTTTCAGTATGAAACGCCGGACCGGCGCTTGTCAAACAAATTGGCAGCATTTTCCATGAAAATGACAGAAATGCACAGGTTATCGGTTTGTCGAACGGGTTGAACGAAGGTTTGGTGGTTGCGAATCGAAATCAGCCCAATGCCACCTTACGGCCAGGAAAGAAGTTTTCTTTAATTCAAATTCGAAAACTTCATGACATTTCTATGGCCTCGGCCAGAGGCTTGTTCGTAGCATGCAACAAGCCATATGAATCCCGGCGCTGTCAGCAGCCAGAGCATTAATCCTGGCCGATAGAGCATAGCGACCAACAATAAGCGTTGTAACAAGTCAGGGCCTAAAAAATTGGATGTAGTCGCTGGATGCACAATAAAAAAACCGGCACTTGGCCTTTTGGTTGTTACTTGTGCTGTGTCCCTTAGCCAGCCAAATCTTCCATGCGCAGACGAATCACGTTTCGTTTCACCACCGGCAACATTTCGATTTTGGCAATTGCCGCATCGACGTACTTTTCGCGGGTCACATGCGTCAGCATGATGATGTCAGTCTGCTCTTCCCCTTTGCCTGGCTCGCGCTGGATCATGGCGTCAATGGATATCTGCTGATCAGCGAGGATGCGGGTGATGTCCGCCAGCACTCCCGGCTTGTCTTCCACTCTCAATCGCAGGTAATAGCTGGTTTCCACTTCGGAGAGCGGCAGAATCGGGGTGCTGTGCAGCGCATCGGGTTGGAACGCCAGATGCGGTACGCGGTGCGCCGAGTCGGCCGTGTGCATGCGCGTCACATCGACCAGATCGGCAATCACTGCGCTGGCCGTCGGCTCTGCGCCGGCACCCTTGCCGTAGTAGAGGGTCGAACCAACGGCATCGCCCTGCACCAACACCGCGTTCATGGCGCCTTCCACATTCGCGATCAGGCGGCGGGCGGGAATCAATGTGGGATGCACCCGCAGTTCAATGCCGTTTTCCTTGCGCTTGGTGATCCCCAGCAACTTGATGCGATAGCCAAGCTGTTCGGCGTACTTGATGTCGTCGGCTTCGAGTTTGCTGATGCCTTCGACGTGCGCCTTGTCGAACTGCACCGGAATGCCGAAAGCGATGGCGGAAAGAATGGTGATCTTGTGCGCGGCATCAACGCCTTCAATATCGAAGGTGGGATCGGCCTCGGCGTAGCCCAATCGTTGTGCCTCCTTGAGCACCACGTCGAAGGGCAGCCCCTTGTCGCGCATTTCCGAAAGAATGAAATTGGTCGTGCCGTTGATGATGCCGGCGATCCACTCAATACGGTTGGCGCTGAGCCCCTCTCGCACTGCCTTGATGATGGGAATGCCACCCGCCACCGCAGCCTCGAACGCCACCATCACGCCTTTTTTCTGTGCGGCGGCAAAAATCTCATTGCCATGATTGGCCAGCAGCGCCTTGTTGGCAGTGACCACATGCTTGCCATTCTCGATCGCCTTCAATACCAGTTCCTTGGCCACGCCACAGCCGCCGATCAGCTCGATGACGATGTCCACTCCTGGATCGTTGACGACCGAAAAAGCATCATCAGTGACCCTTGCCTTGCCCTGGGCGACCTTGTTCGCCAACGCCACGTCCTTGTCAGCAACCACCGAGATTCTGATCGGGCGTCCGGCGCGGCGCGTGATTTCAGCCTCATTGCGCGCCAGAACGGTAAACGTGCCACCACCGACGGTGCCGATGCCCAATAGACCAACATTGATAGGTTTCATAGTTTTAAATTCGTGAGGGGTGATGCGCAAGGAGCGATGAGAAAACCCAAGAGTCTCCTCGCCTGTCACTCCTTCCACTATTCAAGTGCTGTGCCGCTTGCGATAGCTTTCCAGAAAACGGGCGATACGACCAATGGCCTCGCGCAAGTCGTCCTCGTGTGGCAGGAAGACCACGCGAAAATGGTCCGGATGGGGCCAGTTGAAGCCGCTGCCCTGAACCAGCAGGACCCGCTCGGCTTCCAGCAATTCAAGGATGAAGCGCTCGTCGTCTACGACTGGATAAATCGCCGGATCGAGGCGCGGAAACAGGTAGAGCGCCGCCTTGGGCTTGACGCAGGACACGCCGGGAATCTCCGATAGCAGCTTCCAGGCCAGGTCACGCTGCCGCGCCAGGCGCCCGTCGGGCGCGACCAGGTCATTGATGCTCTGGTAACCGCCCAGCGCGGTCTGGATCGCATATTGCCCCGGTACGTTGGAGCAAAGACGCATTGATGCCAGGATGTTGAGCCCTTCGATATAGTCAGTCGCGTGCTGTTTCTGGCCCGAAACGACCATCCACCCGGCGCGAAACCCGCAGGAACGATAGTTCTTTGATAACCCGTTGAAGGTCACGAACAGCACGTCATCCGCCAAAGAGGCGATCGAAGTGTGAGTATTGCCGTCGTAGAGCACCTTGTCGTAGATTTCATCGGCAAACACGATGAGCTGGTGAACGCGAGCGAGTTCTATGATTTCCAGCAGCACTTCATCCGGATAAAGCGCCCCCGTCGGGTTGTTGGGATTGATGACGACAATCGCCCGGGTAGCGGGGCTGATTTTTTTGCGGATGTCATCAATGTCGGGCAGCCAGCCGGCTTTCTCGTCGCACAGATAATGGCGCGGCGCACCGCTGCCCAAGGTTGCCGCCGCCGTCCACAATGGGTAGTCGGGGCTTGGCACCAGCACTTCGTCGCCGGGGTTAAGCAGCGCCTGCATGGCCATCACGATCAGTTCCGAAGCACCGTTGCCAAGGTAGATATCGTCGATGGTCACGCCGGCAATCTTCTTCTGTTGCGTGTAGTGCATGATCGCCTTGCGTGCCGAGAAAACGCCCTTGGAGTCGGAGTAGCCCGACGACTCCGGCAGGTTGCGGATCATGTCCTGCACGATTTCCTCCGGTGCCTCGAAGCCGAACGGCGCCAGATTGCCGATGTTCAGCTTGATGATGCGATGGCCTTCATCCTCCATTTGGCGGGCGCGACCAAGCACCGGACCACGGATGTCATAACAGACATTGTCCAGCTTGGCAGACTTCATTACTGGTCGCATTCGTATAACCCTTGTCTCATTGAACGTCCCGGAGAAACCCCGGGAAAGCAGCCAAACACGCGCCATTTCGCCCAATGACTGACATTGGGCCGCGTGCCGGGCAAAGGTATAATCTTACCGAAGCCCATGCTGCGCCGCAATCAAGGTTGTCGGCG
>JAYUFR010000106.1:0-5617 GCA_043738625.1 Sterolibacteriaceae bacterium
GAAGTGCGCGAAGAAGTCGGAATCGAGATCACCAACCTGCGCTACTTCCGCAGCCAGCCCTGGCCCTTCCCCAACTCGCTGATGCTGGCGTTTTTTGCCGACTACGCCGGCGGGGAACTGACGCCCGACCCGGTAGAGATCTCGGAAGCGGGCTGGTTCCCACTCGACGCCCTGCCCCTGCTGCCCGACAAGATCAGTATCTCCCGTCACCTGATCGACGCCGCCATCGACATGCTCAGCACCTGAGAGCCCGCTCTCACTTTCCTTTTTGCGTCAGGCACTGGCCTTTCTTTTCCAGCCAGTACACAGCATTCCCGGCCACCACAACGCTGCCCGACACCACCGCAGTCGCCGCCGAAACCACACCGACCGCAGCCAACAGGGCTGCGCAGCCTTCGTTGCTGCATCCCGCGATCTCCGCCACCTGACGCCCCTCCAGCGTCATGTGCCGCTCATCGATTGCGCATTCGGCGTTGTACGTCGTCGAGGTCTGCGGCAGGTAAATGCAGCCGGAAATAAAAACGGCGGAGATGACGCTTGCTCTGCGCCACATCCGCCGGGTCCTTCGAATCTGAAAAAAAGATTCAGATCACTGCAAGACTGTCATTGCTTCAGGCCTTGGCCAGTTCCGCCTCAATCGCTTCAACCAGGTTCGCCGCATCCGGCGCGGTGTCCGGCGCAAAACGACGCACTACCTGGCCCTGGCGGTTGATGAGGAACTTCTCGAAGTTCCACACCACTTCCGGCTTCGAGGTCGGCTCCATCTTGTAGCCGCGCAGCATGGTTTCCATGCCTTCGCGATTTTCCGTTTCCGGCTTCTCGGCGATCAGATGCTTGTACAGCGGGTGCTTGTCCGGTCCGGTGACCGGAATCTTGCTGTAGAGCGGGAACTTGACGCCATAGGTGGTGGAGCAGAACTGCTGGATCTCGGGGTCGCTGCCCGGCTCCTGCGCGCCAAAGTCGTTGGCAGGAAAGCCGAGCACGGAAAACTTCTTGCCGCTGTATTTTGCCTGCAGCTTTTCCAGGCCGTCGTACTGCGGCGTCAGGCCGCACTTGGATGCAACATTGACCACCAGCAACACTTCGCCCTGGTGCTCCTTCAAGGTCGCTGCGCTGCCGTCAATCTTGTTGACCGGAATATCGTAGAGGGATGTGCTCATGTAATGTTCTCCTGTGGTTGGGGTTAAAAGTTTTGTTAAGCTAAGTTTAGTTGAATTCAGCCGACCCGGCTGCCCAGCTTCGACAGCCGCTTGGCAAGGGTTGTAACACCAAAAACGTCGGTGACACTAGAAAAACCGGTACGCGTCCCCATCGTCCAGCGGTACAGGGACTGAAACGAGATGAAGCTGGAATAGGCCGCATGCCATGGCGCGGCAGCGATTGCCGAACCATACATCTCCCATTCGCGCCCTTTCGCATCACGCACGCGAACCACGCGGTGGGTGCCAAGCATGTCGGCATTCTCGCCGCTGACCTCGCCCGCCACCAGCCCGGTAACCGCGCCATTCTCCACCACATAACCGAAGCGGAACGTGGTGTAGATCGTCTTGCCGTTTTTCACATCGAGCGTCATGATCAGGTGAAAAGCCAGATCGGGGCCGAAGGTCATGTGCATCCACGACACCGGCGACGCATTCCATTCCAGCCGCGGCCCCCAACTGCGGTCGAGTCCGTCAACGCAGTCGACCTGGTACGTCTTGCCGTAAAGACTGAGCTCGCCCTTGATCTGGCCGACGATGTCGTAGTGGCCCTGCGCCCAACTGTCACCGGCGCCGGTTGCCTCCTCCGTATTTTCGAACTTGGCCAGCATCGGATTGTGGTTAGGATCGAGCGCATCGAACGGATCCATGATGCCCTTGAACTTGAGATCGAAGTTGCACAGGCCGTCCCGCCCCTGATAGCGGAAGTGATAGTCGCGCGCGTTGTTGGAACCGGTCAGGCTCAGCCCATTGGCGAGCGTGAAGTCCGAAAGCTTTTCCGGCGCCACCAGGTGCATCGGCGCATCCGAGTAGTCCGCCTCATAGGCGTTCATGCAGATCCCCTGGTGGAAGTAGATCGACGACAGGGTGACACCGACATTGGGGCGGGCGAGGACATAGATGTTGCCGCTGATCGAGGCCTCGGGAACGGAAAAAATCAGGAAATAAGTCTCGGCGTAAGTCGGGTCGGTCGTGCCCTTGTTGTGATAGTCGAGGTCTTTGGTGGTGATCACGTCAATGGCTCCTGGGAAAGTGCAGATGATCGGTGAGCAATCTTTATTGTTTTAATGAGACTTCGACAGTCTACTACCATCTGGTTGCGCACTCATTGACAGACACTTATAAAGCTAGTCACGGACTCTGTTAAGCAGGACGCGTGGCATGACCTTCGGGATGGTGCAAGTGATACCCATGTAGCTATAATTATCGCTTGGGGGACTGAGCGATGAAACAGATTGAACGCGGAAGTACCAATGTCTACGCCGACCTCGGATACGAGGATGCCGATGAGATGCTGGTCAAGGCGCAGCTTGCCACCAAGATCGGTGAAATCGTCAGTCAACGGCAATTGACGCAAACGCAGGCAGCCGAGTTGCTGGGCATCTCGCAGCCGAAACTTTCGAACATGCTTCGCGGCCAGTTTCGCGGCATCTCCGAAACCAAGATGATCGAGTGCCTGACCAAGCTTGGCCGCAATGTGGAGATCGTGGTAAAGGCTGCAAGCCGCTCGAAAGCGGCCGGGCATGTTTCGGTGACATTTGCTTGAGTAACATTGAGTCAAACTACTCCGACCCTGTTGGCTTGCGGTTTATGTTACGAACAGATAGTGCTCTTGAGCGGGGAAAATTCGAATGACAATTCCAGGCTATACCAAAGATGAATTTGGTCAAAAACTCTCAACTGTCGTAAATGCTGCGACCCCTGTTCGATCGATCCAGCACCTCAAGGGCCGCGAACTACAGCTTCAGGAGATCGAGCGCGCTTTGTATGCTGTGGGCCGCCACATTTTTATTTTTGGCGACCGAGGTGTTGGTAAGAGTTCATTGGCTGCGACCGCTGCCTATCAGTTCCAAAGTCCAGATGCTGAACCGATCTTTGTGTCGGGATCTCCAGACGATACTTTTCAATCTGTTATCGCGAACATTGCAGTACAAGCGCTCGGCCGATCAAAAATTGAAAATCGAAAGAACCAAGAATCAGTTTCTATGGAGTTTCGTGGGCTCAAGTGGTCGACGGGTTATGAAGTCAGCACAACTGACTTGGGAGCTCAAATAAAAACCATTGGCGATGCTGCCGAGTTACTCAAACAAGTAGCGCAGAAACACTCTGAAAAACCAACAATCGTGCTTGACGAATTTGACACTATTCAATTACAAGTTGAAAGGGCTAAGTTCGCTTCACTACTTAAGCAACTGGGCGATCAGTCAATCGAAATTAAGTTCTTTATTACAGGCATTGGCAGCTCCTGCCAAGAGTTGCTGGGTGCACACCAATCTGCCTATCGCCAACTGGCTACGATTGAACTACTTCGCTTAGGGTGGGAAGGGCGGCGAGAAATCGTCCAGGATGCCGCAGACGCGTTCGGACTTGAACTTGACGACAACGTAAATTGGCGGATTGCCTTGATTAGCGATGGCTATCCGTACTACATACATTTACTTATCGAGAAAATGCTATGGGCCACATTTGATTCGGAAAAAAAGGAGCCAGTACTTGGCTGGGATGAATTTAATGCCGGGTTGCGTGTAGCCGTTAAAGAAACTAACGCTGAACTTCGCCTGCCATACGAAAAGGCAGTTCTCCAACGCCCTCCTGAATTCGAAGACATCGTCTGGTCTACTGCGGATGGCGATGATCTCTTCCGATCACTAGACAGCATGTTTATGTCGTATCACCGCATAGTCAGTGAAAGAGAAGTTAGGCAAGAAGTTGATCGGCCAAAGTATGTCGAAATAGTTCGGAAACTAAAAGATGTAGGACATGGTGCAATCCTGCGGTCCATTCCCGGGCGCACAGGATGGTATGAATACAAAGAAAAAATGCTCCGCGGTTACGTTCGAATGCAAGCAGAGGCTAATCAAGTTGTCTTGACTGGTGAGAAGATAATTCCTCGCCAACAGATGCACATAGGGAACAGTAGGACTGGAGCGTATGGGCCTAGTGTCCCGAAGGGCGTAAATCAAAATAGAGAATTTGGGAAGAAGTGAACTTGATGTAAGACATAGATATAGCTTCCTTTTTCTTTTGGTTATCGACCTACAACCTCGCCATCCTCCATTTCCTGAATTGAACAACCTGACGCCCATAGGAGAAACATCCGTGTCCGCCCTGCTGCCCCAGCCCGACCCCGACGGCCTGCTCGAATATTCGGTGGTGTATACCGACCGCGCCCTCAACCACATGTCGCAACGCTTTCAGGGCGTGATGAAGGATATCTCGCGCATCCTGAAGACGGTCTATAACGCCAAGTCCGCGGTCGTGGTGCCGGGCAGCGGCACCTTTGGTATGGAAGCCGTGGCGCGTCAGTTCGCCACCGGCAAGAAGTGTCTGGTGATTCGCAATGGCTGGTTCAGTTTTCGCTGGACGCAGATTTTCGAGATGGGCAGCATTCCTGCCGAGAGCATTGTGCTCAAGGCGCGCCAGATTGGCAGCGGCAGCCAAGCGCCAGCATCTCAAGCCCCCTTTGCTCCCGCGCCGATTGAGGAAGTGGTCGCCGCGATTCGGCAGCACAAACCAGATGTGGTGTTCGCGCCGCATGTCGAAACTGCCTCCGGCATTATCCTGCCCGACGACTACCTGCGCGCGGTCGGCGCGGCGGTGCGTGCGGTCGGCGGCCTGTTCGTGCTTGATTGCATTGCCTCGGGCACGGTGTGGGTCGACATGGTGGCCAACGACGTTGATGTGCTGATCAGCGCGCCGCAAAAGGGCTGGAGCGGCTCGCCCTGCTGTGCGCTGATTGCGCTCAGCGAGCGCGCCCGCGCGCGGATCGACGATACCGTCAGCACCAGCTTTGCCTGCGATCTGAAGAAGTGGCTACAGATCATGGAGACCTATGAGGGTGGCGGCCACATGTACCACGCGACCATGCCGACCGATGCGCTCGCCGCTTCGCGCGATGTGATGCTGGAAACGGAAGCCTATGGTTTCGACAAGGTCTGTCGCGAACAACTGGAGCTTGGCCACCGGGTGCGTGCGCTGATGGTGCGCAAGGGTTTCCCCAGTGTGGCGGCGGAAGGCTTCCAGGCGCCGGGCGTGGTGGTGAGTTACACCACGGACCCGGAAATTCAGTCGGCGAAGAAGTTCATCAGCGCCGGACTACAGGCTGCGTCCGGCGTGCCGTTGCAGTGTGATGAAGCGGCCGACTTCCGCAGCTTCCGCATCGGGTTATTCGGGCTGGACAAGCTGCACAATCCAGAGCGGACAGTGAACAGCCTTGAGGATGCATTGAACAGGATTTAATCCGTCATCCTCGCGATGTTCACCGGAATCGCCGACATGCGTGGCATCGAGTTGAGCGGTTCGACGTCGCGATCGATCGAGATGAGCATGTTGGTCGATGCCCCATGCGTCGCGGTGTCCCTGGTCTCGCCGGGCAATGGTCCCCACGCATGCGCCATCGACACCACGCCGCGGCGCAG
>JAYUFR010000107.1:0-5614 GCA_043738625.1 Sterolibacteriaceae bacterium
CAATGCCCCGGAGAGCCGCGCCAGTGGTTGGTTCTGGACCTTTCCCTTGTTCAAGTTTCGATTCTGTCGCGCACGACTCTATCGAAAAACACGCAAAGATGGCTTCCAAACGAATACGAGCAGCTTATCAGTTCAACGGAGTGCGAGATACTTTGCCGGTTTGAGCGATCTGTTCTGTGTCCGACTTGCGCGCATTGGTGCCAGCGCCCGCGAGGGGACCGTAAAGCAGAGAAAAAATGCGTTCGTTCCACTCATCCGTTGCCAGCCGCCGCTGATCAAGTGCGCCAGATACCTGTCGGCTGGCAAGACGCTCGGCCAGTAGAAACGGATTTGCTTTGTCGACTGGACGGCGACCTGCCCGCGCCAGCGCCGCAAGCGGAGCGAGGGCCGCCATCCACGGCGAGATCCGCTCCGAGAATGCGTAGCGCGACACGCGCATCGGATGCAACCACTTCAGCCATTCAGGGGAGACAAGCGGTGCAACAAGAGTCTGCACAAAAGGGCTGACGAAGTTCGAATAAACCCGCTCGTTCGACTCGGAAACCGTGCGAACCCGTTCGAAGGCTTCACGCGGGTAGTCGAAGCGAATGTCCTCTACGCGCCGATCCTCGAACCGGACTTTGTATTGGGACTTGCGGCAGTCGGGGTCGCCAGTCGGGTTAACGATAACCATTTCATACAGGCCCGGGTCGAGCGCCTCGATTTCCGGCAGGCTCTCCAGAATCGCGCGGTGCTCGAACTTCGCCACCGCTGCCGAGACGAAGATACCGAGGTGGCCAATATGTGAATTCAGCAGGTAGACGATGCGTTGCCCGGCGCGCTTGAGTTCCGCCGTGGTCGGATAGACCTCCGGCACCCAGTTAAGCGCCTGGTGAGGCGGTGTGATGTTGTCGCCCGAGGAGGCAAAAACCACAATGGGATTGCGGATGCGCTTCAAGTCCGCGACGCAGTGTTCGCAGATTCGCATCACACCCTGCTCCAGCCGGTTGCCGATAAACAAGTTCTCGACGATCGATACGATCTCCTCGCGACCGAGGAAATAAAACCCGCTCCACCAGCGCTCAAAATTAAGAAACCGTTCGCGCTCGGCTTCCGGATCGGCCAGCACCGCATAATTTTTGTCCCACAACGCGTGAGCCGGATTCAGGCCCTCAAAGTTTTGCGCCAGCCACGCGCCGTCGAACACGCCGCCGGACAGGTCGGCAGTGAAATGCGAAAGCCATGTGCCGCCAAGTAGTCCGCCGGCGAGGCGCATCGGATTCACACCGGATTCGCCCGCCCAATAAGATAGCGGCGAGCCGTTCATGACTACCGGGCCTGCCAGACCCACGCAGTCGGCGGCCAGTAGCACCACCGCCCAGCCGCCCTGGCAGTTGCCGTATAGCACAGGCGCGTTACCGGGATGACGCCGCGCAACCTCGGCCACGAAGCGGCGTAACGCGTGATGCACGTCGGCGAGGGTCTGTCCGGGACAAGGCTGCTGAAAGAAGACCACGAAGTACACCGGATGACCCATGTGTAGCGCAATTCCTACTTCAGAGTCGCGCTTGAAACCGCCGATTCCGGGGCCATGGCCCGCGCGCGGATCGACGACGATCACCGGCGGCTTGGATTCATCGACGCACGCGTCAAAGGATGGATCGCCGCTCCCGGTAATCCGCAGGAGCGCGTAGTTGGCGGGTTTGTCGAAGCTGCGCGCATCCAATACCGTTTCATAGGGAAAATCGAGCAGCGGCGGCAGCCCGGCTTGTTCGTGGTCGAGCATATTGTTGCCGCGTTCGCGCAGGATGTCGAGAAACAGCACACTGCGCTGCCAGAGGTCCGACTGATAGCGCGATGCATCACCGAACCATCGGAATGGATCAGTTGCCTCTGCCTTGGGGACCGGTTCGGCTAACGCCAGTTTCGTTGCCCGAGGAACCACTTTGGCTAAAGTTGCCGGCCTACGTCTTGAGAAAGTTCGCTTCTTGGTGCTGTTCATGATTTTCTCTGTATGTTCAAAAATTGCGCAGGATTGCCAATCAGGTGGTCACAGCTTGAGTATTGAGGTGATTCGCAAGCAACCGCGAAGTATGACTGGCGATCACCGCCTCCTCGTTTGTCGGAATCACGAGGACGGCCACCTTGCTCATTGCCGTTGAGATGATTTCGTCGCCGCGCGAGTTCGCGTCCTCGTCGATACCGATGCCTAGCCATTCGGCCTGCGCACATATCCGGGATCGAATTTCGGACGAGTGTTCACCAATCCCTCCCGTAAAAATCAGACCGTCCAATCCACCCAATGCCGCGGCCAATGATCCCAATTCACGGCCAATCCGGTACACAAATAGTTCAACGGCCGCTGCGGCTGCGGGGTCTGCGCTAGCCAGCAATACCCGCATGTCCTGACTCAGGCCGGATACGCCAAGCAAGCCGGATCGGCGATAGAGAAGATCCGTCACCGATTTGATGTCCATGTTTTTTTCTTGCAGCAGATACAGAATCACACCCGGATCGATGGCACCGCATCGTGTTCCCATTGGCAGACCGTCCAAGGCGCTGAAGCCTGTGGTCGCGGCAACACTTCGGCGACCGACAAGCGCGCACATCCCGGCACCGCTTCCAAGATGGGCGATGACGATCTTTCCCTCCGCGCGTTTGCCGAGGTATCGCGGCAACACCCCGGAGATATATTCGAAGGAAAGTCCATGGAAACCGAACCGCTTTATGCCCGCAGCCGTAAACTCATGCGGCAATGCGAACGCCCGCGC
This sequence comes from Sterolibacteriaceae bacterium, assembly GCA_043738625.1. GTDB lineage: Bacteria > Pseudomonadota > Gammaproteobacteria > Burkholderiales > Rhodocyclaceae > JANYCD01. The sequence continues at coordinate 2,751 of JAYUFR010000107.1, forward strand.
GACCGGTGGCTGCGTGACATGGAATGCGGTGTCGAAGCATGCAAACTGAGGTAAACCAGGCGTTAGCTTCGTGATCGCACGGATGCCGGCGAGATTGTTCGGCTGATGCAGCGGTGCCAAGGGTGCCAAGCGCTCCAGTCGATCGAGGATGCCGACATTGACCATGACCGGAACCTGAAAGTGGTCCCCTCCATGCACCACCCGATGCCCTGCGGCCACCAGATCGAATTGCTTGCGGTGACCGTCCAACCAACGCCAGACGAGACCGAACGCGTGATCGTGGTTGAACGGAGGAGTGGAATCGACATTGAGTACAGAATCCCCCATCTGTCTGCCGGCGGCGTCAGTGGCGCTGAAGCGGATACTCGCGTCGATTCCTTCAGCGCGGCCCGAGAACAAAAGCGCGGGATCGGATGATTCAGCCAACCCATAAACCCCGAACTTGATGCTCGATGATCCCGAATTGATGGCAATTAGTGCGCGTTTCATTTCGGCACGACGGGTCGATGCCGCGCGAGCAGGAGGGCGACGGCGGCAGACGTCAACCTGGTCGTCACATTATCAGCTCGACTGGTGAGGATGATGGGCACGCGGGCACCAAGCACGACTCCAGCTGCTTGCGATTCCGCCAAATACTGTAACTGCTTAGCCAGCATGTTTCCCGATTCGAGATCGGGCACGATCAAGATGTCAGCGCTTCCGGCGACCGGCGAGGTGATGCCCTTGGTGCGCGCTGCGGCTTGGGACACGGCGTTATCGAACGCCAGGGGCCCGTCGAGAATGCCGCCGGTGATTTGACCGCGCTCGGCCATCTTGCAAAGTGCGGCGGCATCCATCGTCGAGCGCAAATCCGCGTTCACCGTTTCGACGGCCGAAAGGATTGCCACCTTCGGCAATGCCACGCCAAGCGCATGCGCAAGCTCAATGGCGTTCTGTACGATGTCGCGCTTTTCCATCAAGGTCGGCGCGATATTGATTGCCGCGTCGGTGATGAACAATAGCCGCGGATAACTTGGCACGTCCATGATGAAAACATGGCTCATGCGGCGACTGGTGCGAAGCCCGTTGTCTTTCCGCAACACCTCCGACATGAGCTCATCCGTGTGGAGGCTGCCTTTCATCAGGGCTTCAGCCTTGCCGGCACGAACCAGGGCCGTCGCCCTTTCGGCGGCGTCGTGACTGTGCAACGCCGGCACCAGCGCGTAAGGAGTGATGTCGATCTCCGCCTCGGCGGCTACCGCCCGGATTTTTTTCTCCGGACCAACGAGGACCGGAACGATCAAGTTTGATCTGGCCGCTTCGACTGCCCCAAGCAGCGATTCCACGTCGCAAGGGTGCACGACCGCGGTCACGATCGGCTCGAGCCCCTTGGCTGCATCGAGCAGTTGTTTATGGTGTACAAAGTCACGCTGGAACCGGATAGTCGGAAGCTCCACCTGCGGATATCGAATTTTTTCGGTCGGCGCGATGACCTCGGCCGTTCCGGAAATCACCGGCGCGCCATCCTGGTTGACGCACTGGCAGTCAAATGTGATGCGGTGTGTCGAATCATCCTTCGCGGTAGCGGTAACGGTGACGGTCAGCGTTTCGCCCAGACCGACGGGCCTTCGGAACTGCAGGTCTTGCCTGAGGTAAACGGTGCCCGATCCCGGCAACTGGGTGCCAAGCACAGCCGAGATCAGCGCGCCCCCCCACATTCCATGGGCGACTACCTTGTGGAAGATGTCGCTTCGGGCGAAGTCTTCATCCAAGTGGGTCGGATTCACATCCCCGGACATCACGGCGAACAGCTCGATGTCGGGCTTGGTCAGCGTACGCCGCAGGCTGGCGCATTCGCCGATGCGAATCTCGTCAAAGGTTCTATTCTCGATGTATTGCATAATGGTTTCCTCAGCGGCCCGCTCAGTGAGATGTCTGCAAAGCATCGTTACTCAACAGGATGACCTCGATTTCCTCGGTAATTTCCTCCTGCCGCTGCAGGTTGAATTTCTGTTGCAATTGAGTCGTCTTGTCCTGGATTCGTTTCGTTGCGCCTTCCATGTGCTGCAATCGGCGACGGTTTTCCGCCATCAGTGAGCCATAGAACACATCGTGCATCTGCGCCCAAAGGTAGTGGTGTGCCAACGCCGAGAAAAAAGTTCGTGGTGCCAAATTCAGCAACGGCGGATACGGAAAATGCGGACCGGCGTATCCGGAAATCGGAACGGGAAGAATGGAGCGCGCGGCCACTCTATTCTCACCTTCGCTATGCGCAAACACTGTTACGGTAAAGGATCGGGTTTGTACCACCCCCGCCTGCAATTCACTCAGCGCATTCATCAGGCGCTGCAGGACTGGTTGAACTTCCTCGGCCACGCTTGGCCCGTCAAACGAATTCGTGATGTGCGGATCCCTGGTAAGTTTCACGGCCAGTCGGCGGCCCACCACCAGCATGCCGAGCGGCTGGGTGGCAGTTTCGAGCCGATGCCGGCGCACGGCGTCCACGAGCGATTCATTGAAGTCGCCACAGAACCCTCTTTGTGAGCCGATGGCGACAATTATTTCCAATGCACCGGGCTCCGGCCGGTATCCGATTTCGGGATGGTGACTGAGGAGATCCTCGGCGGTCGCCTCGATACTGGCCAGTACGCGGTGCTGATGGGCCAGGAAGCGCGCCAGCTTGTGCGTTTCCATGAGCGAAATGTTTTTCATCGCACCCATGATGCCGCCAATGTCGTCGAGCACCCCCAGGTGCCGCTGGATTTGCGCGCGCTTGCTCACGCCGCAGCACCCTCTATCAGCCACCCCGCCAGCGCTTGCCGCCACTGCTCGCGGTCGTCACCGAGCGTCAGAACGCCTTGAGCGATGTGCCGGCCGATGCGGCG
>JAYUFR010000108.1:0-5600 GCA_043738625.1 Sterolibacteriaceae bacterium
CGCCTACCCGTGGTTGATTCACCGGCTCACCTATCGACGCACCAACCACCGCAACATCCATGTGCGCGGCTACAAGGAAGAGGGCACCATCACCACGCCGTTCGACATGACCGTGTTGAACGATCTGGATCGCTTCCATCTGGTGATGGATGCCATTGATCGTCTGCCACAGACAGGCGCCAAAGGCATCTACCTCAAGCAGCAGCTCAAGGACAAGTTGATTGAGCACAGGCAATACATTAACAAGCACGGTCAGGACATGCCGGAGATTCGTGATTGGAAATGGAAAGGATGAAACTTTCATGGTGCTGCGCTTGATCGAGATGGTTGTACCGGAACTCGCGGGCGAGATATTGCAGCAGTTGCTCCCCCGAGCAATCGGTATTGGCGTGCGGCAGGTTAATTAAGTGCACTACCGTACGGAACAAACCGGATTCTGCGCCTAAGCTGATGCTCCCCCTAGCAATATATGCACTTGTAAGTTAGGGCGGCTAGCCGAGGCGTTGCAGCGGTTTAACACGCCCAATTCCAATTCGTCGAATGCCTGCCGTTTGACGCCCTAGAAGGAGAATGCATATGTTACGCACCCTGAATGACCTAGAGGGTTATGCCATCCGTGCGACCGACGGAACCATTGGTCGCATCAAGGATTTTTATTTCGATGACGAAGCTTGGGTTGTACGTTATTTCATTGTCGACACCGGAACCTGGCTGTTGAGCCGCAACGTCTTGATCTCGCCCATTGCGATTGGTCACCCGAACTGGACAGAAAAGATACTGCCTGTCTCAATTACCAAAGAGCAGGTCAAAAATAGCCCCGACATTGATACCGAAAAGCCGGTTTCACGACAGCATGAAATCCAGTACCTCGGATATTACGGCTATCCCTACTATTGGGGAGGCAGCAATTTTTGGGGCGGGGGAGCTTACCCCTACATGATGATGCCAGACTACGGAGGCTTGGTGGCGACTCCGCAGACTGCTCGTCCGGAAGCGATGGAGGCTCATGCACGCGATGAAGCGGCGCGGCACCAGAATGACGATCTCCATCTGCGCAGTTGTAAAGAGGTAGTGGGCTATCACATCGAAGCGGACGATGGCGACGTCGGTCACCTGCAAGGCATGCTCGTCGATGAGGAGACCTGGGCCATTCGCTATTTGATCGTGAATACGAGCAATTGGTGGCTCGGTCACCAGGTGCTTATTGCGCCTCAATGGATACGGGATGTGATCTGGCCGGAAGCCAAGGTTTCGGTCAGCCTGACACGGCAGGCAGTGAAAGACGCTCCGCCGTACAACTCGGCAGAGCAATTGAATCGCGAACAGGAGTTGGACATTTTCAAACACTACGGGCGCACCGGCTACTGGGCGGATGAAGTGGAGCGTGAAACGGCAGAGACGTGATTGAGTTTGCGTCACAACTGCGAACGCAGGAAAAGTTCACAGCTGATGTAATTGGCAGCACCGCAGCACTATGAGTTAGTTCAATGATCTTTCGACGATCATGCTGCTTCTAACCTGAACCTAAAGCATAAGGAGTCTCCAATGCCCATACAACTCAATGAAGAAAATAACGGCAAGCTGCTTGTCCTCCATGTCAGCGGCAAGATGGTAAAGGACGATTACACAGACTTTGTGCCTGCGTTCGAGCGACTCGTCCGGCAGCATGGAAAGCTGCGCGTGTTGTTCGACATGAACGACTTCCACGGCTGGGATGCCGGCGCGGCATGGGAAGACTTCAAGTTTGGCGTCGACCACTTCAGCGATATCGAGCGCATGGCGACGGTCGGTGAAAAGAAGTGGCAGGAGGTTATGACGGTCTTCGCCAAACCGTTCACCAAAGCCCAGGTCCGCTACTTCGATCATGCCGATGCTGCTGAGGCGCGAAAGTGGTTGGGCGAAACATAACAGTCCCAACCTGATTCAGAGCCGTAATGTCAGGGACATGAGTATTACAACAACTTCTCCGTGCATCGCGAAATCTGCGGGATTGTCAATGACGGGAGAATAACCATTATGGAATCCACTACCGACCAACCCAAAGCCCCCGAAGTTAAGCCTGACGCGAAGCCCCATCCGAAAGACAAAACCAAGGAAAAATCCAAACCCGATGCGAAGGACGATCTTAAATCCCTGCCCCTGGCGGAAGTAGAAAAAAAATTGGGGTCATCACCGGACGGTCTAACCCAAGCCGAGGCGGCAAAGCGGCTGACCCAATATGGGCCGAACGAGATAGAGGAAAAGAAGACCAATCCGCTGCTGAAATTCCTGACCTATTTTTGGGGCCCAATCCCGTGGATGATCGAAGCGGCCGTGATCCTGTCGGCGGTAGCGCGGCATTGGCCGGACTTCGGCATCATCCTGCTGCTGCTCGTGGCCAACGCCGTGGTCGGATTCTGGGAAGAACACACGGCGGGCAATGCCATCGAGGCCCTCAAGGCCAAGCTGGCGGTCAAAGCCCGGGTGATACGTGATGGGAAGTGGATCAACCCGCCGGCACGCGAGCTGGTACCGGGCGATGTCATCCGCATGCGCCTGGGCGACATCGTGCCGGCGGATGCGCGCTTGCTGGACGGCGATCCCATGTCGATCGATCAGTCCGCGCTGACCGGAGAATCCTTGCCCGCCACGCGCAAACCGGGCGACGCGGTATTTTCCGGTTCCATCATCCGCCGCGGTGAGAGCAGCGCGCTGGTGTACGCCACGGGCGCAAAAACCTACTTCGGCAAGACCGCAGAACTGGTGCAGGACGCGCACACCGTCAGCCATTTTCAAAAGGCGGTGTTGAAGATCGGCAACTACCTGATCATTCTCGCGGTGGTGCTGGTGGCTGTGATCATTGCCGTCGCGATTTACCGCGGTGACCCGATCCTTACCACGCTGCAGTTTGCCCTGGTGCTGACCGTGGCCGCGATTCCGGTGGCGATGCCCACCGTGTTATCGGTCACGATGGCGGTCGGCGCGCGCCTGCTCGCCAAGAAGCAAGCGATCGTCAGCCGCCTGGTGGCCATCGAGGAACTGGCCGGCGTGGACGTGCTGTGCGCGGACAAGACCGGCACCTTGACTCAGAACAAGCTGTCGCTGGGCGATCCGTTCAGCGTGAACGATATCCCTGCCGATAAAGTCATCCTGTACGCCGCGCTGGCATCACGCGCGGACAACAAGGACACCATCGACCTCGCGGTGCTGGGCGGCGTGAAAAACGACAAGGCCCTGAAGGGTTATCAGGTGATGCATTTCCAGCCGTTCGATCCGGTGCACAAGCGCACCGAGGCCACGGTCAAGGGCGAGGACGGAAAACAATTCAAGGTGACCAAAGGCGCGCCGCAGGTGATTCTGGGGTTGTCAACCAATGCCGGTGAGGTCAAGTCCGCCGTCGACAAGGCGGTCAACGATTTTGCGGCACGCGGCTTTCGTGCGCTGGGCGTCGCCCGGGCAGATGACGAAGGCAAGTGGATGTTTGTCGGCGTGTTGCCTTTGTCCGACCCACCGCGGGAAGACGCCAAGGCTACCATCGCAACCGCGCTGGCGATGGGCGTGAAGGTCAAGATGGTGACGGGCGATGCACTGGCCATCGCCAAGGAAACCGCCAAAGTATTGAACATGGGCACCAATATCCTTGATGCCTCCAGCCTGGGCGACTCGAAAAAGGAGGAGAGCACGGAGGTGGCCGAGTCCATCGAAAAGGCCGACGGTTTCGCCCAGGTGTTTCCCGAACACAAGTTCCACATCGTGGATGTCCTGCAAAAACGCGGTCACATCGTCGGCATGACCGGCGACGGGGTGAATGATGCTCCCGCGCTGAAGAAAGCCGACTGCGGCATCGCCGTGTCGGACGCGACCGACGCGGCGCGCGCGGCGGCGGCCATCGTCCTGATGACGCCGGGCCTGTCGGTGATCATCGATGCGATCAAGGAGAGCCGGAAGATATTCCAGCGCATGAACAGCTACGCGATCTACCGCATCGCCGAGACGCTGCGCGTTCTGTTCTTCATGACGTTGGCAATCATGGTGTTCAACTTTTATCCGTTGACGGCGGTGATGATCGTGATGCTGGCATTGCTCAACGACGGAGCCATCCTGTCCATCGCTTATGACAATGTGCATTACAAGGATCAGCCCGAGGCCTGGAACATGCGCATGGTGCTGGGGATATCCTCGGTGCTGGGCGTCATCGGGGTCGTCTCCGCCTTCGGCTTGTTTTATCTCGGTGAACGCGTATTTCACCTCGACCGCGCGCACATCCAGACGCTGATGTACTTGAAGCTGTCCGTGGCGGGACATCTGACGATTTTCCTCACGCGCACGCGCGGCCCGTTCTGGTCGATACGCCCCGCGCGGATTCTATGGGGGGCCGTGCTCGGCACGCAAATCGTGGCGACGCTGATCGCGGTTTACGGATTATTCATGACGCCGCTCGGCTGGAAATGGGCCGGATTCGTGTGGGGCTATGCCCTGTTGTGGTTTGTCGTGAATGACCGCATTAAGCTGCTCGCCTACCGGATATTCGATCCCGTCAAAGCTGGAGCCAAGCCTGGTTCCAAAGGTGATGACAAGCCCGAAGCAAAAGACAAGAGCAAGCCTGACACCAATGCCGATGCCAAAACCGACGTTAAGCCCGACGCCAAAACAGAGGACAAGCCCGACGCCAAGGACGAATCGAAACCTGAGGCTAAACCCGAAACCATAGCTGCTGACACTAAGCCTGAAGCAAAGGTCGAGCAGAAGCCCGACGCCAAAGCTGAACCCAAACCTCAAACTCAAAGTGAGGTTGAAGCCAAACCGGCCATCGAGCCAAAACCTGAAGCCAAAGCCAGGACGGCTTCGGAACTGACCCCGCAGATTGCCGCACTGGCGTATGAACTCTATGAGGAGCAGGGCCACCATGACGGTCAATCAGTTCAGAATTGGGACAAAGCGGAGCAGAAGATTCGGGGAGATCAAGGCAAGGCTGAATTCAAGCCAGAAACCGATGCCGAACTCAAGCCTGAAGCAAAAGACAAACCGCAGCCCGAAGCCGAAGCCAAGGCCAGGGCACCGACCGATTTGACGCCGCAACTCGTCAAGCGAGTCCATCAACTTTACGAGGATCTGGGGCGCGAAGAAGTTCGAGCCGTTGAGGAATTGGAGAAAGTGGAACGGGCGAATCTGAAGGATAAACCTGGCAAATAAACAGATGCGAACAGCACGACTGTCATGACCGAAAGGATGAAGATGAAAATCAACTCGAAGGATTTCCGGGTACCCGAAGGAGATAAGGTCAACCTCAAAAAGTGGCCGACATTGGTGAAGCCTGTCTACGAGTCGAAAGAGAAGTACCAGAAACTCCTCGAGACACAGGTGAGTGAGCTAAGCGCATTGCAGCAACTGCACTATGCCTCCAACAAGTACGCGGTGCTGCTGATTTTTCAGGCGATGGACGCCGCCGGCAAGGATGGTGTCATCCGCAACGTGATGTCCGGCATCAACCCCCAGGGTTGCCAGGTATTCAGTTTCAAACATCCGAGCGTCGAGGAGTTGGAGCACGATTTTCTGTGGCGCACCACGCAGTGTTTGCCGGAACGCGGGCGGATCGGAATTTTTAACCGGTCCTATTATGA
>JAYUFR010000109.1:0-16197 GCA_043738625.1 Sterolibacteriaceae bacterium
CCCTGATGCGCCCTGGCGGCGGCGAAGGCGGCATGCAGTTTGCGGAAATCATGGCCGCCACGCTTGAGCGCATCGATGTCGGCATCCGACATATGGGACACCAGCGCCTGCACCTCGGGGTCCTTCTGGAAGAAATGCAGCAGGTTGTAGGCGCCGTCCTTGGCGCCGAGCGTCTGGTATTGACCGTCCACGGTTTGGGCAAAACGGCGCAGCAGTGCGTGATGGGTATCGCGCGAAAACAGCGGATCCCAATCCGACCCCCAGATGACCTTGATCACGTTCCAGCCGGCGCCGGTGAACAAGGATTCGAGTTCCTGGATGATCTGGCCATTGCCGCGCACCGGACCATCGAGCCGTTGCAGGTTGCAGTTGATGATGAAGGTCAGGTTGTCGAGTTTCTCGCGCGCCGCCTGGGTGAGGCCGGCGATCGACTCGGGCTCGTCCATCTCGCCATCGCCGAAGACGCCCCAGACATGGCGATTGCCGGTATTCGAAACACCCCGATTCTGCAAATAGCGCATGAACCGCGCCTGGTAGACCGCGCTGAGCGGGCCAATGCCCATCGACCCGGTGGGAAGCTGCCAGAAGTCCGGCATCAGCCACGGATGCGGATAGGAGCACAGTCCCTTGCCACCCACTTCCTGCCGATAATTTGACAGCTGTTCTGCACTGAGGCGGCCTTCGAGGAACGCCCGTGCATAAATACCCGGCGCCGAGTGCGGCTGATAGAACACCAGGTCACCACCGTGTTCGGCATCGCGTGCACGGAAGAAGTGATTGAACCCGACCTCGAATATTTCTGCGGCCGAGGCATAGCTGGCGATATGGCCGCCCAGTTCGCCATAAGCCTGGTTGGCGCGCACCACCATGACCAAGGCGTTCCAGCGGATGATGGAAGTGATGCGTTCTTCCATTGCAAGGTCGCCCGGGTAAGGTGCCTGCTTTTCAATCGGAATGGTGTTGCGATAGGCCGAATACGGCTGCACATGGCCAATGATGCCCAGTTGGCGCGCCTGCTCTTCCAGTTGTTGCAGCAGAAACAGCCCACGCGCCTGACCCGATTCGGCAACCACTGCCTCCAGCGCTTCCAGCCACTCACGGGTTTCCTGTGGATCGATGTCCGTCGCCTGACTCCCGGCGGCATTGCTCAACGCGTGCTCGTCGCGTCCGGTCATGTTCTTTTCTCCTCGATATATGGAGAAGCTTACCGGGGAAAGCGCGGCACAGGCTTTCCAATTGCGCTTTCAATATGCAATAATCAAGCAGCTTGTACTTGATAATGTGTTTTTAAATACTGCTTATGCCATCAACTTTGCTTGACGCAACAAATTTGCGCATTCTGGATGAGCTGCAGAAAGACGCTCGACTCACCAATGTGGAGTTGGCCAGTCGCGTGCATCTGTCGCCTTCGCCCTGCCTCGCGCGCGTGCGCGCGCTGGAGCAATCGGGACTCATCAGCCGCTATGTGATGCTGCTCGATCCATTGCAGATCGGCCTCAGCGTCAGCGTGTTTATCCAGGTCCGTCTCGAACGCCAGGTCGAGCGCGCCCTTGAACAATTTCAGGAAGCGATCTGCGAATACCCCGAGGTGATGGAGTGCTACCTGATGACCGGCGATTCGGATTACCTGATTCGTGTGCTGGTGCCGGATGTGCAGGCGCTGGAGCGATTCATCGTGGACAATCTGTCGAAGATTCCCGGCGTGGCCAATATCCGCTCCAGCTTTGCGCTCAAGCAGGTGAAATACAAGACAGCATTGCCGCTGCCAAATCTCAAAAAACCTTCATCAAAAACCCGGCGCGCAATCACGCAGCAAAAGACCTGAAAGTCGTGTGGGATTGGTCATGACGAGCGTCATGTAAGATTGGCGGATAACTTCGGCCCCCGCGCCGGAATGATTTCATTTTCGGAATATTTTCCTCCTATGGTTCCCCACCTCACTACTGCCCTGACCGGCCCGCTGCTTGATCTTGAGAAACGCATCCTTGAAAAAGATACGAGCATCGAACAATGGCTGCGCAGCCAATGGCTCGATCATTCGCCACCTTTCTACGCTTCGGTGGATTTGCGCAATGCCGGCTTCAAGCTGGCGCCGGTCGATACCAACCTGTTTCCCGGCGGCTTCAATAATTTGAACCCCGCCTTTCTGCCGCTGTGTGTACACGCGGCGATGGTGGGCATCGAAAAAGTCTGTCCGGATGCCAAGAATTTGCTGTTGATTCCGGAGAACCACACGCGCAACCAGCATTACCTGCAAAATGTGGCGCGATTGGCTAACCTGCTGCATCACGCCGGCCTCAATGTGCGCATTGGCAGCTTGCTGCCGGAGGTCACCACGGCGACTACGCTGGAACTGCCCGATGGCCAGTCACTGACGCTGGAGCCGCTCCAGCGTATCGGCGCGACTGGCGGCCGGCTTGGCATCGAGGGCTTCGATCCTTGCGCCATCCTGCTCAACAACGACCTTTCTTCCGGCGTGCCGGAAATACTGACCAAGCTGCATGAACAGTGGATGATTCCGCCACTGCATGCGGGCTGGGTTACGCGGCGAAAATCGCGTCATTTCGGCGCCTATCGCGAGGTGGCAGAAGCATTTGCCAAACACATCGGCATCGACCCGTGGCTGATCAATCCGGATTTTGGCGTCTGCGGAGAAATCAATTTTCAGGAGCGCACCGGTGAGCAGTGTCTGGCCGACAACGTCGACCTGCTGCTGGCCCGCATCAAGTCCAAGTACCAGGAATACGGCATCGATTCCAGGCCCTTCGTCATCGTCAAGGCCGATGCCGGCACTTACGGCATGGGCATCATGACGGTGCACGAATCATCCGAGGTGATCGGCCTCAACCGCAAGCAGCGCAACAAGATGGCGGTGGTCAAGGAAGGCTTGGCGGTCACCGAGGTGATCATTCAGGAAGGCGTACCGACGGTAGAAACCGTGGACGACGGCACCGCGGAGCCGGTGGTGTACATGATCGACCGCTATGTCGTTGGTGGCTTTTACCGCGTCAATACCTCACGCGGTATCGATGAAAACCTGAATGCGCCGGGCATGCATTTCAAGCCGCTTGCTTTCGATACGGGCTGCACCCTGCCCGATGCGGCGCAATCGCCCGACGCACCGCCCAACCGTTTCTACGCTTACGGCGTGATTGCCCGGCTGGCGCTGCTTGCAGCTGCACTTGAACTGGAACGCAGCCAGCCAGCCGAAACCTAGACGGCTATCAACCCGCAGACATTTACTATGCAATGGAGTTATCGATGATTGGGTTGTTTCTCATCACGCACTCTTCCTATGGCGAATCGCTGATCCAGTGCGCCTGCCATGTGCTCAATAAAAGGCCGCCGCAAATTCTGCAACTGGGGATTGCCGTTCAGGACGACCCCCTGGATTCCCTGCCGCTGGCGCGTGATCTGCTGAAACTGGTCGATAGCGGGGAAGGCGTGCTGGTGATGACCGACATCTATGGTGCAACACCTTCCAACCTTGCCATGAAGTTGCTTGAATCCGGGCATATCGAGGGTATTGCCGGCGTGAATCTGCCGATGCTGTTGCGGGCCCTGACCTATCGCGACAAGGATATGGCCACTCTGGTTTCGCGCGCCACATCGGGCGGCCGCGACGGCGTGCTCAACATGCTGAACCGCTGAGCCGCGAGAATTTCTTCTGACAAACCGCTGCTATTTTTTTTCGGCTTTTTCGACATAATAGGCCGGCCAGACCGCCTTGATGATCGGACTGTCTTCGGCATACGAGTGGCAAGTGTTGAGCAAGGGCGGACGATCCGACCCGGAACTGAAAATCCGCAGCCTCGACGCCATGTCCTCGGTGGCAGCGCGTCCCGCATACAGGGTCTGCATGGTGCAGGTCGCCGCCACCTGCATCATCGAGGACAGGTGGGTGCAGTTTTCGGTGCGCCCAATCCTGGCTTGCGCTTCCTTGACGAATCCCTTGGCGACACTCAGACCAATCAGACGCTGGTAGTTCTGCGGCACTTCCGGACAACGCTGCGGAAACGGGGCGGCATCCATGACTACCTCGATGGCGCGAATCACGATGTCCTCATCCACGGTCCAGCGCAGCCACATTCCATGGATCGGTGCACCGGCCGGAACTTCGCCCCGCCATTGGTTGGTGGTCGGCCGACTCCGCGTATCGACCAAATGGACTTCGATATCCCACATTCCATCGTCGCGTTGATAGCCCTGGCAGGTGATTTGTCGATTATGCAGGCCCTTGCGGGGCGCAGATTTAGACAGAGGCATCAGAACTTCTCCGGATATAATGATCAGATTGGGCAGGCGGTCAAGAACACGGAACAGGGTGGCAACGATTCTTCGATTGACACCCGAACATTGATGTTGGTAGTTTAGACCCTCACACCCCGGTCATGCGGAGGCAGACTTGTCTTCCGCCCGTAAAATAGTCTGGGACCCACCGCGGCGTTGAACCGCTAGGAGATTGCTGTGCCAAAAGCCGAGGCTGAAATCATCAACAAGCTGGGCCTTCACGCCCGCGCTTCTGCCAAGCTTACTCAACTGGCCGGCAGTTTTCCCTGCGAAGTCTGGATGGAGCGCAACAGCCGCCGCATCAACGCCAAGAGCATCATGGGCGTGATGATGCTGGCCGCCGGCAAGGGATCAACGATCACCATTGACTGCGTCGGCGACCGTGCCGAAGAGGCATTGGCGGCCATGCTGGCCCTGATCACCGACAAGTTCGGCGAGGGCGAATAACCGAATCGCAACCATGACGTTTTCCCTCTTCGGACTTGCTGTATCGCCCGGTATCGCCATCGGTCGCGCCCACCTGGTATCGCATGCCACGCTGGAGGTCTCGCAATACCGTGTGCCGGACCATGAGGTAGAGAGCGAGATCGTCCGTCTCGACCAGGCGTTTGCCGAGGTTCGTGCCGAATTCGAGTCGGTGCGTGAGGAAGCCACGGCGCCGGGAACGCCAGCTGAGGCTGAGGCCTTTGTCGACCTGCATCTGATGTTTCTGGCTGACCCGTTGCTGGCAGAGGAACCCAAAAACCTGATCCGCGAGCGCCGCTGTAACGCCGAATGGGCCCTGGTGCAGCAGATGGAACTGTTGGTCGCCCAGTTTGATGAAATGGAAGATGCTTATCTGCGCGAACGCCGCCAGGACATCGTCCAGGTGGTCGAACGAGTCCTCAAAGTACTGCTGGACATGCCGCGTAAACTGGGCCGCGGTAGGCGTGCCGACTTGGGTGATGACGACTTGATCGTGGTGGCTCACGACCTTTCACCGGCGGATACTTTGCAGTTCAAGAGCCTTGGCATCGGCGGTTTTGTCACCGATCTGGGCGGCGGCACCTCGCACACCGCCATCGTCGCCCGCAGCCTCGCAATCCCCGCCGTGGTCGGCATGCACAATGCCCGGCCGCTGATTCAGGATGACGACCTGCTGATCCTGGATGGCGCGCGCGGCGTGCTGATCGTCGATCCGGACGCGCGCGTGCTCGAGGAATACCGACTGAAGAAAAGCCGGCGCGAACTGGAGCGCAACAAGCTCAAACGCCTCAAGACGACCCGCTCGACGACCCTCGACGGCGTCGAGTGTTCGTTGCAAGCCAATATCGAACTGCCGCAGGACGTGCAGCAGGCGAAGAGTGTCGATGCAGCCGGGGTAGGCCTGTTCCGCACTGAGTTCCTGTTCATGAATCGGGATGATCTGCCTGACGAGGATGAACAGTTCGAAGCCTATCGCTCAGTGGCCAAGGCCATGGGCGACAAGCCGGTCACCATCCGTACCCTCGATATCGGCGCCGACAAGACCGTCCGCGCCCTGCGCGGCGCGGAACGCAAGGAACCCAACCCGGCGTTGGGACTGCGCGCGATCCGCTATTGCCTGGCCGAGCCGCAGATTTTTTTGGCCCAGTTGCGGGCAATCCTGCGTGCCTCGCACTACGGCAGGATCCGGCTGTTGATTCCGATGCTGGCCCAGGCGGTCGAAATCGACCAGACGCTGGCGATGATCGCGCAAGCCAAAAATCAGTTGCGCGAAGCACGGGTTCGTTTTGACGAAGGCATTGAAATCGGTGGGATGATTGAAATTCCCGCTGCCGCGCTGGCATTGGGACCATTCCTCAAGCGGCTCGATTTTCTCGCGCTGGGGACCAACGACCTGATCCAGTACACCCTGGCCATCGACCGCACCGATGAAGCCGTGTCCCATCTCTACGACCCGCTGCATCCCGCGGTACTGCGTCTGATCGCGCAAACCATCCAGTCGGCCGATCGTGCCGGCATGCCGGTGTCGGTCTGCGGTGAAATGGCCGGTGATCGCTCCATGACACGCCTGCTGATCGGCATGGGCTTGCGCCAATTCTCGATGCATGCGTCGCAGGTGCTTGAAGTCAAGCAACAGTTGTTGAATTGTGATGCGGGGCAACTCAGGGCAAAGGTCACCCGCTTGCTGCGGCTTGATGATCCAGCCCGCATCCGCGAGCGTCTGGAAAAAATCAACGCGGATTGACAAGCGCGGCAGCGGCCGGTAGCCTTCATCACGTTGCGCCGATTTGACTCTGCTTGCGGGCGCTTGATAAATACGGCTAAAGCGAGGACGGCTGAACCTAAAACCCGATCCGCGCCATGCGCCGATCGGGTTTTTATTTTGTGACAACAACCAACAAATCTCAGGGTGTGGGACTCGTCAAGGCACAGCGGGCCCACTTTGCCGAACCGCTGCAGTTGCGCAGCGGCGCGACGCTGTCAGCCTACGACCTGGTGTACGAAACCTACGGCAGCCTCAACGCGGCCAAGTCCAACGCCATTCTGGTCTGCCATGCTCTGTCCGGCCACCACCATGTCGCGGGACACTATGCCGATGACCCGGACAATATAGGTTGGTGGGACAACATCATCGGCCCGGGTCGACCACTCGACACCGACAAGTTTTTCATCGTCGGCGTGAACAATCCGGGCGGCTGCCATGGTTCCACCGGCCCCGCTACTATCAACCCGGTCACGGGCAAACCCTGGGGATCCGACTTTCCGCTGCTGGCGGTAGTCGACTGGGTGCATGCCCAGGCACGGCTGGCCGACTTGCTTGGCATTGATGCATGGGCTGCGGTGATCGGCGGCAGCCTGGGTGGCATGCAGGCGCTACGCTGGGCCATTACCTATCCGCAGCGGGTGCGTCACGCGCTGGTGATTGCGGCAGCGCCCAAGCTTTCCGCGCAGAACATCGGCTTCAACGATGTCGCCCGCCAGGCGATTCTCACCGATCCTGATTTTCATGACGGTCATTACTATGAATATGGCGTCACCCCCTGGCGTGGTCTGCGACTGGCGCGCATGCTGGGCCACATCACCTACCTGTCCGACGACGGCATGGCAGAAAAATTTGGCCGTGAGCTACGCGGCGGCAACGTCAAGTTCGGCTTCGGCGTGGAGTTTGAGATCGAGTCCTACCTGCGCCATCAGGGCGACAAGTTCGCCGGCTATTTCGACGCCAACACTTATCTGCTGATGACCAAGGCACTGGACTATTTCGATCCGGCGCGCGAGACAAACGGCGATCTCGCCGCCGCGCTGGCGATGGCCAGGGCAAAGTTTCTGGTGGTTGCGTTTTCAACCGACTGGCGCTTTGCGCCGGCGCGCGCGCGCGAAATCGTCGACGCACTGCTACGTAACGGACAGTCGGTGTGCTATGCCGAAAGCAAGGCCAGTTTTGGTCACGACTCGTTTCTCATGGTCGATGACTACTTTCACGGCGTGGTGCGTGCCTATTTCGCCAACGTAAAAACATGAGCACCGCTTTTGATCGCCCCGATTTCGATGTCATCGCCGGCTGGGTGCAACCGGGTGAGCGCGTGCTTGACCTTGGCTGCGGCGAGGGTTCGCTGCTCAAGCGATTGATCGAAACGCGCGGCGTACGCGGCTGGGGCGTGGAAATTGAAGACGCCAAGGTACTCGCCGCCATCGCCAACGGGATCAACGTCATCCAGGGCGACCTGGAGGGTGGCTTGACCGGTTTCCAGAACGGCGCCTTCGAACACGTCATCCTGTCGCAGACGCTGCAAGCCATGCGCCGCACCGAAGAGATCGTGTCGGAGATGCTGCGCGTGGGCCGTGAGGCAGTGGTCAGCTTCCCCAACTTCGGTTACTGGAAGCATCGCATGGACATCCTCAACGGCCGTATGCCGGTGTCTGACCGCCTTCCTTACGAGTGGTACGACACGCCCAACATTCATTTGTGCACCATCGCCGACTTCGACGCCTTCTGTGCCAAGCGCGGCATCATCGTCAAGGAGCGCAAAGTCTTCGACGAGGGGCGCGAGATTACCGAGGAACACAACTTCCTTGGCAGCCTGGCGGTGTATCGGATTACCCGGGAGTAACGACCTCTCGGCCGGGTCATCGGCCCCGCCGAGTTAATCTGATAAAACCGGCTTCCTCGCAGCGCCAACCTCCAAACAGGCTGCTACATTCCGCTGATGCCCGTCCCCACTTGGTTTGCCCCGCTGCTGAACCGACGCATGCTGATCTGCGTGTTCACCGGTTTCAGTTCCGGCTTGCCGCTCTACTTGCTGCTCAATCTGTTACCGGCCTGGCTGTTCACCGAAGGCGTCAGCCTCAAGGAAATCGGGGCCATGGCGCTGATCCAGCTGCCCTATACGTGGAAATTCCTCTGGTCGCCGCTGCTTGACCGCTTCCCCCTACCCGGCCTGGGCCGCCGCCGTGGCTGGATGGTGGCAACCCAAGTCGCCCTGTTTATTGTGATCGCCAGCTTTGGCAGCCTGTCGCCACAATTCGACCTGACAACAATCATCATGCTCGCGTCTTTGCTTGCCCTGCTCTCGGCGACCCAGGACATTGCGCTTGACGCGTTCCGCCGCGAGATCCTCGCCGACGACCAACTCGGCCTCGGCAACTCGGTGCACGTCAATGCCTACCGCATCGCCGGTCTGGTGCCGGGCTCGCTCTCCTTGATCCTCGCCGATCATCTGCCGTGGGCGCAGGTCTTCCTGATTACCGCGTTGTTCATGTTGCCAGGCATGGCCATGGCGTTGTGGGTGGGCGAGCCGGAAACAAGCCGAACTGCGCCAAAGACTCTGCGCGAGGCGGTGGTCGAGCCATTTCGTGAGTTCATGCAGCGCGCCGGCTGGCGTAACGCGGCATTAATCCTCGGCTTCATTTTTTTCTACAAGCTGGGCGACTCCATGTGCACCGCCCTGGCGACACCGTTCTATCTGGCCATGGGATTCGCCAAATCGGACATCGGGCTGGTCGCCAAGAATGCCGGGCTGTGGCCAGCACTGATCGGCGGACTGCTGGGCGGACTGTGGATGGTCAGGCTGGGCATCAACCGCGCCTTGTGGTTATTTGGCGTGGTGCAATTGGCGTCCATCCTGGGCTTTGCCTGGCTCGCGGCGGCTGGGCCGCACCCGGTGATCGGCGCCGCAGAGCTCGCGCAACTGGCGCTGGTGATCGGTTTCGAAGCATTGGGCGTAGGCCTTGGCACGGTCGCTTTCGTGGCTTATATCGCCCGTGCCACCAACCCGCTTTATACGGCGACCCAGTTCGCGCTGTTCACCAGTCTCGCCGCCGTGCCCCGCGCTTTCATCAATTCCGCTGCGGGCTGGCTGGTGGATACGCTGGGCTGGTTCGAGTTTTTCATGTTGTGTTTTTTTCTTGCACTGCCCGGAATGCTGCTACTGGTGCGGGCTGCACCGTGGTATGAATCCAACAAAAGTCACGCGTCGATGTAATCCCGTTCAACCTTTTGCAATCTGCGTCGTTATACGCAATGCATCTGCGAATCCATGAGGAGCAGAACATGATGGCGGTGACTGACATGAATACGGGCAAAATCATTGAAGACGAGTTCGGGTCCTTTGAGGACGAGGTGATGAACGCGGAATGGCTGCCGCCACTCCCGGAGTTGCAACTCGGTCTTCAGCAAGTGGTCCCGGCAAGGCAGGCAGACAGCGGCTTTGACGCTGACGCTTTCCTTCATACCGTCTACTCGAGCCAGGAATAAAGCGCTCACTGTTGCATCGCCGGCATGGCGATGCGCTGCTGCGTCACCACCAGTCGCTAGTTGAAGTAGCTGCGGGCTTCCTCGAAGCGTTCGCCAAACCAGCCTTTTCTCAAATCATCCGCACGTACCTTCCCGCCACTTTTCGGCGCGTGAACAAAACGGCCGTCGCCGATATAAATCCCCACGTGGGAATGGGGTCGGTTGCGGGTGTTGAAGAAAACCAGGTCACCTGGCTTCAGCCTCGCGCTATCCACCGGTCTGCCCTGGCGCGCGATATCAGCCGCTGATCCGGCCAGCTTGACCCCTGCTGCGTTCTCATAGACGTAACTGACCATGCCACTGCAGTCGAGTCCGGCGGCGGGGTTTTTGCCGCCGAAACGATAGCCGGTTTCCACCAGTCCCATGGCGAACAGTGCCACATCCTGCCCCCGGCTCTCGGCAGCGGTGATCGTATTCCCGCTACCGGCGTTGGTTGGGGGTGGTGTGGACAATGTGCCGCAAGCCGCGAGCAACAATGCACTGAGGGTGGCAACAATCGGGTGAATGGGTCTGCGAATCATTGGATCATGCTAGTCCGGCAGGCTTCCCGATATCGTTGAAAATATCGCGGGAAAGTTTGCGCAATCTTTGCGCAATCAAACGGGCCGTTCAGTTTTTGTCGTTGTGTTGCAGCCGACGCCACGCCTGCCAGGCAATAAAGCCGCGCCGCGCCCAGCGCCAGCAAGTTTTCGGCCGTAATACCACCAGCGCCACAGTGACACCACCGACCAGCAGAGGGTTGGCACGCAACCAGGCGATGCCGGCGCGCACCTGCTCAGCGGCTCGAAAAACAGGCGCGATGCCGCTGATGTCATGCACAAGGTCGCGGCGCAATGCGGCGCTCCTGGATTGCAGGCGTTGCTTCCTCAGCGCCAGCTCGACCTCTTTGCTCATTTGTCCGACTCAAGTTCCGCCCTGTCCTGAGCCAGCTCGGCAAGACTCGCGGCGAACAAACGCGAACGCTTGCGGACGAGGAAAAAGGCAAGGTACGCGGCCGCAATTCCGCTGGTCAGGAATACCGCGGTGAAAAGTCCAAGGGTCAGGAGGCGATGATCATCCCAGAACAGCACCGTCAGAAATACGGCGAGGAAAACTATTCCGGCCGCCAGCAGGAAAAAGGCCGCCGCGCCATAAACCAGCAGGCTGAGCAAGCGCGTCTTTTCCTCTTCCAGCTCGGCCGCAAAAAGTGCGGCGCGGGTATGCAGCAGTTCAAAGCCATGAGCCAGCAGACTCCACAGGGAGTCAAGCAGCCCGCGACGGGGCCCGGCTTCCATCAGAGTTTACCGACGACCGATCAGCAGACCGATGACCAACCCCACACCGGCGGCAATACCCACTGAACGCCACGGATTATCGTGCACGTAATCGTCGGTGACACGGCCAACCAACTTGGCCTTCTCGACCACCGCGGCTTGTGCATCCCCAATTTGCAGCTTGGCGTCGGCCAGGCGGCTTTGTATCTTGCCGCGCAATTCAACGGCCTTTTCGCCGGCCTGCCCCGCAGTCACGCGCAGCAGTTCCTCCGCGTCGGCAACAACAACTTTGAAATCGGATATCAATTTTTCCTTGGTGACATCGGTCATGGTGTTCTCCGCTGAAGAATGAATAACGTTGGAAGGCTACCGGCTTTGCTACGGGAGTGCAATGACATCGGTCAAAGCGACCAGTCATAGTCGATGACCAAAGGCGCGTGATCGCTGAAACGCTGCGTCTGGAAAACGCTGGCCGACTTTGCCGTCGCCGCAACGCCCGGCGTAGCGATCTGGTAGTCGATGCGCCAGCCAACGTTATTGGCCCGGGCCTGCCCCCGGTTCGACCACCATGTGTAAGCCTCGCCAGTGGTATCCGGATGCAATCGGCGATAAACATCGGCCCAACCCAGTTCGTCAAATGCCTGGGTCAGCCATGCGCGCTCCTCGGGCAAAAAACCGGAATTCTTCTGATTCGATTTCCAGTTTTTGAGGTCGATCTCCTGGTGCGCGATGTTCCAGTCACCACACAGGATAATCTCCCGCCCTTCAGCGCGCAGCGCCACAAGCTGGGGATAAAAGAATTTCATGAAACGAAACTTGGCTTCCTGTCGTTCGGGCGAGCTGGAGCCAGAAGGAAGGTAGAGCGACACGACCGACAGATTGCCCCAATCAGCGCGGATATAGCGGCCTTCGGCATCAAATTCGGGGTTGCCGATACCTTCCGCCACGCGATCCGGTTTCTTGCGTGCATATAGTCCAACACCGCTGTAGCCCTTTTTTTCTGCGCAATGAAACCAGCCGCTAAAACCTTGCGGAGAACGCATCGTCTCGGTCAGGTCGGGCAATTGCGCCTTGATTTCCTGCAAGCAGACAACGTCGGCCTTCTGCTCACCGAGCCAGTCGTAGAGGCCTTTGGTAGCAGCGGAACGAATACCGTTCAGGTTAAGGGAGATCACTCGAATCACGTACCTTCCTCCCCACCCCCTTCCCAAGGATGGGGGTGACTTTGGTTCGCGGGCGATGCCCGCTTCGGGTTGTAGACGGCTCGGCCTTGGGACGGCCCTGCGGCCGAGCATGTAGAATGAAGCGCTTATGATGAGCCCCGATTCTAGCCGCGATTTCATTGCCTTCGCTTGCCAACGTGGGGTGCTCCGTTTCGGCGAATTCAAAACCAAAGCCGGGCGCCTGTCACCTTATTTCTTCAATGCCGGCCTGTTCAACGACGGCGCTTCGATGGCGCAACTTTGCGACTTCTACGCTGCCGCCATCCTCGCTTCCGGAATCGCCTTTGACGCCCTGTTTGGCCCGGCATACAAGGGCATTCCTTTGGTCGCAGGCATTGCCATGGCACTGGCGCAACGAGGTTGCAACAAGCCTTTTTGCTACAACCGCAAGGAAGCCAAGGATCACGGCGAAGGCGGCACCCTGGTTGGGGCGGCGCTGGCCGGCCGCGTGTTGATCGTGGATGACGTAATTTCCGCCGGCACCTCGGTCCGGGAGTCAGTCGACCTGATCCGCGGCGCTGGCGCCATCCCGGCCGGCGTGGCGATCGCGTTGGACCGCCAGGAGCGGGGCAGCGGTCAGCTTTCTGCGACGCAGGAAGTACAAAGTACCTATGGAATTCCGGTGATCTGCGTCGCTACCCTTAATGATCTGATAGGATTCCTTGCAGGTAATGAGGAGCTGGAACGAAATTTGGATGCGGTAATCCGCTATCGGAAATACTACGGAATTCAGGAGGGCTGACCCATGTTGATGCGCGCGACGATTTCGGTACTTGTTCTGGGACTGGCTTTGGCCGCACCCACCGCCAAGGCCGCACGAACTTTCTGTTGTGCCGACGGACAAGGCAAGCGGGTATGCAGCGACGTGCTGCCTGACGCCTGCATCAACAAACCCTACAGTGAGTTCAACGAACGCGGGATCAGAGGCCCGAATCACGACGCTCCGCTGACCGATGTCCAAATGGCGGCGCGAGATGCCGAACTGAAGAAGAAGCGGGATACAGACAAGTTGGCGCTGGATCAGCAGCGCCGTGATCAGGCTCTGCTCAGCACTTACGCGACAGAAGCCGATCTGGATGCGGGGCGGGACCGGGCACTGGGAGAGGTTGAGCGCAACATCAAGCAGGTTCAGGACAAACTTGACCAGGCGCTCAAGGATCAGAAAAAACTGTCAAACGATCTTTCGCAATACAAGGCCAAGGGCGAAGACATCCCGCAGGACGTCAAAGAGCAGATCAGCCGCAACAAACTGGAAGTCAAGGGACAACAGGCTGCGTTGGTCGCCAAGAACCAGGATATCGAGCAGATCAAGGCCAAGTTCGAGGCTGACCGGGTTCGCTTGCGCGAACTGCGCGGCGGCGGCAAACCGGCGGACGATGCCGCCAAGCCCGCAGCGGCGAAACCCTAGCCGCCCAGCTTCTTGCGCAGCAGGTCGTTCACCTGCTGCGGGTTGGCTTTCCCCTTCGTGGCCTTCATCGCCTGGCCGACCAGTGCGTTGAAGGCCTTTTCCTTGCCGGCGCGGAATTCTTCGACGGACTTTTGATTGGCGGCAAGGACTTCGTCGATGATTTTTTCGATGGCGGCGGTGTCGGTGATCTGCTTCAAGCCTTTGTCGTCAATGACAGCATCAACAGCAGCCAAAATCGCCGTCATGCTAGGGAGAGTTGCACTTATGACTCCCCAATTGGCTTGTGGATCTCCGGTAGACCAAAGTGCCTCAAAGACTTCTTTGGCAATCTTGTTGGAAATGGTGCCGTCTTTGATCCTGCATAGAACTCCAGCAAGGGTTTGGGGGGATACCGGGCAATTGTTGAAATTCAATCCTTCTCGATTGAGCATGGCTGAAACCTCGCCCATTACCCAGTTGAAGACAAGTCTTGCGGGTGCCAAAGTTTTTTGAAAACGAAAATCTGCCGTTGGTTGATTATTTGCAAACCAATTACTGTCTGTACCGAGTGCTGTAACCGTGTTTTCAAAATACCGGGCTATATCAAGATTTGCAGTCAGTAACTCTGCCTCATCGGTGTTGAGCCCGTAACTCTGCGCGAACCGCTTTTCCATGTCTCCCTGCATTTCGGGGAGGCCTGATTTTATTTCCTCAATCCACTCTGGCTTGATTTCCAGCGGCAGTAAATCCGGATCAGGGAAGTAGCGGTAGTCGTGCGCGTCTTCTTTGCTGCGCATCGCACGGGTTTCGCCTTTGTCCGAATCGAACAGCACTGTGGCTTGTTGAATCTCGCGACCTTCTTCGATTTCGTTGATCTGCCATTGCATCTCGTACTCGATCGCCTGCTGCATGAACTCGAAAGAGTTGAGATTTTTGATTTCACGCCGTGTACCGAGCGGCCCACCGGGGCGACGCACTGATACGTTGGCGTCGCAACGGAAGCTACCTTCCTGCATGTTGCCGTCGCAGATACGAATCCACTGCACCAGCGCATGCAACTTCTTGGCGTAGGCCACCGCTTCCGCCGAAGATCGCATGTCGGGTTCCGAAACGATTTCCAATAGAGGGGTGCCGGCGCGGTTGAGGTCAATGCCGGTTTTGGTTCCTGAACCATAGCCTCCGGCAGTTCCGTAACCGGCAGCAGAACCGTATGCTCCGCCTCCGCCAACGCCATGTATCGATTTGCCCGCATCCTCTTCGAGGTGCGCACGGGTCAAGCGAACCGTCTTCTCTTCATCGCCCACCAAAAAAGTCAGCGACCCACCCGAAACGACTGGAATCTCGTACTGGCTGATCTGGTAGCCCTTGGGCAGATCGGGATAGAAATAATTCTTGCGCGCGAAGATTGAACGTGGCGCTATGCTTCCCCCCACCGCCAGACCGAAGCGGATGGCATGCTCAACGGCGGCTTTGTTTAATACCGGCAACACACCGGGCAATGCAATATCCACGGCGCAGGCATTGGTGTTGGGCGGCGCGCCAAAATGGGTCGATGCGCCGGAAAATATTTTCGCTGCGGTGCTGAGCTGGGTATGTGTTTCCAACCCGATCACAACTTCCCACTGCGCGGTCATATTGCCTCCGGCATCTTCAGATGCCAGTCAGTGGCCCGCTGGTATTGGTGCGCCACATTGAGCATCTTCGCTTCGCCGAACCAGTTGCCGATGATTTGCAAACCAACCGGCATGTTGTAGTTGCCAAAACCACAGGGCAGCGACATGCCGGGCAGGCCGGCCAGGTTGGTGGAAATGGTGTAGATGTCGGAGAGATACATCTGCACCGGGTCGGCACTTTTTTCGCCGAATTTGAAAGCGACCGAAGGCGATGCGGGTCCCATGATCACGTCGCATTGCTTGAAGGCTTCAGCGAAGTCGTGTGCGATCAGGCGGCGAATCTTCTGCGCCTTGAGATAGTAAGCATCATAGTAGCCATGCGACAGCACATAGCTGCCGATGAGAATGCGGCGTTTCACCTCGGTGCCGAAACCTTCGGCCCGCGTCTTGCAATACATGTCGGCAAGATCTGTGTACTCCGCTGCGCGGTGACCGTAGCGGACACCGTCAAAGCGCGACAGATTGCTTGACGCCTCGGCGGGCGCAATGACGTAATAGGCAGGCACCGAAAGCCCCGAGTTTGGTAAATGGACTTCAACCGTGGTGGCGCCGAGCTTGCGATATTCGGCCAGTGCCGCTTCCACGGCGGCGCGCACATCGGCATCCATCCCGT